>CBIHPJ010000520.1:0-6776 GCA_966211295.1 uncultured Myxococcales bacterium | reverse complement strand
TGTCTGCCTCACCCCGACCCGCTCCCGCGGGGAGAGGGAGACACTCAGTCAGAGCCCGCGCACCTGCGAAATGCCCGAGGGGACGCCCCCTCGATTTCGGGAGGGCGCTGCTCGCTCATCGCTTCTTCAGCAGGCCGTCGAGGAGCTGACGCGTCGTCTCCGCCCACGCTTCGGCAGCGTTGGCAGTCACGGGCTCAGGCATCGAGCTGGCCTCGGCCCAGAGCACGCGCGGACGAGGACCACTCGCATCGATGATCGCGTCGGCAGCCGACGGACCCTCGAGCCCTGAAGGAATCTTGGTAGCGAACACCATCACGCGCGCCCTCCCCCTGTGTTGCTCTCTTGCGGCACGGATCGCGCCCGTCGTGGAGTCGGTGCGATGCACGTCGACCTGACCGCGCTCGCGAAACTCACGCAGCAGCAGAGACAGCACGCCTTCTTCTTCCGCGAGCGTCTGCTCTTCGGCGTCGCTGATGAAGATCAGCTCGAAGCGCAGTGCCTCGGTGTTGAGCCACTCGGAGAGCTTGCGGATGAGCGCGGTGACAGAGCCCAGCAACCACACCAGCCGCTGATACGCCTCGCCTGCGTCCTTCACGCGGCAACGCACGAGCGACGAATCGAACACCAACACCAGCGTGCGCTTCTTGCGGACGGCCACCGACTCGTCGCGCGCGTAATAGAGCAGCTCGCCTTCGACGAAGCGCACGTCGAACAAGTCGGGACGGAGATCGGGCGCGTCGCCCTGCTCCATGTAGATGAGCTCGCTGGTGACGAGGTTCTCCACGCTCCCCTGGGTGCTGATGCTGGAGAAGCCGCCGACGGGATACGCGGAGTCTTCTTCGAGCGAAGTGGGCGCGTCGCCGTCTTCGAAGACCTGGCCACGGAGTCGAGTGGGGAGGTGCTCATCCACCGCCTGCGCCACTTCCGCGAGCTGACCCAACGCCACGCGCGCGGCGAGGCCTTTGAGCGCGGCGAGGTTCTCCATCAAGAAGACCTCGGCGTCGCTCAAGAGCTCACGCGTGCGACGCGCGGCGCGGGAGAGCTCGTTGAGTCCTTCCACCACGCGTCCCGCGGTGTCTTCGTCGTAGAGCGCAGCGCGGCCAGCCTCGAGCACTTCTTCCGGAGGACGGGTGGCGAAGCGGCGCACCAGGCCCGTGCTCACGCCGGTGCCGGTGTTCAGCTTGAGCCTTCCCAGGAGCTGCGCCGTGACCAGGCCCACCGCGGCCGCTCTGAGCTCTTTGGGCAGTCCGGCGATCGCCTCGGTGAGCCGAGTCCACCGGCGATCCGCGGTGAGACGAGCGAGCACGTGATCTTCGTAGCCACGCATCGCCTCACGCACGGGCTCGAGGCCGTGCGGAGGAACGGGGAGGAGCCGCTCTCCATGCAGCAGCGCCGCGAGATCGAACACCAACGTGGGCGCCGCGAGGAGTGGCCGTTCGGAGTACGCCGCTTCCAACGCGCGCACCGAGAGCTCGAACCAGGTCGGAGACGTCGCCGCGTCGCGCGCGAGCGACATGGAAGCGGCGAGAAATGCCTCAGCGCGTGGACCGTCGAGCCGTTCGTCTGACATCGGGCGCGCAGACTAACCGGCGGAATGACGCGGTGTTGTTACTGATCAACGATCAGATATTGACTCCAGAATCAATTTTCTGCTCCAAAGCGGCATCCACGCCGTTCGAGCAGTCCGAAAGGGTACGTCCACATGGGTTCCGAGCTTCGTTTCGATGGAAAAGTCGTCGTCGTCACCGGCGCAGGCGCCGGCCTGGGAAGGAGCCACGCGCTCTTCTTCGGCAAGCGCGGCGCCTCGGTGGTGGTGAACGATCTCGGTGGCACGGCGACCGGTGGCGGCAAGAGCTCGGCCGCGGCTGACAAGGTGGTGGAGGAGATCAAGGCCGCTGGCGGCAAGGCCGTGGCGAACTACGACTCCGTCGAGGACGGCGACAAGATCGTCAAGACCGCGATCGACTCCTTCGGCCGCATCGACGTGCTGATCAACAACGCGGGCATCCTGCGCGACGTCAGCTTCAAGAAGATGACGAAGGACGATTGGGACCTGATCTTCCGCGTGCACGTGAACGGCGCGTTCCGCACCAGCCACGCCGCGTGGCCGTACATGCAGGAACAGGGCTACGGCCGCATCATCTTCACGGCGTCGGCCGCCGGCATCTACGGCAACTTCGGCCAGGCGAACTACTCGGCCGCGAAGCTCGCGCTGGTGGGTCTCTCCAACACGCTCGCGATCGAAGGCGAGAAGAAGAACGTGCGCTGCAACACCATCGCGCCCATCGCCGCCTCGCGCCTCACCGAGACCGTGCTCCCGAAGGACGTGCTCGAGAACCTGAAGCCTGAGTACGTCACCCCGCTGGTGGCGTGGCTCGCGCACGACACCTGCCAGGAGAACGGCGGCCTGTACGAAGTCGGTGGCGGTTACTTCGGCAAGCTCCGCTGGGAGCGCACCGAAGGGAAGCTCTTCAAGCTCGGCCGCGATATCTCGCCCGAGCAGGTGCAGGCGAACTGGGAGCACGTGACCGACTGGAAGCACGTCACCCACCCCGCGAACATCACCGAGTCGCTCTCGACCGTGATGCAGAACCTGTCCACCAAGTCGAAAGGCGGCAACGAGTTCATCGATGTCGACCAGGCGCTCGGTTACGAGCTGCCCGAGCTCGTGTCGTCGTACGACGAGCGCGACCTCGCGCTGTATGCGATTGGCGTGGGCGCGGGTGCCAAGCCTTCTGACCCGAAGGATCTGCACCTCGTCTACGAGCGCAACGGCGACGGCTTCTACGCGCTGCCCACCTACGGCGTGGTGCCCGCGCTCAACGCGATCTTCAAGATGGCGGTTGAGGGACAGACCGCGCCGGGCCTCAACTACGGGCTCGATCGCATCCTCCACGGCGAGCAGTACCTCGAGGTGACGCGCCCGCTCCCCGCGAACGCCACCCTGAAGCACAAGGCGCGCATCAAGGAGATCTTCGACAAGGGCAAGCACGCGGTGGTGGTCACGCACCTCGACAGCTACGACGCGAAGACCGGCGAGCTGCTGATCAGCAACGACATCTCGATGGTGGTGAAGGGCGCTGGTGGTTGGGGCGGCGATCGTGGCCCCGCGACCGAGCAGAACCAGGCTCCGGAGCGCGCTCCTGACGCGGTGATCACCGAGAAGACCTCGGAGAACCAGGCGCTGCTGTACCGCCTCTCTGGCGACTGGAACCCGCTCCACGTGGATCCGGAGTTCGCCACCATGTTCGGCTTCGAGAAGCCGATCCTCCACGGCCTCTGCACGTTCGGTTACGCCGGCCGCGCGGTGGTGAATGCGTTCGCGAAGGGCGATCCCCGCACCTTCAAGAGCATCAAGGTGCGCTTCGCCGACTCGGTGTTCCCCGGTGAGACGCTCAAAGTGGAGATGTGGAAGGAGAGCGATCTCAAGGTGCTCATCCGCGCCACCGTCGTCGAGCGCAACAAGGTCGTGCTCAGCAACGGCGTCGTCGAGTTCTACCCGGAGATCCCGAAGCCCAAGGCGAAGCCGGCTGCTCAGGCTGCCGCGGCTGCTGCTCCGGCCGCTTCGGCCGAGATCACCGCTGCGATGACCTTCGAGGGCATCAAGCAGCACGTCGAGAAGAACCCCGACCTCACGAAGATCGGCATCGTCTACCAGTTCAACCTGGCGAAGCCGGACTCGTCGTGGGTGGTCGATCTCAAGAAGGGCGCAGTCAGCGAGGGCAAGGCGGAGAAGGCCGACTGCACGCTCGCGCTCTCGAACGCCGACTGGCTCGACATGGTGAGCGGCAAGGCCGACCCGATGAAGCTGTTCCAGGGCGGCAAGCTGAAGATCACCGGCAACGTGATGGCTTCGCAGAAGCTCGACTTCCTCAAGAAGATCGATCGTTCCGCGATGCCCACCGCGGCGGCTGGCGCTCCTGCTGCTGCGGCTCCTGCTGCTGCCGCTCCGGAGATCACGGCTGCGATGACCTTCGAGGGCATCAAGCAGCACGTGGCGAAGACGCCCGAGCTCACGAAGATCAACATGGTCTACCAGTTCAACATCTCGAAGCCGGACTCGAACTGGGTGCTCGATCTGAAGAAGGGCACGGTCGCCGAAGGCAAGGCAGAGAAGGCCGACTGCACGCTCGCGCTCAGCAACGGCGACTGGCTCGACATGGTCAGTGGCAAGGCCGACCCGATGAAGCTGTTCCAGGGCGGCAAGCTGAAGATCACCGGCAACGTGATGGCCTCGCAGAAGCTCGACTTCCTCAAGAAGATCGATCGTTCCGCGATGCCGGCTGCTGGTGCGGCTCCTGCCGCGGCGGGTTCGGCTCCTGCTGCTGCTTCGCCCTCCTCGGACGAGGTGCTCGCTCCGAAGATCTTCAAGGCGCTCCAGGAGCGACTCGCGAAGAACCCGGGCCTCGCCAAGGAAGTCGACGCGGTCATCTCCTTCAAGGTGAAGGACGCGGGCTTCGAGTTCACCGCCGACTTCAAGGCCGGCGCGGTGAAGCCGGGCTTCGACGCGAAGGCGGGCACGCGCATCATCCTCACCGACGAGGCGCTCGGCGCGCTGACGAAGGGTGAGAGCGCGCAGAGCCTCTACCAGCACGGCCAGCTGCGCGTGGACGGTGACGTCGCCCCGGCGCACCGCCTCGGCTTCCTCAAGTCGCTCGTCTGAACTTTTCCTTTCCAACTTTTCGCAAAGAACAAGGAGCACAAACTCATGGGTCGCAAAGTCAATGTCCTCGGCGTCGGAATGGTGAAGTTCGCGAAGCCTGGAGCGAGTGATGGCTACGAAGTGATGGCGAAGGGCGCCATCACCGACGCGCTGAAGGACGCCGGTGTGGACTTCAAGGAAGTCGAGCAGGCGTACGCGGGCTACGTGTTCGGTGACAGCACCTGCGGTCAGCGCGCGGTGTACTCGGTCGGCACCACCGGCATTCCGGTGATCAACGTGAACAACAACTGCTCCACGGGCTCGACCGCGCTCTACCTCGCGCGTCAGGCGATCGAGGGCGGCCTCGCGGAGTGCGTGCTCGCCGTCGGCTTCGAGCAGATGCAGAAGGGCGCGCTGGCGGCGGCGTGGAACGACCGCACCAACCCGCTCGACAAGCACGTCGACGTGATGAACGCGGAGCAGGGCGTGAACCAGGCTCCGTTCGCGGCGCAGATGTTCGGCGGCGCGGCGCGTGAGTACCGCTGGAAGCACGGCACCAAGCGCGAGACCTTCGCGAAGATCTCCGCGAAGGCGCGCCAGCACGCGGCGAAGAACCCGTTCGCGCTTTTCCGCGAGGTGCTGTCGGTGGAGCAGATCCTCGCCTCCGAGGACGTGTTCGATCCGCTCACCCGCTTCCAGTGCTGCCCGCCGACGTGTGGCGCGGCCGCGGCGATCCTCTGCAGCGATGAGTTCGCCAAGCGCAAGGGCCTCAAGCCCGTGGTGAACATCGCGGGCCAGGTGATGAAGACCGACTTCGCGTCGAGCTTCGACGGAAACTCGATGATGAAGATGGTCGGCTACGACATGGCGAAGGCCGTCGCGAACGAGCTGTACGAGAAGACCGGCACGGGCCCGAAGGACGCGCAGGTGGTCGAGCTGCACGACTGCTTCACCGCGAACGAGCTGCTGACCTACGAGGCGATCGGTCTGTGCCCCGAGGGCGGCGCGGAAAAGTTCATCGAAGAGAACGACAACACCTACGGCGGCAAGTTCGTGGTGAACCCCTCGGGCGGCCTGCTCTCGAAGGGTCACCCGCTGGGCGCCACGGGCCTCGCGCAGTGCACCGAGCTCGTGTGGCACCTGCGCGGCACCGCCGGTGATCGCCAGGTCCCGAACGCGAAGGTCGCGATCCAGCACAACCTGGGTCTCGGCGGCGCGTGCGTGATGACGATGTACAAGCGGAACTAAGTCACCGTTGCTCCCTCTCCCTGCGCAGCGGGGAGAGGGTCGGGGTGAGGGGCTTCCTCACTCCGCGAGCCGTTGCAGTTTCAGGGTGACGACCTCGCCGTAGCCCGTGTCCCACCTGGCGCGCGGGCCGATCATCAACACGGCGGGTACCTGCTGCTTCGGATCGTTGAGCGTCTCGAGGGTGAGATCGACGGCCTGGTAGCTGCGCTGGTTGAGGTCCTTGTCCTCCTCTTCCTGGCCGACTCCGCCCGACGAGTACACGCACTTCTGTGATGACGGCTTGAGCGTGAGCTGGGTGCCGGAGAGTTCCCACTCGCCTTTCTCCGCGCAGTGCGACTCCGACTTCAGGCCGTTCATCGTCATGTTCGAAGCCCAGTTCCAGATGTATCCGCCGTCGTCGTCGAAGATGAGCTCGTAGAGCGAGCCCGAAGTGTTGGTCTGAACCCACTGGAAGTCGCCGACGCGGCCCACGACGTGGTTCACCGCGCTGCCGAACTGATCCATCCAGCGGGCGCCGGGGAGCGAGGTGGTGAGGCTGCTGCCGCGTGCGATCTCGACGGCGATGAGGAACTCGCTCCCCGCGCTGTTGCTCCGAGTGCCGCCGGTGTTTGAAGCAGCGGAGTCGGGCTCGCTCGCGAGTACTCCGAGCGTCGCGATGAGAGCCGTCGTCATGCAGCAGCCGACTGTCACGACGCCACCGATGACGAGGATCCAGAAGAGCGGGCCGCGCGGCTTGGGTGACGTCGTCACGGCGCAGAACAAACCTCACAACGGGTCGATGCAGAAGGCGGATGAGAAGGGCGGCGTATTCAAAGAAGCGGATCGAGAGTGGTGATGAGGCGCTCGCCCCTCTCCCCAACCCTCTCCCCGCTCCGCACGCTCCGCA
>CBIHPJ010000519.1:0-6844 GCA_966211295.1 uncultured Myxococcales bacterium | reverse complement strand
GGTTCGCGAAGAAGCGGCTCGAAGCACTTCTTTCACAGAGGGGTGTTCGTCCCAAGCTCGTGAGGACCCTCGGGATCTAGTTCCTCCCTCTCCCTGCGGAGCGGGGAGAGGGTCGGGGTGAGGGGCGCACGTGCAAAACACACTCTTCGCAGGCTGCACGCCGGGACTCGAAGAAGTCCTCGCCGAAGAGATCACTGATCTCGGCTTCCAGTGCGCGCCCGTGAGCGGCGGAGTCGAACTCGAAGGCGACTACCGAACACTGAATCTCTGGAGCCGAATCGCGAGCCGCGTCCTGCTGCGAGTCGCCGAAGTCGCGACGCCCTCAGATCTTCGAAAGCTCAATCTCAGCGCGTACGGCACTGACTACGAGATCGACGCCTTCGGAATCGATCCGGGGAAGTGGGGCGGCGTACTTCCTTCCACTCCCGGCGCGCCGAAGCTGTTGCTCAGAGGAACGAAGAGCGGCTGCCAGGTGAGCATCGACACGAGTGGTGAGCTCCTCCACTTCCGCGGCTACCGTCAGGAAGTCGGCCGCGCGCCGATGCGAGAAACCCTCGCCGCCGGAGTGTTGCGACTCGCGAAGTGGAACCCCGAAGAGCCGCTATGGGACGTGATGTGCGGCTCAGGCACGTTGATCATCGAGGCCGCGGAGATAGCGCAAGGCCTCGCCCCCGGCCGCAATCGCAGCTTCGCCTTCGAGAAGTTCCCCTCGCATGACGAGAAGTCGTGGCGCGCGTTGCCGCGCGAGCGAGCCGGAGTGAAAGCCAACATCACCGGCAGCGACCTCAACTCCGGAGCCCTCGGCACCGCGCGCAGAAACGCGAAGCGCGCCGGAGTCTTCGAGTCGCTCAAGCTCGAGCGCATCGACGCCACCAAGCTCGTGAAGCGCGGCGACTCGGGACTGGTGATCGGCAATTTGCCTTACGGCAAACGAGTCGGTGAACGAGACGAGCTCGGCCAGCTCTACCGCGCGCTGGGCAAGTCACTCACTGCGGCCTGTGC
Source organism: uncultured Myxococcales bacterium (assembly GCA_966211295.1). Lineage (GTDB taxonomy): Bacteria > Myxococcota > Myxococcia > Myxococcales > Myxococcaceae > Archangium_A. The sequence goes on along the minus strand of CBIHPJ010000519.1, from coordinate 5,842 downwards.
TGGTTGGTACTTCGGGTTTCTGCTCGAGAACGGTGCGGAGCACCTCGGCCTTAGGATTTCTGAGACGCACGATGTGACGAACGGTGGCCTCGGATGCCACGTAGTGCTCGGACAGCTCTAGGCGCGCTCGCCCCTCTCCCCGCTCCGCAGGGCGAGGGAGATTAGAAGCGGCCCACGAGGCTCGCGCCTGAGGCGGTGGGCACGAGCGTGACCGGTGCGTGCTCCAGCCAGTACTCGGGGATCGCGAAGCCAGCGACGATCAACGCCACGCCGACCACCTGGAAGAGGATCTCGCCGGTGACGGCGATCACGCTCAGCGCAGAGGGATCCACAGGCGCGAGACTGAAGGCTGGACCCGCGACCGGGATGAGCACCTTGGTGTTCCAGTTGCCGGCGCTCGCGGCGGTGAGCTGCGCGCCGCCGTAGCCGACCGAGAACACGATGACGCCTCTCAACACGCCCCACCAATTGGGCGCCTGCTTGCGGACGTAGCCCTCGGGCACCGTGCCTGCGTAGCGAAAGTGGGAGGGGTGTGTGGCGTCGCCGCGTTTGATCATTCGCGGTTGGCCCGGGACCAGCGGGAGCTCGTCGTCACAGATCCCCACGTCCAAACAGACGTGCGCGGGTCTGCAGTCGGCGTTGCTCTGGCAGGTGAACTGACATTTCCCGTCGATGCACTGCGCTCCGGTGGCACACGGCGGGCACGCGGGTTCGGCCGCGAGGATCAACAAGCTCAGACCAACGACCATCATTTTAGAATCTTCCGATCACACTCGCGCCAAAGTCCGCTCCGGCTGCCGACGGCACGAAGGAGATAGCGGGCGCGGCGTCGTCGCGCTGCAACCATCGGCGTTTCGTGAACAGGCCGACCACGGTCGTGGTGACTCCCGCGAACTGCGCCAACACGTCGACGGTGATGAAGAACAGCGCGAGGGTGTTGCCCAGCTCCGAGAACCAACCGGTCGCGGGCCGGTAAGCGAGGGCCGGTCCGATGATCGGCACGAGGTTCTCCGGGCTGCCGAGCGCCGCGCCCATGAGGCCCCAGGGGACATAGGCCACGCCGAAGATCGCGAGCCCCGTGGCGATCGCGGTCCAGTTCGGCGTCTCCACCAGGTGGTACCCATCGAGCGCCGTCCCCGAGTACTTGAGACGCGCGGGCCGAGGATCGATGCGCTGAACCGTGACGTCTGCCTCCACCAGCGGAGGCGGGACGATGGGGGCGGCGGCGAGGATGGCGAGCAGGGCGAAAGTCATGCGCCGCCCACTTGCAGGCCCGCAGCCACCCACCTCCGGTGAGATTCCGCTGCCTTCAGTGGGGAGCGTGTGAACCTTGTTGCACAGGTCGTAAAGCGCCCCGCACCACGGCGTCGCCTGGCGATTAGTAGCGAAAGATGGACGTCGCCAAAGCCCTCGCACAGGGCTTCCTCAAGCTCTTCGTGCTTCCGGCGCTGACGTTCTTCCTGCTGCCGTTGGGCGCAGTGGGCTTCGCGGCGTATGGCGTGTCGAAGATCGAAGGGCCGAGTCGCGTGCAGTTCCTCTGGGCTGAGCGGCTGGCGCTGTGCTCCGCGGGCCTCGGGCTGTTCGCCTTCCTCTTCATCGGAGTGCTCGGGCTCATCGCGTACCGCTCGGCCCGTTCTCAGTACTGGGCGTTCATGGTCGGGTGGCGCGGGCTGATGGCGATCATCGTCATCGAGTCGGTGCTGCAGGGCCTGCTCGCCGTCTGGCTCTCGTATTGGGTCACCGCGTTGTTGGTGAACGTCTTCGCGCCGAAGCTGATGGTGCTGGCGGGGTTCCTCGCGGTGCTGCTGGTGGCAGCCGTGATGCGCGCGGTGTTTCGCCTGCCGCCTCCGTTCCCTGCGCTCGAGGCAGAGGTGATCGCCGAGAGTGACGCGCCGGAGATCTGGGCGCGCGTGCGTGAGCTCGCCGCGCGGCTGGGCACGGAGCCTCCAGGCGCGATCGTCGCGGGCATCGACGACAACTTCTTCGTCACCGAGCTGCCCTTGCGGCTGACCACCGGCCAGAGCCTCGAGGGCAGGGTGCTGTACCTGAGCCTGCCGCTGATGCGCGTGCTCTCTCAGTCAGAGGCAGACGCGGTGTTCAGCCACGAGCTCGCACATTTCCGCGCGGGAGACACCGAGGCGTTGGCGAAGCTCTCTCCTGAGCTGGTGCGCCATGAGCAATACTGGATGACGTTGATGGAAGGTGGAGTGACCCGGCCCGCGGCGCACGTGATGTTGCTGTTCCGCTCCGCCTTCGTGCTCGCGCTCAAGAAGGAGCAGCGTCGACGTGAGCTCGCCGCGGATACGGAGGCCGCGAAGCTGACCTCGGCTGATGATCTCGGCCGGGCACTCTTGAAGGTCGCCGGCTACTCGAGCTTCCGTCACCACACCGAGAACGAGCTGTTCGATCAGCACAAGGTTCACGCGACGGACCTCGGGCTTCGCGCGCGCATCGATGCGGGGCTGCCGGCGCACGTCGCTACGCAGCGGTTCCTCGAGCAGGTGAAGACGCTGCGTGTTCCGCATCCGTTCGATTCGCATCCTCCGCTCGATGAGCGCTTCTCCAACGTGGGTTCAGCGGTGCGGCTCGAGGACGCTCCGCGGATCTTCGAGACGAGACCTCAGAAGACGTGGGCTGACGAGGTGCTCACCGGTGCGGCGATCGAGCTGCGGCTCTGGACCGCGTACGAGGCACGCTTCAAGCGGAACCACGAGCTGAGCCTCGCGTACCGCTATCTCCCCGCGACCGAGGAGGAGCGGCAGCTGGTGGTCCGATTCTTCCCGAGCGTGCGCTTCCCTTCGAAGGACGGCTTCGTGGGGCTCACCTATCTCGGGATCGTCCTGCTCGATGGAGAGCAGATCGAGTTCGCCGACATGCACTCCGTGGCCATCGAAGACGCGATGATGCTCATCACGTACGGCGCAGGCAGCAAGACGACGAAGGTGAACCTCGACGAGCTGAAGGCCTTCGCGGAGCCGTTCAAGCAGACGTTCGCTCAGTATTGGCGTCGTGGGCGCGCGGCGCGCGAGTCCCGAGGGCCGAGGCACTAACTATCGCAGCGTCTGAATCCACTTCCGCCAGGCAGCGGCCATCTCGCGCGCGGCGTCGTCCGCGCTCACGCGACCGATGCCTGTCGCAAGTCCGGGGCAACAGACTCGAGTGACCTTCGTGGAGTGCGCGGTCGCGGTCTTCAAGATCGCCGACATCGCGAAGTACGCGTGCGACGGCGGCACCGCCTCGGGGATGCGCATGGTGGGAGCTGCGATCAAATTCGGGATGATCGGATCGCCGGTCTCCACGAAGACCGCGGCGCCCACCGGGAGCTCACCTTCCGGTCGCTGGGCAATCGCCTTCATCACCTTCGCTTCGAGCTGGGTACCGAAGCGACGAACGAGGAGCTCATCGAAGCCACCGTCCATCAGTCCCATGCTGTTCGCCGGAGACACGATGGTGTTCGTCGCGAGGCCGATGAGGTCGCCCTCTTCGACAGTCACGTTGGGGTCGCCAGCAAACTCACGGCGCCACGCTGCGACGAGCGGCGCATCGATATCGGCCAACAAGAGCTGAAACGGCGTCCGCTGCACTGATTCAGAATCTAAAGCCAACCAGCGCGGTCTCGTAGGCCCGACCGCGCGCCTCGGCGAAGAAATCGAGGATCAACATCGCCAGCGACTCGAGCGCGAGGGAGAAGCCAGCGCCCAGCGCGAAGTCAGAACGCACGACACCACCGACACCAGCGAGTCCGACTCCCCCGAAGAAGAGCCCGACCTCGACTGCTTTGTAGACGGCGAAGCCCTTCATCACGCGCTCCATGCGTGTGCGTTCGGCCAACGCGTACTCCTTCGGACTCTTCGTGAGCTGCGTCTCCAGCGCGGCGACCTGGGGCGGGGTGCGGATCCAGAGGCCGATTCCCAGTGCGAGTTGAATGAGACCGACGGCGAAGAGCGGCACGGAAGCGCCAGCGGAGGCTGTCTCTTTGCGTGAGAGCAGTACCGCTCCCGCAGCGATCGAGGTCACTCCGAGTCCGCCGAAGGCCCATGCCTCCGCGCTCTCGCCCTCGAAGTACGTCTTCATGTCCATCTGCATGCTGGTCATCATCGGAGACTGGCCGAGGCTCATCGCTACGATCAGCGCGAGGGACATCTGCTCAGTGTAACGGCCACCGATGCGCTAGGAAGCCGCTCATGCCCACGTCCACAGAGAAGGCGCTCGCCCACTTCGCCGCGCAGAAGAATGAGTATCTGGAAGACCTGAAGACCCTGGTGCGGATCCCCTCCGTCTCGTTCGAGGGTTTCGATCCCAGGCACGTGCGCGACAGCGCGAACGCCACTGCCGCGCTCCTCAAGAAGCGGGGCTTCGACAATGTGCAGCTCCTCGAGATCGAGGGAGCGCACCCCTACGTGTATGGCGAGATTCTGAAGGCGCCGGGCAAGCCGACGATCCTCATGTACGCGCATCATGACGTGCAGCCCGCGGGCGATGCCGAGGCGTGGAAGTCGCCTCCCTTCGAGCCCACCGAGCGTGATGGCCGTCTGTACGCGCGCGGTTCCGCCGACGACAAGGCCGGCATCGTGGTGCACACCAGCGCGGTCGACGCGTGGCTGAAGGCCGGCGAGCAGCTCCCGCTCAACGTGAAGGTGATCATCGAGGGCGAGGAGGAGATCGGTTCGCACCACCTCACCGCCTTCCTCCAGGCGCACCACAAGATGCTCGCCGCCGACTGCATCGTGCTCACCGACACGAGCAACTTCGAGACGGGCCTGCCTTCGATCACGACCGCGCTGCGCGGACTGGTGTGCGTGGACGTCGAGGTGAAGGCGCTCAAGCAGTCGCTCCACTCGGGCATGTGGGGCGGGCCCGTGCCGGATCCGGTGATGGCGCTCTCGAAGATGCTCGCCTCGCTCACCAACGCGGACGGCACCATCGCGATCCCCGGGATCCTCGACAAGGTGAAGCCGCTCAACGAGGCCGAGAAGGCGTCGATCAACGCACTGCCCGGCGACCGCGACACGTTCCGCAAGCAGGCGGGCCTGCTCCCTGGCGTGCAGATGATGGGTGGCGATCGCCACCCGTGGGAAACCAACTGGCGCCAGCCTTCGCTCACGGTGAATGCGATCCAGGCGAGCTCGCGGAAGGACGCGCGCAACATCGTGTGCGAGTCGGCGTGGGCGCGGGTTGGTATTCGCCTCGTGCCGAACCTCGACCCCATCGAAGTGCAGAACAAGCTGATCGACGCGCTCAAGAAGGCGACCCCGTGGGGCCTCGAGTGCGTGGTGAAGCCGGAGTCGGCCGCGGGCTGGTGGTACACGGATCCTTCGGGCCCGGCGTTCCAGGCGGCTTTCCGCGCGCTGGAGAAGGGCTACGGCGTGAAGTCGGTCGCGATCGGCTGCGGTGGATCGATTCCCTTCGTCGAGCCGTTCAGCAAGGAGCTCGGCGGCGTGCCTGCGCTGCTCATCGGCGTCGAGGATCCGTACACGAACGCGCACTCGGAGAACGAGAGCCTGCACCTCGCTGATTGGGAGAAGTCGGTGAAGAGCGCGATCTATTTGTACGAGGAGCTGGCGACGTCGTTGAAGAAGTGAGCTTCGGGGACGAGGCGTCAGCGCGCTGAGCTCGAGGCGCGTCTTGCTGCTGACGGTGAGTGGTAGCTGCCGATCTCGTGCGTTGCTCGATCCCTGCGGGCTCTCGAGTTGGGCAAAGAGGCTCTTGTGACGAGGTACGGGCCGGGAGGACTCAAAAGGGCTGAGATGCTCAACGGCGCATCACCGATGCTCCGCTCTGGAGACTCGCCCCAGAGTCCCAATTGCGAATTCATCGGAGCCAGGTCACACGGTCAAAGAAG
>CBIHPJ010000518.1:0-6850 GCA_966211295.1 uncultured Myxococcales bacterium | reverse complement strand
AGTGCCCCATGGATCTGAAGCTGAAGGACAAGGTCATCCTCGTCACGGGCGGCACGCGCGGCATCGGTCATGCGATCGCGAGGCGATGCGCTGAAGAAGGCGCGCACGTCGGCATCTGCGGTCGCACTGAAGAGACGCTCGCGAAGGCCGTGGAGTCACTCTCCGCGCTCGGCGTCAGTGTGCACGGAGAGAAGGTCGACGTCCTCGCGCCCGGGGGAGTCGAGCAGTTCGTCGAAGCTTCAGCGAAGACGCTCGGCCGCGTGGACGGACTCGTCGCGAACGTCGGCGGGACTTTCGGCGGCAATTTCCTCGAGACCAGCGCGGAAGACTGGGTGAAGACGCTCGAGGTGAACTTGATCCACGCAGCGCGGCTGATTCGCGCCGGCGCTCCGCATCTGCAGGCGGCGGGTGGAGGGAGCGCGGTGATCATCGCGTCGATCTCCGGATCGCGGCCGGGTCCTCGTCCTCAGTACGGCGCGTCGAAGGCGGCGGAGATCGCGCTCGCTGAGTCGCTCGGGCGTGAGCTCGCGAGTCTGAAGATTCGCGTCAACACCGTGAGCCCCGGAAGCATCTTGTTCGAGGGTGGATCGTGGGCGAAGCGCACCAAGGAGATGCCCGAGAAGATCGCCGAGTTCGTCTCTCGAGAGTTCCCCTGGGGACGCATGGGCACGCTCGATGAAGTCGCCGATGTGGTGGCGTTTCTGCTTTCTCCTCGTGCGAGCTGGGTGAGCGGGACCGACTTGATCGTGGACGGTGCTCAGAAGACTCCGAGTGTTCAGCTCAGGTAGCCCCTCACCCCGACCCGCTCCCCGCTGCGCAGGGAGAGGGAGAACTAGTTGAACAACACCATCAACCCGAGCCGCGCCGAGGGCAGGGTGCCCTTGATGCGGATCCCCTTCGGGCTCCCTGCGCCCGGTCCCACGTCGACCAACGCCGGTCCCGCGCGAAACGTGAACGCCACGTTCTTCGAACCGAGCTCGAAGCCCACGTGCGCGTCGAGGAAGCCGACGTTCACTCCGGTGACCGAGTTCTTCCACGCCTTGTTGGTGAGCAGCGGAGGCAACCACGCACCCTGTCCGCCGAACACGTAGCCACCATCGACGCCGATCAGCGGACGAAAAGCCGAGCGGGGAAATACGACGAGCGAGAGCCCCGCGCGCGCGCCTGCTCCGACGCCGTTGGTCAAGCCGCCGACCGAGACGCGCAAATATCGAATCGGAGTGACCACGAGCGACGCGCCGAGCCCATCAGGCGCCCCAACGTCGACCTGCACGCCGATGAACGGAGCCTTCCACGGTTGCTTTCCGTCCTCCTGGAGCGTCACTCCTTCGGCCGTGACCAGCGGCGGGACCACCGAAAGCAGGGTCGTCAGCGCGAGATCGAGCATGCCAACGTGACACTGCATACGGGTGGCCGTGAGGCCTCTCCGGGAATCCCCCAAGGGGATGCTTCGCGATGCCGGGTGTTTGCCCCACGCACCGAGCCAGCGCGTCAGAAGCGAGCGCAGCCCTGCAAATCCCGCAGGACTTTCCGTGCCGCCGGAACGAACTCGTGGCTGGTGACGGAAGAATCGAGCTTCACGATCAGTTTGAGATCGGGCGTGAGGCGGTAGAGGCCCTTCGACTTTTGCACCATCTTCGCGAGCTTTCCGCCGTCGAGCCGCGCGTCCTGGCCGAGCGTCACCACCAGCCGCCCAGGTCCACCATCCATCTGCCGCAGCGCGAGTTTTCGCAGATCGATCTTCAGCTGCATCACGTCCTGCAGCGCGTCCAACTCATCAGGCGCATCGCCGAAACGATCGACGCACTCGCCGCGGAGATCCTCGAGCTCATCGGGTGACTGCGCCTGCGCAAAGCGTTTGTAGAGCACCAGTCGCTGGTGCACGTCGGGCACGTATGTCTCGGGGAGGAACGCCGGGAGAGGCAGGTTCACGTCGGGCTCGATCTGCTCCTTGGTCGGCTCGCCGCGCACCTCGGCGATCGCCTCCTCGAGGAGCGTCGCGTACAGCTCGAAGCCCACCGCTTCGATGCTGCCTGACTGTTCCTTGCCGAGCAGGCTGCCCGCGCCGCGGATCTCGAGATCGTGACTCGCGATGTTGAAGCCCGCGCCGAGCTCGGTGAACGCCTGCAGCACCTCGAGCCGCTTCTCTGCGTCCTTCGTGATCGTTCGTCCGTGCGGCACGAGGAGATACGCGTACGCGCGTTCCTTGCTCCGTCCCACGCGGCCGCGCAGTTGGTACAGCTGCGAGAGTCCGAATTGATCGGCGCGGTTCACGATCATCGTGTTGGCCGACGCGATGTCGATGCCGCTCTCTACGATGCTGGTCGCGAGCAACACCTGCGCGCGCTTCTCGACGAATTCGAGCATCGCCTTCTCGAGCTCGCCTTCGCCCATCTGGCCGTGCGCCACCACGAGCGTGACGTTCGGCACCAGCTCGCGCACCAGCTTCTCCATCGAGCGGATGGACTGCACGCGGTTGTGAATGAAGTACACCTGCCCGCCGCGCTGCACCTCGCGCGTGATCGCTTCCTTGATCTGCTCGGTGTCGAACTTGTTGACGAAGGTGCGAATCGCGCGCCGCTCCGCCGGCGGAGTGGTGATGAGCGAGAGATCTCTCATCCCCGAGAGCGCCATGTTGAGCGTGCGCGGAATCGGAGTGGCGGTGAGCGTCAACGTGTCGACCGTGGTCTTGAGCCGCTTGAGGCCTTCCTTCTGCTTCACGCCGAAGCGCTGCTCTTCGTCGATCACGAGCAGGCCGAGATCTTTGAAGCCGACCTCACTGTTGAGCAGCTTGTGCGTGCCGATGAGCACGTCGACTCTGCCCTCGCGTGCCTTCTGCAACGTCTCTCTGATGTCGCCCGCGCGACGGAGTGACGAGATCACGTCCATCGTCACCGGGTAGCCGTCGAAGCGCCGCTTGAAGCTGGTGTAGTGCTGGTGCGCGAGCAGCGTGGTCGGCACGAGGATCGCGACCTGCTTGCGATCGAGCACCGCCTTGAACACCGCGCGCATCGCGACCTCGGTCTTGCCGTAGCCGACGTCGCCGCAGACCAGGCGATCCATCGGCTCGCGCTTCTGCATGTCGGCGATCACGTCGTCGATCGCCTTCTGCTGATCGGGCGTCTCCTCGTATTCGAAGTCCGCTTCGAACTGCCGGAAGTAGCGGTCGGGCGCGTGGAAGGCGTAGCCCGGGTGTGCCTTGCGCTCGGCGTAGAGCTGCAGGAGCTCGGCGGCCATCTGCAGCAGCTGCTCCTTCACCTGCGCCTTGCGCCGCTCGAACGCGTTGGTGCCGAGGCGATCGAGCGTGACCTTCGCGGGATCTCCGCCGGTGAACTTCGAGACCAGCCGCATGCGGCTGACCGGCAGGTAGACCTTGTCCTTCCCGTGGAACTCGAGGACCAGGAAGTCGGCGGCGACGTGGTTCACCTGCATCGTCACCAGGCCGCCGTAGCGGCAGACCCCGAAGTCGGCGTGCACGCAGAGCTCGCCTTCCTTCAGATCCTTGAAGCTCGCGGCGAAACCTTCGGCGGCTGAGCGGCGTCTGCGCGCGGTTCTTCGCGCGCGCTGACCGAAGATGTCCTCGTCGGAGAGCACCACGAGCCCCACGGCGCCGTCGACGAAGCCCGAGCTCACTTCACCGAGGTAGAGGTGCGGACCCTTTTCCGGGATGACTTCGGGCAAGGGCTCGGAGTGCACCTTCGGCTTCACGCCGCGCTCGGTGAGGAGGCGCTTCAGACGATCGGCCTGGCTGAGCGTGCCGCACGCGACGACGATCTGGTGGCCGTCTTCGCGCCACAGCTTCATGCGCTCGATGAGTGGCTCGAGCGCGCCCTCTTCGCCGTGGTGCACCTTGATCGCTTCGCGTAGCTCCTTCGTGCCACCGAAGGAGAACGTCACCGGAGGCTCGCCGCTCGAGTCGAGCGAGAGTCCGCCACCTGAGGCGACGCGGTACCGAGCGAGCCCCGCGTTCACTTCTTCCTCGGAAAGGAAGTGCGTGGGGGGCGCCATCGTGAGGTCTTGCCGTTGAACCGCGTCGGCGTAGCTGCGCTCGATGTCGCTCTCGAGCTCGCTCAGCGCGCGGTCTTGCGCGTTCGGCTCGTCGAGCCAGATGAGCGGGGAAGGGTGCCAGCGCTTGAGGTACTCGAAGATCGAGGTGAGCCCGCCCTCGAAGAAGCCGGGGAGCAATCCCTCGAGTCCTCCGACTCCGATGCCTTCGCGGATCTGCTCGAGGCGCTCTCGCACGCGCGAGGTCGGCACGTGTTGCTGCTCGGCCGCTTCGCGTACCGCGGCTTCCGCCTGGCGTCGCGTGGAGTCGGAGAAGAACAGCTCGCGCGCGGGGAGCAGGGTGAGCTCTTTGATCGCGTCGATGGTGCGCTGGCTCGTCGGGTCGAAGCTGCGCATCGACTCCACGGTGTCGCCGAAGAACTCGAGGCGCACGGGCGCTTCGTGAAGCGCGGGGAAGACGTCGAGGATGTCTCCGCGGAGAGAGAAAGTGCCCGCGTCTTCCACGAGCGGCGCGTTGCGGTAACCCATCGCGGTGAGCTTGTGCGCGAGCACGTCGCGGCCGTGATCTTCGGAGACGCGCACGACCTCGGACAGCTCGAGCATCACCTTGAGCGGAAGGACCTTGCGGCTCAGGGAGCGAACACTCAGCACCAGCGCGGAGAACTTCGCGCCGTGAGCGAGGTGGAAGAGCGCACCCAGTCGATCGGCGACCACGTTCGCGTCGGGCACCAGCTCGTCCCAGGGGAGCACCTCGTCTGACGGCAGACGCACCACGGTGGGTTTCAGCCGAGTGCCTTCGCCACCGAGGAAGAAGGCGAGGTCGCTCGCGAGCAGATCGGCGGCGTCATCATCGGCAGTGACGCAGACGAGCGGGGCATCGAGCTGACGTGCGAGGCGTGAGAGCACCCAGGCGCGCGTGGTGCCCGTCAGGCCAATGGTGCGGATTCGTTTGCCCGGCGCGAGCTGTTCCCGGAGCGAGGACACACTTTCGCCTCCGCTGATCGGCGCGGTGGGGGGGACCAGCGAGAGGCGACTCTCGGACATCGCGCCTGCAAGTAAGGCGGAGGAGGCGACTGGTCAACGCGATTGCGCTCCCTCTCCCTGCGCCAGCGGGGAGAGGGCGGGGTGAGGGCGTCACTCGTGACCAGTGTTCAGCGATCGGGCTCTGCGACCGGGAGTGCGCCCCTCTCCCCTGCCCCTCTCACCGCTGGCGCAGGGAGAGGGAGATCGGTGAGCCACCAGGTGAACCCAGTGCCGATCGCTGCGAGGCCACTCACGATCCACGCGATGGTCGATCCCACGGCGAAGCCCGTGGCTGAATCACCGAGTCGATAGAAATCGGACTCGAAGTGCGCCGCGTTCGCTTCGACAGCGAGGGCTTGCGCGCGAGCACCGAGCGCAATCGCGGTGATGAACGACGCCAGACTCACCACCCCGAGCGACAACGGAGCGGCGCGCTTCGCGATGAACGGACCGATCGGCGACTCGACCTCGGGAGGCCGCGGATCGAGCTTCGTCTTCGTCGGCGTGTCGGTCTGAAGATCCGGGTCCTGCAGATCCTTCTCCGGAAACGGAGGCGGCGGCTCGCGCAGCTTCGTCTTCACGTCGAGGAAGAGCTCCACCGCCTTCGGATTCGTATACGGCGGAAGCTCAGTGCTCTCATCGATCCGCAGCGCGGTGCGGAAGTGATCCGCCGCTGCCTTCTTCTGACCCAGGTTGAACTGGCACAACCCCGCGTGTAGCTCGATCTCCCGCAGCTCGTCCGGAGTGCTCTTCCACTGCGTCGCCGCCTGCTTCAGCCGCTCGACGCACTTCTCGAAATCCAGATTGCGCTCGTGCTCCAGCGCCTCCGCGAGAAACGGATTCGGCCCAGCGCTCAGCACGAGAGCGAGCAGCAAGCTCATGGCAGCGGCACCGCGAGGTCGTCCGACAGCTGCCAGCCCGAGAGCGTGACGGTGAACGCGCCACCCGTGGTTCCGTCGTAGCGCGCGATACCGAGTGAGAGCTCGTTGGGCGGCATCGTCGCGCCGCCGTTCACGAGGGCGTAGCTCACCACCGCGTCATTGATGCGCACTTCGCGCCCGGTGCCCACGCGGTACGAAACCTCGATGATCCAATCACCCGCGGTGAAGCCACCGTCGACCGAGAAGCGCTCGACCAGCGAGGACGCGCCCACCGTCTGCGGATCGCTCTCGACCACCAGCAGCCCCTGGTTGTCGAAGCCCGCACGCACGAACGCCTGGCCCGTCTGCGTGCCGAGGAAGATCAGCGGCACGTAGCCACTCACGTTGATCGGCGCGGCGAGCGTGATGCGTCCCTTGATTCGCCCCTCGAGCGTGCGTGGGAGCTGCGTGGGTGCAAGGAACTCCGCGGTCGCGGTGTCCTGGTTGTCAGCGGGCCCGACGATGGTGGCGATCACGTTGTTCCCGCGCGCCGTATCGATCTGCAGCATGCAGCCCGTGTCGATCGTGGTGTTGGTGAAGCCGTGCAGCCGCTGCTGCCAACGCGCCATCCCCGCGTCGCTACCGCTGCCTCCATCGGGAATCGGCATTCCGCTGTCGGGGACTCCAGAGTCCGTCGTGGAACCACCGTCGGGCAGCATCGGATCCACGCAGCGCGCAGCGACGCACGCGCGGGGAGCGCGACAGGGGTGGGCATCGTCACAGGCCCTCCCGGCGATGTCGTCGAGCTCGATCGCGCACCCAACGAGAAGCACGAGGCTGACGGCGCTGCACTGCCGGATCACTTTGAGGAACGTACCCTCACCGGCTCGCCCTCCCAAGCAGGGAGCTGAGCCGGTCTAGCGGAACGCTGGACCAGCCAGGACCGGAGCGCAGCGAGGACC
>CBIHPJ010000517.1:0-6855 GCA_966211295.1 uncultured Myxococcales bacterium | reverse complement strand
CTCGGGAGGAATCTCGGTGACGTCCGCGGGAGTCTCGAGCTCGACCCTCACCAACTGGGGGCGCAGGCATACCAGCGCGCGCCAGGCCTGGAAGCGCAGGAGCACCAGCGCTCCCACCAGCGCGAGCACGGCCATGACTGGCGAGTTCGGATCCACGACGGTGTGCCTTGTACACGCCCGAGAGTCGAAGTGGAGCGTCTGTGCACCGTGCACCTGATCCAAGAGATCGCGCGCGCTCCCTACAGAAAGAGGTGGGCACACCCGTTGCTCGGTGGCTTCCCCAGCCGCGGGGAATGGACTCCGCGGCGATCAGGAGCGGAGCCGGCACAGCGGAACGCTGGGCCACTGCAGGCGCAGCCTGCGACAGGCGAAGCGACCAACCCAAACAGGATGGAGGCAGGTGATGAGCAAGTTGAGTGAGAAGTTGAAGGCGGTGGCGGCAGCGGTGGCGACCATCGAGAAGCAGTTCGGGCGAGGGGCGGTGATGCAGATGGGCGAGACGACCGAGATTCAGCCGGTGGCGGTGATCCCCACCGGCTCGGTCGGGCTCGATCGCGCGCTCGGAGTGGGCGGTCTGCCGCGCGGCCGCGTGGTGGAGATCTTCGGCAACGAGTCGTCGGGCAAGACCACGCTCACGCTGCACGCGATCGCGCAGGTGCAGGCGATGGGCGGCGTGGCGGCGTTCATCGACGCGGAGCACGCGCTCGACGTGAGCTACGCGCGCAAGCTGGGCGTGAGAGTGGAAGAGCTGCTCATCTCCCAGCCCGACACCGGAGAGCAGGCGCTGGAGATCACCGAGCACCTGGTGCGCTCGGGCGCGGTGGACCTGGTGGTGATCGACTCGGTGGCGGCGCTCGTGCCGCGCGCGGAGATCGAGGGCGAGATGGGCGATGCGCACATGGGCGTGCAGGCGCGGTTGATGAGCCAGGCGCTGCGCAAGCTCACGGGCGCGGTGAGCCGCAGCGGCACCACGATCATCTTCATCAACCAGATCCGCATGAAGATCGGCGTGATGTTCGGCAACCCCGAGACCACGACGGGTGGCAACGCGCTCAAGTTCTACAGCTCGGTGCGCTGCGAGATCAGGCGGGCGGGGAACTTGAAGGACGGCGACGTGGTGATCGGCTCGCGCACCAAGGTGAAGGTGGTGAAGAACAAGGTCGCCCCGCCCTTCCAGGAAGCGGAGTTCGACATCATCTACAACCGCGGCATCAACCGCGCGGGCGAGGTGGTCGATCTCGGGACCACGCTGGGGCTCCTCGAGAAGTCGGGCACGCACTTCTCGCTCGAGGGCGAACGGTTGGGCCAGGGCCGCGAGCGCGCGATGGAATGGTTCCGCGAGCACCCCGCGGAGATGGAGAAGGTCGCGGCGAAGATCCTCACCGCGCAGCGCCCGCCGCCGGAGGAGAAGCCGGCAGAGGAAGCGGCGTGAGAACGATCGCGCTGCTGCTGCTCGGGGTGCTGCTCGGTCTGGCGACGACGCGTGAAGAGAAGAAGCCGGCGCCACTGCGGAAGGCGCGAGAGCTGCACCGCTTCGCGATCGAGCGACCAAGAAGGTGAGCAGTGAGGTCCGCAAACGCCTCGAGGGCGGTTGGTGAGTGAGGGCTTGGTGTGTTGCTCGCAGCGCGCGGGCCCTCGGCCTCGGGCTTTTCGTCACGTGGTGACGTGGCTTCGTGAAATTCGGCGACCTGAGGGATGAGCGTACGGGCCTCTGTACGTCCATCCTTCAGGTCTCTTTTCCGAGCCAAACGCGTCGAAGCTGAGCTCGACGAGTGAAAGAAAGGCCGAGGAGAGAGGCCTGTGCGAGTCGAGCACGGCGCAGAACCGCTCGCCCCTGCCTCCCCGAGGCTGTTGTGCACGCGTTGGGATCTGAGACCGATCCGTGCAAACTTGGGATCCTCTCGATGCGCCTCGCACTCCTCAGTCTGCTTCTCGTCACCGGCTGCGCGGACGTGTGCGAGCGAGCCGAGCTGCTCAACAAGTCCTTCACCGAGCGACACGCGGCCTGCTACCCGCCGGACACGCTGCCCGGCACGCCGTTCGACGCGAAGGCCTGCGACACTTCCATGAGCGCGTGCAGCAAGACGGACGAGACCTCGCTCCACCAGTACTTCGACTGCGTGGAGCGTCTCCCCATCTGCACCAGCGCCACCCGCATGGACTTCAACGAGAAGTTCCTGAAGTGCGCGAGCGGGATGAATCAGATCTCAGAGGGCTGCTTCAGGCCCTGAGCATCACGCGATGCCGTGCTCGGTCATCCAGCGCTCGGCCTCGATCGCGGCCATGCAGCCCGTGCCCGCGGCGGTGACCGCCTGGCGATAGGTCGCGTCGCTCACGTCGCCCGCGGCGAACACACCCTCGATCGAAGTCTTCGCCGTGCCGGGCTGCACCCAGAGGTAGCCGTTGCTCTGCAGCTTGAGCACGTCCTTGAAGAGCTCGGTAGTCGGGGTGTGGCCGATGGCGACGAACACGCCCTTCGCGTCGACCTTCTTCGAATCACCGGTCTTCAGGTTCTTCACGATCGCGCCGGTCACGCCCTTCTGGTCACCGGTCACTTCTTCGATCGCCGAGTCCCAGATGAACTTGATCTTCGGGTTGTTGAGCGCGCGCTCCTGCATGATCTTCGAGGCGCGCAATGTGTCGCGGCGGTGCACCACGGTGACCGAGCTGCACATCTTCGAGAGGTAGTTCGCCTCTTCCATCGCGGTATCGCCGCCGCCCACCACGATCACGTCGGTGTTCTTGAAGAAGAACCCGTCGCAGGTGGCGCAGGCCGACACGCCGCGGTTCATGAACTCGTCTTCGCCTTTGACTCCCAGCCACTTCGCGGAGGCCCCGGTGGCGATGATCACCGTCTCCGCCAGGTACTCCTTCGACTCGCCCTTCACGTGGAACGGGCGCTTGCTCAGATCGAGCGAGACCACGTTCTCCATGTGCACGGTGGTGTGGAAGCGCTCGGCCTGCTTCTGGAAGCGCTCCATCAGCTCGGGGCCGGTCACGGAGTCAGGGAAGCCGGGATAGTTCTCGACCTCGGTGGTGATCATCAGCTGGCCACCAGGCACGCGGCGGGCATCGGAGTCGGCGGGGCCACCCGCGAACACCACGGGCGAG
The DNA here is from genome assembly GCA_966211295.1 of uncultured Myxococcales bacterium. Taxonomy (GTDB): domain Bacteria; phylum Myxococcota; class Myxococcia; order Myxococcales; family Myxococcaceae; genus Archangium_A. The sequence continues at coordinate 3,744 of CBIHPJ010000517.1, read as the reverse complement.
AGGTTGGCGCGCGCCGCGTAGATCGCAGCGGTGTAGCCAGCAGGACCTGAACCGACGATGACGACTTTCCGCTTCTCCATGAACCGCTCCTTCAAGACTTGGTTTCTTCCAACCAGGGAGGCGTCTATCTAACGCGCTCGCGCCAGAAACTCGGACTTCGGTTTCGGTGTGCTACGAACTACAGCTGATGGACGTCGAAATCTTGAGAAAAGTCGCGCTGTTCGAGGGCATGACGTCGGCACAGCTGCGCAAACTGGCGGCTGCCCTCAAGGAGTCGAAGTTCGCTGGCAGCACGCACATCTTCAAAGAAGGCTCACCGGGCACGTCGATGTTCATCATCGTCGAGGGCAAGGTGCGCATCTCGAAGATGGTGCCGGGCATCGGCGAGGAGGCGCTCGCGATTCTCGAGCGCGGTCAGTACTTCGGCGAGATGAGCCTGATCGAAGAAGGCCCGCGCAGCGCTGATGCGATCGCGCACACGAGCTGCCTTCTCTACGAGCTGTCGCGCGAGAAGCTCGACGAGGTGATGTTCACGGACAAGGAGCTGGCGTCCACGCTCCTGTGGACGTTCGTGCGCACGCTCAGCTCGCGACTGCGCGAGACCAACGACAAGATCCGCGCGTTCTTCGCGCTCTCGTCGTTCGGTCCTCGCTAACTCCACTCAGCTCAGCGGCACTGACCCATCGAGCAGCTGAGGCCGGAACCGCAGGTGGTGCCGCAGCCGCCGCAGTTGTTGCGATCGGTCTGCAGGTTCACGCACGCGTTGTTGCAGCAGGTCTGGCCGTTGCCGCAGTTGCAGCCCTGGGGCGCGGAGCCCGCGGTGCAAATGTCGTCCGAGCCACACTTGGAGAGCGTGGCGATGGCGTCGACGATGTTGTTGCACTGCGTGTTCTGGATCGCCTGGTAGCAGACATCGAGCGTCTGTCCGTTGATGCGGTCCTGGCAGCGATCCGTGGGCCACTGGTTCTGCCAGAAGGCGCGCTTGTCGGTGAGGCACTCGGCGTTGGTGGCGTAGGTCTTCCCAGAGCCGATGTTGCCGCAGCGCTCTTCGAACTTGCAGTTGCGCTCCGCAGCGCCTTCACGCGCGCCTTCAACCGAGACACAAGCCGAGAACACGAGGAGACCGCAGGACAGGGCGAGAGTGCGATTCATGCCGCGCACCCTACCCCGTCATTTCATGGCGAACGAGTCTTCGCGCGCAGCACCTGCAACGCCGCCATCCTCGCGTCGTGTTTCTCGGCTTCCACTCCCTTGAACCAGCCCTTGCGATCGAGGTTGCGGCACGCGATCGCGAACTTCATTTCCATGTCGCTCACGATCTCCTTTCCTTCGAGGTCAGCGCGCGTGCGGGCGAGCTTGAGAATTCGGTCGTGCGCGCGCGCGGACAGCCCGAAGTTCCTGATGGAGGTCTCGAGCATGCTCATCGCCTGCGGAGTGGCCTTCAGATGGGCGTGCAGCAGGCGCGGTCCCATCTGCGCGTTGCAGTAGATGCCGGGATCGTCGCGGAATCGATGTGCGGCGATCGCGCGCGCTGCCTCCACTCGCTCGCGATACCAGGCCGTCGGTTTCTCGGTTCTTCCGGTGAGCGAGAGCATCTTCACGTCGACGGCGCGGGTGACGATGCTGATGTCGAAACGATCGAGGAGCGGACCCGAGATGCGCATGAAGTAGTCGACGCGGCGGTTCTCTTTGCAGGAGCACTCGCGGTCGGACACGTTGTAGTAGCCGCACGGGCACGGGTTCATCGCGGCCATCAACATCACCTGGCATTGATAGGTGACGTGCTGGTTCGCGCGCGCGAGGCGCACCACGCCTTCTTCGAGCGGCTGGCGCAGCACCTCGAGCACGTGCCTTCGGAACTCGGGGAGCTCGTCGAGGAAGAGCAGTCCGCGGTGCGCCATGGAGAGCTCTCCGGGGCGCGTCTGCGGTCCACCGCCCACGAGGCCAGCGTCGCTGATGGTGTGGTGCGGCGCGCGGAAGGGGCGCTCTTTGATCAGCGCCTGCCCGTCGTTGAGCAAGCCGAGCACGGAGTAGATGCGGGTGACCTCGAGCTCTTCCTGGAAGGTCATGCGCGGGAGAATTCCGGGGAGCCGGCGCGCGAGCATCGTCTTCCCCGAGCCAGGTGGGCCGCAGAGGATCACGTTGTGTCCTCCGGCCGCGGCGAGCTCGAGCGCGTCCTTCACGTCTTCCTGGCCGCGCACTTCGGACATGTCGACGGCGGCGAGATCGACGGTGGGGCTGAGGTGCGGCCGTGAGCGATCGTACGGAGTGATTCGCTCTTCTCCGGTGAAGTGCATCACCGCCTGCGAGATCGACTCGACCGGGAGCACTTCGATCTTGTCGACCAGCGCCGCTTCGCCGGCGTTCGCCATCGGCACCATCACGCCGCGGTAGCCGTGGTCGCGCGCAGCGAGGGCGAGCGGGAGCACTCCGCGAATGGGTTTCAGGGCGCCGTCGAGCGCGAGCTCACCTCCGAAGAGGTAGCCCTGGAGCGGCTCGAGATCGATCAGTCCTCCAGCGGCGAGCACGCCGAGCGCGATGGGGAGCTCGAAGGTGGCGCCCTCTTTCTTCAGATCCGCGGGGGCGAGATTCACGGTGATGCGCTTCATCGGGAGCTGGAACCCTCCGTTCTTGAGCGCGGAGATCACGCGCACCTTCGATTCGCGCACCGCGCCCTCCGGAAGGCCGACCACGTTGAAGATCGGCATTCCAAGGGACATGTCGACCTCGACCTCGACCACCACCGCGTCCACACCCATCAACGCTCCGGACCTCACGCGAGCCAGCATCGGTACACCTCCGGGAGGTGCGTGCTCGCAAGCTGCGCGCCAGAGTGCTTCTGCGGTCAGTGAGGGCTTCGGTGCGAGCGGGTTCTCAGGACTCGCGAGTGAGACTGCGAGGTGCACGCTCCAGCCACGGCGGTGGATTCGTCTCCACTGGAGGAGTCAGGGCGCGCGTGCTTGGAGGTCATTCAGCAACATGAATCCCATCAGACTGACCACGAAGCGCCTGGTGCTCCGAGAGATCCGGAGTGACGACTGGGTCGAAGCGCAGAGACTCGACAGCGATCCGAACGTCGTCCGGTTTCAGAGCAACGACGTCGTCGATGAAGCGGGCACGAAGGAGTACCTCGCGAAGTCGATCGCAGCGCAGAGCGAGAATCCGCGGAAGGTGTTCGATCTCGCGGTGACTGAGCCCAAGGACGATCTCTACCTTGGCCGATGCGGTCTCGCGATCCGCCGTCCCGACCACAAGGAAGCCGAGCTCTGGTTCAACCTGCGACACGACCTCTGGGGCAAGGGCATCGCGACCGAAGCGACGCGCGCATTGGTCGACTTCGGGTTCGACCAGCTCGGTCTTCACCGCATCTACGGTGACTGCGATCCGCGAAACATCGGCTCAGCGCGCGTGATGGAGAAGCTCGGGCTCAAGCGCGAGGCGCACCTGAGGGAGAATTGGTGGCTCAAGGGGGAGTGGTGCGACTCGTTGATCTACGCAGCGCTCGACCGGGAGTGGCGGTCGCTTCGAGGGAAGTAGTCGTATCGGTGAGCGAGCGTCGTGCTCGCTTCACGCTGGCCTCTCGCTTCGGACTCTTCGTGACTCGCTGAGTGGAGCTTCGTGGTGGGTCGCGAGACGCGCGCACACGTAAACTTTGTTTGGGAAACTTCGTCGGCATTCCGCGCGGTTGCTCCCAAACAAAGTTGACGCTTAACCGGCCAATGACGACGTGTTGGTCCGCGTGAG
>CBIHPJ010000516.1:0-6868 GCA_966211295.1 uncultured Myxococcales bacterium | reverse complement strand
CCCGCGCGGCCCACGGTGAGACCGAACGCCGCCGCGTGCTTGTACTTGCCCTCGCGCGGATGCATGTCGAGGTGAATGCGGCCCAGCAGCTGCTCACCCTCGAACACGTCGAAGGTCTCCACGTCGGGGTGCCAGACCTGCGCGTCAGTCACCTTGACGTAGCGAATGCCGAAGAGCGTGGAGGTGATCTCCATCACGCCCTTCTTCACGCTGCCGTATTCGAAGTAGTTGCGGAGCGCCTGGCTGTCGAGGCCGTACGACTCCTGCTTCACGCGATCTTCGAAGTACTGGTGCTCCCACGGCTCGACGGAGGTCGCGTTGGGGAAGTCCTTCTTCTTGCGCTCGAGCAGCTGCGCCATGTCGGCCTGCGCGCGCGCGAGGGTGGCGTTGCGGCCCTTCTCGATGAAGTCAGCGGCGGCCTCGGCGCTCTTCACCATCTTCGTCTCGGTGATGTACGCGGCCCACGTCTTGTAGCCGAGCAGGGTGGCGAGCTCGTGGCGCTTGGTGAGGAGTGACTTGAGCACCTCGACGTTCGCCGGGTAGGCGCGGTTGCGGTACGCGCGCCACATCGCTTCGCGGACCTTTCCGCTCTTCGCGTAGATCATCACGGGCAGGATGTCGGGCGTGTTGGTGGTCACCGCGACCTTGCCGTCGGTGCCCGGCGCGTGAGCAGCGAGCCAGTCGGCGGGCAGGCCCTCGAGCTCCTTCGCGTCGAACTTCTCGGTGCGCACGTCGTCGCGAATGTTGCGGCCGAAGCTCTGGCCGATCTTCACCAGCTCCTCGTTGAGCGCCTTCACCTTGGCGCGCGTGGCCTCGTCACGGTCGACGCCGCTGCGGCGGAACTCGCGCAGGGTCTTGAACATCCAGAACGCGCCCACGGGATCGAGCGACTTCGAGTCGACCTTCGAGAGCGCGTCGTAGAGGCCGCGATCGAGGGAGAGCTCGACGTTGTACGCCTCGAGCTGCTGCTCGCACTTCTCGCACGCCTCGCGGAACTTCTCGTCGGGGTGCACTTCCTTGGCGAGGCCGGAGCGCGCGCCCATGTTCGACATCAGGGTGGTGACCTCGTCGTAGAGCGCGAGCACCTGTCGATCGCTGCCCGGAGGAAGCGCCTTCAGCTCGGCGACCCTGGCCTTCGCCGACGCGAGCGTGGAGTCGCAGGTGGCGGTGAAGTTCGCGGTCGTGCCGGCGAGCAGACTCGAGGCCTTCGGAGACGAGGTCAGCTTCATGGGTGTGGGTTCCTTCACGGCGGAGGTGGTGGCGCAGCCGGTGGTGAGAGCGAGCAACAGAAGCGAGTGACGCATGGCGCGACACATACACGAATTGACGAAAGTCTCCCTCTCCCTCTGGGAGAGGGTCGGGGTGAGGGAATACCCAATTCGCAGGAGCTACTCGGTAATGCCAGCGTAACGCTGGGCGCGGAGTCTTCTGGACTGAGTGGCGCTGAGCGCTTTCGGCTTCTTCACCTCGACCTCGGTCATGTCGAGCCTGGGGTAGAGGTCCTTCAGTTTGCGCCCGACGGTGACCGCGTTGCCGATGATCAGCGTGGCGTGCTTCAGCTTGGGAGCGAGCGCTGCGAGGCGATCGATGTCGGCCACGGGCACAGAGTCGGTGAGGTCGACCACCTCGAGCTTGAGCAATCCGTCATCGACTTGCTCGAGGAGCTCCATCGCGCCTCCGCGGTACTCGCGCAGCGTGAGCTTCTTCAGCTTCGAGAGCAGCGCCCACTGACGCACGAGGCGCGCCCAGCCTTCCCAGCCAGTCTTCGGAGCCTCGCGGCACGAGATTCCGAACTCGTTGAGCTGAGGCACCTCGATCGCGAGCAGGTCGGTGAGCAAACGCGCATCGAGCGCGCTCGGCATCAACACCAGTCGCTCGAGCTTCGGCAGCACGATGCCGCGACCGAAGGTATTGAGGATCGCGCGGATCTCGATGGAGCGAAGACGATCGAAGACCGGACTGAGGGAGTTGAGACTCTCGAGCCGAGGCCACGCTGATTCGAGCAGGCCTGCGGCGCTGACGTCGAAGTTGCCCAGGAAGAGCGAGTCGAGGTGCGAAGGCCACGGAAGCTTCGCCAGCGTGCGCAGCGCGGCGTCGTAGCGACCCTCGGTGCCGGGCGATCCGAACTCCAGTCGCTGAAGAAATCGGCACGCAGGGCTCTGCAACACCGCTTCGATCGCGTCGCCGATCGGAGGCGAGTGCGGACTCGACCAGATCCTCGCCGCGCGCGCGTACCCGAAGCGCCAATCGAGGAAGACCTGTTTGTGCACCGCTGCGAGTGGAGCTCCGACGAGCGCGTCGAAGTGTTGCTGGAGGAAGGCTTTCTGCTTGCCGACGGCTCCGCGTTCCTTGCGAGCCGCGCGCACTTGCAGCGCGATGTATTCGCCGCGCAGCGCCTCGGTCGATTCGAGCAACGAGTCGGCGAACACGGTCCAGCCATCGACGTCGTCGCGGAGCAGCGCACGCTCGGTGTCGAGGTCTGCCTTCGCGGGCTCCTTCGGTGCTTCGACTTCGCGGAAGCCGTCCTTCACTCGCTGCGCGAGGAGCGCATCAGCGGTGGTCTTCGCCGCCGCGTCTGACTTGCACTCGATGTTTCGCGAGGTGCCCGGCGTGTGCAGTGGACCGCTGCGGATGGTGATGGTCGAACCCGAGACAGAGATCGCCCAGAACTTCGCCTCAGGACTGTGGACCTGCAGCATCCGCTCCATGGCGGGCGAGCATACGTGTCTTCAAGGACACACGAAGGCAACCGCGCGCCAGCCAGACTCAGACACGTTCGCGAGGATCCAGCGGGCCCCCGAATCGCCCACCAGCACGACGGGCAGATTCCGTGAGCCGGCAACGATCAGCCCGTCGATCGTGTCGAGCTGCGCTCCGGTCACGTCCGTTCGCCGCACGAGGAGGGATGTTCCACGGGCCCACGCTGAGAGTGCGCGCTCGCTTCCATTCGTGGCGTGGAGGATGAACGTCGGCCTCGAGACCACGTCGAGCAGCTCGGGGGCGCTCCACCCCGAGCCGTTCTCGTGCGCGGACCAGATCTGCTCTTCCAAAGAAGTCCACGTTCCCCAGAGCGCCGTGACGAAGCCCAGGTCGTCGATGCTGGCCACGGGGGACATCGCGATCATGCCGGCATCCACGGGGGCAAACTGCGCAGCCGATTCCCAATTGTCTGCACGCAGGCGCGAGTCGAGCGCGCCGACGTCTACTGCGTTCCACACGACGACGGCCTGGCCACCATCTCGCGCCAGCGCCAGGGTGGATGGCGTCGAAACGAAGCCGCCGCCGATGAGACCCAGGCTCGTGTCCACCCAACGATCGGGGTGAAGCAGTGTCGCGTGGACCGCCGGCTCCAAGATGGGTGGGTAATAGCCCTGCCAGGTCAGCACCGCGTAACCATCGGGGCTGACCTCGAGACTCGGATCGCTCGTGAGCACGGTGCCATCGGGCGTGAGCGCAGCCTCTGGAGACCAACCGCCATCGGTGAACGAGCGGCGAAAGCGAAGGCCGTCCGGGATGGACTCCGTGCCCTGGCGCCACACCGCGAAGCGCTGACCCTTCGCGTCGGGCCGAACGTCGAGCCAGACGATCTGTCGCGACAGCTCCGTGTTGATCCGCTCGGAAGAGCTCCATCCCCCATCCCCATGACGCGTCGACGTGCGGACCTCGTACACCGCGCCGGCGTCAGCGCTGTGAATCCACGACGCCACGACTTCGCGCTCCCCGCTGCTGTTGTGCAGCACGACGTCGTCGATTCGATGCGCGAGGAATGGCGCGACCGGCGCGGCGTAGATCACCTCGATGTCCCCCAGGCCGCCGTCGAGAAAGACCGAGCGCGCGAGGACTCGCGGGTTCACGGAGTCTTCGAGCCATGCGACCAGCGCGTCACCTGAAGGCAGCACGACCATCGAACCCTTCGCCCAGCTGGACGACGGCGCGAGCACGATGGGCGGTGACCAGCATCCAGTGACGGTGACGTTCGGCGGCGGCTCAGGCGGATCACTGCCTGCGTCGCCGAACTCGAACGTCGCCGCAGTGGACTCGAACTGACTCGCAGGACCGCGGCACGCGAGACCCGAGAACATCAACACGAAGAGCAAGCAACCCCGCATCCCAACCAACCTTTCTCTCACCAACCCGGAGGCCTTCTCGCGTTCAGCGGAAGCGGCTCGAGGAAACCACTCTTCCTCAAATCCACCCAGCCGCCGTCGTGCGCGAAGTAATCGTCGTGATTGATGTCGAGCACGAGCCCGCCATCCGCGTCGATGTTCCAGTAGGGATCGTTCATCCCCGGACGCGGCGAGTACATGAGATCGCTGTTCGGAGTCGGCGAGCTCACATCGAACACGTGCCCACTGGTGTGCTGGTTCGGCGCGCCCGCGGGCACGATGCCGAGACCGTGCATCAGGTCATGCAGCATCGCCCAGTCATAGTACCCGATGCCGCCGTCGCTCCGGCCCCACGGCCGCGCCTCGCACGGCACGCCGCCGATGGTGGACTTCAAGTACATCGCGATCACCGAGCCGATGAGCGCGGGCGGATACGCGGCGCCGCCGCACGCGTAGGTGCTCTCTCCGCCGTAGAAAACGGCGTACAGCTTGTCGGGTTTGACTTGATTCATCGCCACGAGCTCTCGCTCGATGCGCTCACGCACGTACGCGACGCCTGTGTCGATGGTTCCGGTGTTGGAAGAGCCGCGCATCTCCGCATTCGTCTTGTTGAGGCGCACGAAGCCGATGTCGAGCTCGCCGTCCTTCGAGTCGAGCCGCAGCGTGCTGCCCCCGAGCTGCGTGCCGAGCCAGCCGGTGAAGGTGCGCGCCGACTCACAGATCTTCCCGTTCACATCGAGCGACTCGTCGGTGACGTCGCTGGGGATCACGTACATCAAGCGCACCTGCAGCAGCGACGACTCGTCAGCGCGATCGACGGAGCTCCGAGTCAGAGGGCAGCGAATCACCTGCCCGGCGTCGACGCAGGGGCCGCAGTTGACGGTGTTCCCGCAGTTGTCGGTCTGCTCTCCGCAGCGGCCGGTGCACGCGCTCATCATGTCCGGCACGCACTGCATGATCGTCTCGCACACACCGCTCGCTGAGCAGGTTTGTCCCGCTTCGCAGGTGCCGCACGACACGCGCTGACCGCAGGAGTTCAGCTTCTCGCCGCAGAGCACGAGCCCGCATGTCTGCATCTGTGTCTCAGGACACTCAGCAGGAATGTCGGGATCCGGCATCGGCGGTGGCGGAGCAGGGCAGGCCGCGAGGCTCAGCAACAGGAGGGGAAAGAATCGATTCAAAGCCATGGCGGAACGTTGCTCGCGATTGTCGATAGCTCTGCTTCGGTGAGTCCAGAGAGCCGTTTGAAAGCATCCCACGCTTCGCGCGGCGCGGGGTGCGACGCGTCGGGTGTGTCGGAGCCGTACAGCACTCGTTCGACTCCGATTTGGCGGATTCGACTCGCCACGAGTGCCGCTTGCTCTTTCGTGGTGTTCGCGTCGATCACCGTGGTCACGTCGAACCAGAGATTCTTCGTACGCGAGTCTTTGCGCGCGATGGCGTCGACGAGCACGCCGAGTGCTTCGTCAGAGAATGGATCGAGCCGACCAGGACTGCCCAGATGCGCGACCTGCACTCCGATTTCCGGCGCGGCTGAGAGGAATTGCTCGAGGAAGATCTCTCCGACCTTCTTTCCGTGGTTCTCGCGTGGCGCGAGGTGCACCGTGATGGGCAGCTTTCGCGCGTTGGCCGCCGCGAACACCGCGCGCACCATCTCCACGTCGTGCGGATTGGAGAAGTCGACGCGCGAGTTCCCCAGGTGGAGCTTGAGCCCCTTGAACTTCCCGCTCGCAGCACAGCGCTCGAGTTCCTGGATCGCGTGACCCTTGAGGGGATTCACGCTGCAGAACGCGACGAGGCGCGGCGACTTCGCGACCTCGGCTGCGGTCCAGTCGTTCTCCGCCTTGAGCTGCTCGTATTCGCCGGGTGTTTCTTCGCGCGCGCTCGCGAATTGATACGCGATGGAGTGCACGACGGCGCGTTCGATGCCCGCGTCATCGAGCACTTTGATCAAGTCCGCCGCGAGCACGGGCTTCACCACGCGCGGACCACCCATCGTGAGCGTCTCGGAGTTGATGAGCCACTGACCCTCGGCACCGCGTGTGAGCGTGAGGTTCATGTGCGCGTCGAGATTTCCGTTCGATGGATCCGTGAGGTACGCGGCGATCGTCGCCGAGCCTCCATGCACTTCAAACGCGACGGGTTGGAGTCCGTACGGCGTGTCGGTGTGCTCGACCCACCAATCGGCGACGTGCTCGCGGCCTCGCTCCCACGCAGGACCGAACGACTGCAGGAACGTCACCTCGGGTGTGTAGAGGCTCGCGAGTGCAGCGCGATCCTTCTGCGCCCCGACTCGTTGCGTGAGCAGCTTCGCGAGCTCAGGCGGCAGCGCCACCCTCGGCAGCACCGGATCCGAATCGTGCTTCGCCGCTTCAGGACTACGCAGGTGCAAGTGCGCGTCGAGCACCGGAGGTCCCACGCGATGCGCGCAGGCGCTCAACAGCAAGAGTGGCAAGACGCGAATCATTCAGCGGAACGCACGGTAGAGAAACCTGATGGTGAAACCGCCGGCCCAGAAGAGCACGAACGACCACCAGGTGATGCTGCGCAGCGTCTTCGCCTTCAGGTGGTAGCCGTCGCGCTCGAACTGCCTCGCGTGCGCGAGCATCAGCAGCAGCGGCGTCCACAACGAACGGAGCACCCACCCATTCTCGAGCGGCTGCGTGGCGCGTGAGGCGTCGATCAACGTTCTGGTGTGCTGCGCCTCTTCGCGCGTCGGTACCGGCAATCCACGTTTGGTGAGCTCTGCGCGCGCGGCGCTG
>CBIHPJ010000515.1:0-6874 GCA_966211295.1 uncultured Myxococcales bacterium | reverse complement strand
GACTGCGCGATGTTGATCGCGGGCCAGATGCGCTTCTCGCCGAGCAGGCGATCGAGGGTGACTTCGGAGTTACCCGTGCCCTTGAACTCTTCGAAGATCACTTCGTCGGCGCGGCTGCCGCTGTCGACGATCGCAGTGCCCACGATGGTAAGCGTGCCGGCTTCTTCGGTCGCGCGAGCGGCACCGAAGAGACGCTTGGGCTTCTCGAGCGCGCGGCTGTCGACACCGCCGGACATGGTGCGGCCGGACGATTCGACCTCCTTGTTGTACGCGCGGGCGAGCCGGGTGATCGAGTCGAGGAGGACGACGACGTCCTTGCCGGACTCCACCAGGCGGCGGGCGCGCTCCATGGCGAGTTCTGCGACGCGGAGGTGATCGGCGGTCTTGTGATCGCTCGACGAAGCGAAGACCTCGGCCTTGATGTTGCGCCGCATGTCGGTCACTTCTTCAGGGCGCTCGTCGATCAGCACCACCATCAGGTGCATCTCGGGGTGGTTGGCCAGGATCGCCTGCGCCATGCGCTGGAGCATGATCGTCTTGCCGGTCTTCGGCGGAGCGACGATCAGCGAACGCTGACCCTTGCCGAGCGGCGCGATCAGATCGAGCACGCGGCCGACGAACTCCTTGTGGCCATTCTCGAGCTTGATGCGATCGATCGGATCGACCGAGGTGAGATCGCCGAAGTGCGGCAGGCGCGAGGCGGTCTCCACGGGCTGACCGTCGACGGTCTCCACGCTGATCACCGTGCCCTTGAGGCCCTTCATCTGCGCCTTGGCCACGAGGTACTGGCCGGGGCGGAGGCGGAGTTTCTGCACGAGGTTCTTCGGGATCTCTGCGTCGTCGGGCGAGGGCAGCAGGTTCTTCTTCAGGTTGCGCAGGCCGCCGTTCTGACCCTTCACGTCCATGTCGAGCACGCCCTCGACGGTCTGCACGGGCACCGAGACGGGCAGGCCCTGCGACTGCTGCTGGCGCATCTGGTTCTGCTGTTGGTTCTGCGCCTGCTGCTGGGCGATGCGCTGCTTGTACTGGTCGAGCTCCTGCGGGGTCAGGAAGACGTTGACCACCTGGCCGTCGGGCTGAATGACCTTGCGGAAGGCCTGGCCGTCTTCGGCGAAGAAGACCGGGTTGCCCTTGCGACGGCGACGGCGGCGCTTGCGGCGGCCTCCACCTTGACCGGGCTGGCCGGGTTGCCCGGGCTGGCCACCGCCCGCGTTCTGTCCAGGAGCTCCACCTTCAGGGGCGCCATCGTCGGGGCCTTCGTCGTCGCCACCCTCATCACCGCCGTCGTCGCCACCATCTCCACCAGCATCTCCACCAGCATCTCCGGCGTCTCCAGCGTCGCCGCCTTCTCCGGGCGCGGGGGGCTTGGTGGGATCGTTCGGGTCCTGTTCACTCATGCGTCTTCATCAGCCTGACCCACGCGTGGCGGGAGCCAGAGCTTCCTCTTCTCGTTGTGGGGCAGGGTGCTGACCGCGGGGTAATCGTGCGACTTGCACGGGTACCAACCACGCGCGCCCTGAACCGACCCGGGACCCTTCTTTCGAAGAGCCCAAACGAACCGGCAAACGGAGTCGTAGCAGCGGCCCCGTGAGACTTCACCTGATTTCCTTCGCTCTACCGAAAAGCGGGGCGGCGGATGAAGAAGAGGGCGAGGAGGATCAAGACGATGGCCCCCGGTCCGGTCGAGGAGCAGCCATTGGTCACGAAGCAGGTCGTTCCAGTGCCGCCCTTCACGCCGCAGGTCCCCACGCCGCCATCCGGGTTCTTGTCGTTGCAGCCGCCGGTGGAGCACTCGAAGTTTCCGCTGCATGACGCGCCGTCGGCCTTGAGGCTCGTGCAGGTGTTGTTCGCGCAGTAGCTGCCCTTGATGCACTGGCCGCCGTTGGCGCAGCTCTCTCCGCTCGCCACGAACGCGGTGCAGACGCCGTCGGCGCTGATGGTCGCGCCCGAGCACCACGAGCCGATGCACGACTCGGTGAGCTGGCACGCGCCGCCGATCGCGGTCTTCGGCTCCGCATAGGTGGAGCACTCCGTGGGCGTCGCAGTGGCGGCGACCTTCAGCTCCTGGCACTTGAGCGCGGCGAGCTTGTCGACACAGGTCTGCGCGATGTCGCCGTGGTACGCGAGGCGGCCCTTCGACTGCTCCGACTTGAGGAGCCCGGTCTTGCCGTCGAGCTGCATGCCGATGTTGTTGTTGCAGCTCATCTCGTCGGGGCTCACCGCGCCCGCGTCAGCGACCTCGCCCGTCGCGCAGCACTTGTAGACCTGGCTGCAGTAGGCTTTCGCGGCTTCTTTGGGGAAGTTGTCGACCGAGACGCCACAACCGACAGCGAGAGCGACGCTCAGCACCAGCCACGCGTTTCGATTCATCTGTACCCCCGAAAAGGTCCGAGGGCGACCCTACACCCGTCGGCGATCAGTTCCAGTCGTCGTGGTTGTAGTCGGACTGTTTCTCGAGCTTGTCCTGCCGCTCGCGCCAGCTGCGCGCTTCGTCCTCATCCATCTCGTGCATGCCGGCTTCTTCATTTTCGTAGACGGTCACCGTGCCCAGGGCGAGGCCCTTCACCGCCTTGCGGAGCCGCTTTTCCATTCCCATGCTGATTTCACCGTCGTGAATGACGAGCTTAAGCCCACGGAGGACCTCACAGCGCTTGAGGAGCGGCGCGAGGCGCTCGTAGGTGGAGTAGTCGAAGAGCGTGAGCTCCTGCAGTGCGCTCAGGTTCGGGCGCGAGGCGATCGCCCGCATCACGCCCTCGATGCCCATGATCACGGCGAGATGTTTGAGCTCGGGCAAGGCGAGCACAGGGCCGAGGTGGTCGATCAGCACCTCGTGCTGCGCGGTGGCGTAGGGGTGCAGGACCAGTCGGCGCAGCTTCTGCCATGGCGCGGCGTGAAGCGTGGCGGAGAGCGCTTCATTCGAGGGCACGGCAACGAGCTCGAGCGTCCGCAGCTCAACCCATTCGAGCATTACGGTCGAATCGAACGTGTTGGCTGCGACGCGCTCGACGACGAAGTGCTCCAGCGCTGGGAAGGCCTTGTGAAATGCACGCAGGTTGGTTGCGCCGCTTCGGGTCAGCTCGAAGCGGTTGAGCAAGGGAGGCCTGGCCGCGATGAGCTGTTCGAGCGCGGCCGAATGATCTGCCGCACCCGTCGCCAGCCGAACGCCCTGCACGAACCGGAGCGCAGGGTGCTCGAGGAGGTTCTTCAATGAGAGCGTCTCGTCGAGGAGCTCGAGCTGGTGCACGAAGCCGTAGCGCCACGCCAGGTTCACCGCTTTCCCGGCTGTGCCGAATTGCTCGGTGACTTTTGCGAGCAGACGGGTCTCGGTCTGCTTCAGCTCCATGAAGCGCTTCGTGTCTCGCGTGGACGCCAGTGCGGCTTGCACGGAGACCAGCTCGCCACGCGGATCGCCCTGGGCCTGCAGCCAGTCACCGTACACGGCGTAGGCGGCGGGATCGTTGGGGCGCTCGAGGATCGTTTTCTCGAGCTGGAGCTGATCGGCCATGGAGGGAAGACACCTCAGTTGGCTTCGAGGTGAAAGTAGCCCCTCTCCCCGGCCCTCTCCCCGCGTTCGCAGGGAGAGGGAGGTTCACTTCACCTGGACTTCGTATTCGAGGCGCGCCTGGATCCGCGGCGACTCGAGGAGCCACGAAGCGCTGCCGAGCTGTTCGGCGAGCGACTGGAGGCCCGGCGGGAGTTTTTGCTGCGGGACTTCCGCTTCGAGCAGCGCGTTGGGTGCCGCGGCGCCGATCAGTGAAGGAATGAGACCGGGCGCTGACTGGTAGATCTCGATCGCGAGCTCTTCCTTCGCGCCGGACTTTTCCTTCGCGCGAGCGATCGCATCCATCAGCCCGCCGAGGTGATCGACGAGACCTCGCTCCTTCGCGTCTTCTCCGCTCCACACGCGGCCGCGCGCGACCTTGTCCACCGCGTCCTTGCTCATCTTCCGGCTGGAGGCGACCTCGGTGATGAACGAGTCGTAGAAGTCATCGATCCACTTCTGCGCGGCCGTGCGCTGCTCAGGCGTCCACGGATCGAAGGTATCGGTGATGCCCGCCAGCTTGCCGCGCTGAATGCTGATCTGCGTGGCGCCGAAGTCTTCAGCGAGCTTCTTGATCGCGGGCTTCGCGAAGAACACGCCGATGCTCCCGGTGAGCGTGGTTTGCGACGCGACGATCTCATCGGCGCCCATCGCCACGTAGTAGCCGCCCGACGCGGCCACGTCGCCCATCGAGGCGATCACCGGCTTCTTCTTCTTCGCCTCGAGCACCGCGCGGTACATCAGGTCGCTCGCGAGCCCATCGCCGCCACCGGAGTCGACGCGCACGACGATCGCCATCACGTTGGTGTCCTCGGCCGCCTCGTTGAGCGCCTCGATGAAGCTGGTCGCGCCGGCGACCACGTCACCCGTGAGCGGCGTCGTGCCGTTCTTCCCACCCGAGATGTTGCCGAGCACCGGGATCACCGCGATCGACTTCTGCGTGCCCCAGCGCTCGTCGCGCGTGTCGAAGGGCCGGTACTCGCGCGCCACGCGAGCTCCGGGGATCTGCTGCTGAATGAGCTCATCGAACTGCGCGGGAGTGAGCACCGCGTCGAGCTGGTGCAACTCCACCGCGCGTTTGGGCGCCTTGAGGCCCTCGTCCAGCCCCGCCTGCCACGCGTCGGGTTGGATGCCGCGCGACTCCTTGATGCGAGCGGCGATCGTCTTCACGTTGGTGTCGAGGTACGCGTTGATCGTCTCGCGCTGCTGATCGCTCATGTCCTGGCGCGTGAACTGATCGGGGAAGTTCTTGTACGCACCGACGCGCGCCACATCGACCTCGATGCCGAAGCGCTTCGCCGTCCCTCCGAAGAAGGTGACGCTGGAGCGCAGGCCGTCGACGAGGATCATCGCCTCGGGCGCGGCGTAGATGGCATCGCAGGAAGAGATCATCAGGTACTCGGGATCGCTCGCCGAGAGCACGTACGCGTAGACCTTCTTCCCCGCGGCGCGCAGCTTGAGGATCGCCGAGCGCACCTCGTCGGACCGCGCGAGCCCGAGGCCTGACCCTTCGACCTTGAGCACGATGCCCTTGAGCTCCGGATCTTTCGCGGAGCGCTCGAGGAAGCGCATGAAGCGCAGGTAGCGATCTTCGGTCGCGAGGCCGAGGAGCCCGCCCACCGAGGTGCCGCTCCCGCTGCTGCCGAGATCCGAGAGCGAGACGACCGCGATCTTCTGCGCGGGCACGATGCTCTGGTACTTGTCGTACGAGAAGCGGGCGTTGAACGACCAGTCAGTGGCGTTGGCGCCGTACGCGAAGCCCTGCGTGTAGCCGATGTTCTCGAGATCGACGCCCAGGCCTGCCTGGAAGAACACCGGCTCTGAGCCCGTGAAACCGTGGCTGAACCCGCCGAGCACGCGGAGCCCGGTGATCACCTTCGCCTGCAGCGTGTACTGAAGCCGGCTGCGATTCACGGGGATGGTCTCCATCACCGCCCAATCGACGCCCACGGTGAGCCGCTCACCGAAGGGCCGGAAGCCGATGCCGATGGTCCACTCGCGCGGGAAGAACGTCGAGAGGCCGAAGAGCGTCGCGCGCGGCGCGTTCAGGTTGCGCACGAAGAGACCGAACGAGAGCCAGCGGAGCGGCCGCGATTGGATGCCGAGGTCGAGCGTGGTGACCCAATGCTCGTTGGCGCTCGAGAAGAAGTTCACCGTGGAGCCGATGGAGAACGCCTCGGGTCCGAACGAGAAAGCGAGCGAGGTCTTCGCGCGATTGAGTCCCAGGCCTGTCCCCGGTCGCAGCCACTGAAAGCTGATGCCCAGGCCGACCAGGTCTCCGATGCCCGTCGAGAACCAGAGACCGTCGTTGTCCTGTGGGCGGATGTTGCTGCGCTCGTGCACGTACCAGGCGTTGAAGCGTCCCGAGCGGCCGAGGCCGGCGGGGTTGTAGACCATCGAGGTCGCTTCATCGGCCCAGGCAGACGAGCCCGGGAGCATCGTGGTTCCGCGCGAGGGATCGGCGCCGGTGAGCGCGGCCGTCTGGGCGAGGGCAGTGCTGGCGACGAGAACGACGAGCAAGGGCGAGCGCGAGCGCATCAGCGCCGTGTACTACGAGTCTCGGGCGGAAACGGGGCCAGGCTCGCAACCTCCCGGATCTTCGCGAGAGGCGTTCGGCCACGAAGTTGCTGTGCCGCGCGGCATGCCCTCGATCTCGCGCCTCGTCCTCGGAGTGGTCCCCCAAGAGCTGAAGTACGGAGCAGCGGCCGTTTCAGAAACCGACGTGGTCCAGCCGTTTCCCGCCCACGCCATCGATTCACGCAGCGCGCAGTCTTTGGCGACCCTGACGCGTCTGCTCGCAGAGCGGCCCTCGTTGTCGAAGTCGCTTCCCGATCACCTCAGCCCGCGATCGCAGCTGCTCTATCTCGCGGCGCATCGCGAGCTCTCGGAGGGCCTTGGTGCGTTCGATGTTCCCGTCGGAGCGCACGACACCATTCGGCGTCAGCGTGACGGTTCTCTCGTGCTCACTTCACCGGGCGCGAAGGCGATCACGCTCGATAATCGTCACGACGATCTCGCGACGCTCCTCGAGGGCGCGCACGCGTGGGAGGGCCTCGAGCACACGACGATCGAAGCGCTGCTGCAGGACTCGGTGCATCGCTTCTACGTCGGCGCGCGGTTCGATGGAGGTGGTGCGGCAGCCGACGAGCGCGACGGACGTGCCTTCACGTACGCCACGATTCAGCAGGTGCTCGTGTCTGAGGATCCTTCGCAGCGTGGGCTCGAGTGTCTTGCCTCGGCGGCGGTGCATGTGTGGAAGTCGATGGGGCTCGTTCCTCCGGGGCTCACGCGCGAAGAGTTCGAGCATCGCTTCACTTCGATTCATGGTGATCG
>CBIHPJ010000514.1:0-6890 GCA_966211295.1 uncultured Myxococcales bacterium | reverse complement strand
TTCTCCCCTCTCGTCCTCGCGCTCGCCGCGCTGGGCTTCCTGCTGGTTCAGCGGCCCCGGGAGCGGAGCGGACGGGCCGGACTCGCAGAGCCGGCCCAGCGGAGCGACCAGAAGCACCGGGAGCGGTGAGCCGGTCGGCTAGTTCGGAGGCTCAAAACCGCCTTTCGCCGCGTCGCGTCGTCGGATAGCAGGCTCACTCATGCCTCGTCGCGAAGAGATCAAGCGCGTCCTCCTCATCGGCTCAGGTCCCATCATCATCGGCCAGGCGTGCGAGTTCGATTACTCGGGCACGCAGGCGATCAAGGCGCTGAAGGAAGAGGGGATCGAAGTCATCCTCCTCAACAGCAATCCGGCGACGATCATGACGGACCCGGACTTCGCGCACCGCACGTACATCGAGCCCATCACCGTCGAGGCGGCGGAGCGGATCATTCAGCTCGAGAAGCCCGACTCGCTGCTCCCCACCATGGGCGGGCAGACCGCGCTCAACCTCGCCAAGGCGCTCGCGGAGCAGGGCATCTTGAAGAAGTACGGCGTGCGCCTCATCGGCGCGTCCCTCGAAGCGATCAACAAGGCCGAAGACCGCAAGCTCTTCAAGCAGGCCATGGAGAAGATCGGCCTCGAGCTCCCGCGCGCCGGCATCGCCACCACGATGGAAGAGGCGAGGGAGCTGGTGAAGCAGTTCGGGTTCCCGTCCATCATTCGCCCCAGCTTCACGCTCGGCGGCACGGGCGGCGGCGTGGCGTTCAACCAGGAGCAGTTCGAGCAAATCGTCTCTGGCGGTCTCGCCGCGAGCCCGGTGCACTCGGTGCAGATCGACGAGTCGGTGCTCGGTTGGAAAGAGTACGAGCTCGAGGTCGTTCGCGATTCGAAGGACAACTGCATCATCGTCTGCTCGATCGAGAACCTCGATCCGATGGGCGTGCACACCGGTGACTCGATCACCGTCGCTCCCGCGCAGACGCTCACCGACAAAGAGTACGAGCGCATGCGCGACGCCTCGCTCGCGATCATGCGGGAGATCGGCGTCGACACCGGCGGCTCCAACGTGCAGTTCGGTCTGAACCCGAAGGACGGCCGCATGGTCGTCATCGAGATGAACCCGCGCGTCTCGCGCAGCTCCGCGCTCGCCTCGAAGGCCACCGGCTATCCGATCGCGAAGATCGCCGCGAAGCTGGCCATCGGGTACACGCTCGACGAGCTGAAGAACGACATCACCCGCGACACGCCCGCCTCGTTCGAGCCGACCATCGACTACGTGGTGGTGAAGCTCCCGAAGTTCAACTTCGAGAAGTTCCCCAAGAGCCCCCGCACGCTCGGCACCATGATGCGCAGCGTGGGCGAGGTGATGGCCATCGGCCGCACCTTCCGCGAGGCGTACCAGAAGGCGTTCCGCTCGCTGGAGCAGGGCCGCCATCCGATTCCCACGAAGGCCGAGGCTGCGAAGCGCAGCGCCGCCGAGCGGGAAGAGCTGCTCCGCGTGCCCACGCCGGAGCGTCCGTGGGTGGTGATGGAGGCCTTCCAGAGCGGCATGACGGTGGAGCAGGTCTTCGCGCTCACCGCGATGGATCCCTGGTTCCTCCGCCAGCTGCAGGCGCTGGTGAAGGAGTTGCACGAGATCGAGGCGAAGGGCTCGCTCGCGAAGCTCTCTGACTTCGAGCTCAAGCACTACAAGGCGCGCGGCTTCAGTGACGGCCAGCTCGGCCAGGCGCTCGGCGTGAACGAGAAGACGGTCCGCGAGGAGCGGTGGAAGCGCAACATTCGCCCCGTCTACAAGCGCGTCGACACCTGCGCGGCCGAGTTCGAGGCGTTCACCCCGTATCTCTATTCGACGTACGAAGAAGAGGACGAGGCGCCTCCGAGCAACCGCCAGAAGATCGTGATCCTCGGCAGCGGGCCCATTCGAATCGGGCAGGGCATCGAGTTCGACTACTGCTGCGTGCACGCCGCGTTCGCGCTGCGCGAGGCGGGCTTCGAGACCATCATGGTGAACTGCAACCCCGAGACGGTGTCGACCGACTACGACACCTCCGACCGGTTGTACTTCGAGCCGCTCACCATGGAGGACGTGCTCGAGATCATTCACCGCGAGAAGCCGCTGGGCGTGATCGTGCAGTTCGGCGGGCAGACTCCGCTGAAGCTCAGCAAGCCGCTCGAGGCCGCGGGCGTTCCGATCCTCGGTACCACGCCGGATGCGATCGATCAGGCGGAAGATCGCGAGCGCTTCGCGAAGCTCGTCGATCGCCTGCGCCTGCGTCAGCCGGAGAACGGCACCGCGCGCTCGCCTGACGAAGCGTTCAAGACCGCGGAGACGATCGGCTTCCCCGTGATGGTGCGCCCCTCGTACGTGCTCGGTGGCCGCGCGATGGAGGTGGTCTACGACCGCGCGGATCTCGATCGCTACATGAAGGAGCTGATCACTCCGTCGACGGAGAACCCGGTCCTCATCGACCGCTTCCTCCAGTCGGCGACCGAGGTCGATCTCGATCTGGTGTGCGACTCCACCGGCGCCTGCATCGTGGGCGGCGTGCTGGAGCACGTCGAAGAAGCCGGAGTGCACAGCGGCGACGCGGCGTGCGTGATGCCTCCGCACTCGCTTGCGCCCGACGTGATCGAGCGCCTGAAGGACATCGCCATCTCGCTCTCGCGCGAGCTGAAGGTCGTGGGCCTGATGAACGTGCAGTTCGCCGTGCAGGGCAAGGCGATCTACGTGCTCGAGGTGAACCCGCGCGCGTCGCGCACCGTGCCGTTCATCGCCAAGGCGACGGGGGTTCCGCTCGCGAAGGTGGCCGCACTCTGCATGGCGGGCAAGACGCTCAAGGAGCAGGGCATGCTCCACGATCCCGAGATGCGGCACTACGCGGTGAAGGAGAGCGTGTTCCCCTTCGCGCGCTTCACCAACACCGACGTCATCCTCGGGCCCGAGATGAAGAGCACGGGCGAGGTGATGGGACTCGACGCGTCGGTGCACGCCGCGTTCGGCAAGTCGATGCTGGCGTCGGGCTCGGCGCTCCCGCGCGGCGGCATGGTGTTCGTCTCGGTGAAGGACGACGACAAGCCCGGCCTCGTGGATCTCGCGAAGCGGCTCCGTTCACTCGGTTTCACGCTCTGCGCCACCGGCGGCACGCTCGATTACCTCGCGCGCAAGAGCATCCCGGCGGAGCGCGTGAACAAGGTGCGCGAGGGCAGCCCGCACATCGTCGACAAGATGATCAGCAAGGAGATCGCCCTGGTGATCAACACCACCGGAGCGGGGAAGAAGGAGATCTCCGACTCGTACAGCATTCGTCGCGAGGCACTCACGCGGGGCATCTCGTACTTCACGACGATGGAAGCGGCGCGCATGGGCGTCGGCGCGCTCGAGGCGCAGGCGCGTGGCGCTCGCGACTACCGCCCGATTCAGGACTGGCTCAAGCCGCGAACGTAAGTTGCACCCTCTCCCTTCGAGAGGGTCGGGGTGAGGGCGAGCGCCCTCGCTCAAAGCCCGTACGACTTGATCAATCGTTCTCGGAAGTCGCTGAACGCTGAGCCGGCCATCGCGCCGTAGACGTCTGCATCGGCGAGCTTCTCCTGCCCGCGCGCCGTGATTCTCGGCGAGGGCTTCGCCAGTTGCTGAAAGTGAAAGCCGTGCGCGAGGTCATCGTCGAGCGGCTCTTCGCCCTTCGGGATCTGAAGGGTGCAATCGAAGATCATCGCGATGCCGATGTAGATCTTCCGCTTCGACATCGGCCACTCGCGCTCATCCGCAGACGAATAGGTCTCTCCGCTCAGCCGCACTTTTTCGCTGACCAGAAATCGCGGCCGCGCCACCTGATCGAACCGATCGCTCAGCTGGAAGAGCTCGCCGGAGATCGGACCGATCGCCGAGTTGAGACTGTTGAGCACGCCGTTCGCGCGCTGTGAGTTCGCGTACGCGGTGAACGCCACCGAGACCGGAGCGACCTCGCGTGCGCCGGTCTCCTTCTGCACTGCGTCTTCGAACTCCGCCGCCTTCAGATCTTCGAAGGGCAGGAACACCACTCTCACTTGATCCGAGTCGACGTCGTGCTCACCGAGCCAGGTGAAGAGCGCGCGCAGCCCCTTCACTGACTCCGCGTCGGTCTCCTTGCCTTCGATCAACTTGTCGTAGTTCGCGAGCGCCTCGCGGTACTTCGCGGCGATCGGCGCGGCGGTTTCGACGGAGTGCATGCCGGGAAACTCCGCGCGGTACCTGCGCAGTTCCTTCACCTCGGGGTTCGCCATCACCTCGGCGTAGCGCGCCTCTCCATACTTCGCGGTCGCTTCGGTGACGTGCGCCTTGAAGGGCGTGAACGTGTCGAGCCACCACTCATCGCCCCAGGTGTCCTTCGACCAGTACAGATAGCCGCCGGGCCCTTCGGAGCCCGTTCTGGTGAGAGCGCTGTCCCAGAAGCGCGCCTCGATCATCCTCACGTTGTACGCGCGGCCCGCGAAGTAGTGCAGGCACGAGAACCCCAGCGCCATCACCAGTCCCGCACCGAACCAGGCCCACTTGTTCGCAGGCACGGCGCCCGGCTTGCGATCGCGCCGCAGCCGAATGAGCCCGACGAGGTTGGTGAAGAGCAGCGTCGAGCCGAGCGCGATCGCCAGCTGCGGGAGCGACCGCAGCGAGTCGTTCACGTAGGTGTCGTACCAGACGGCCGTCGCGACCCCGATGAACGGTATCGAGAGCACGATGCGGAAGACTTTCCCTCCGGCCGTCTCGGGCTCCATCGAGAGGGATTACTTCGCGGCCTTCGCAGCCTTGTTGATCTCGCCGAGCTTCGCGGTCGTCGCGTCCATGATGCCCTTGAGCTCGTCGAGGCGCGTCTGCGTGTCGGTGGCCTGCTCCTGCGCGCTGGCGTACGCCTCCTTGTCGGCCTTCTGCGCTTCGGCGTCGGCGAGGATCGAGAGCTTCTGCTTGTTGAGGTAGTCGATGTACTTCACCAACACGATGCGCTTGTTCACGTACGAGTCGGCCTTGTTCGGGTTCATCGCGATCAGCACGTCGTAACGCTCGAGCGCGATCTTGAGGTGTTCCGGCTGAGCAGTCGCCGCCTGCGACTGCGCTCCGCCGCGCGACGATGCGATGAACGCGAGCCAGCCGAGCGACTGCTCGTCCTTCGGATCCAGCGCGACGGCCTTCTGGAAGTACTTCTCGGCGCCGTCGAGGTCCTGCCCTTCCTTGTACATGCCGGCGATGTTGCGGAGCGTGTCGAGCTTGGCCGCCTGATCAGGGCGACGCTCGATGCTCTTCTCGAGGAGCTCGGCGGCGCGATCGAGCTTGCCCGCCTTCATGTTGGCGAAGGCCGCGCGGTCCCACACCTTCGCGTCCTGGTCGGGCTTGAGCTCGAGCGACTTCTCGTACGCCGCGGCGGCCGCGGCGAAGTCGTTCTTCTTGAGCAGCTCGCTGCCCTTCACCCGCTCGCCGTCGAACGGCACGGGGTCTTTGCAGGCGGCCAACACCCACAGCGCACCGAGCGCGAACTGGACTTTCAGTGTCGAATCCTCGGGGGAACTTTCAGAACTTGAGCGACGCGGTGAGCGCAGCACCATCCGGCGTGATCACCGGCAAGAGACGAATGCCCGCGGGCGGACGCCGCAGGTTGCGAGCGAGCTTCGAGTTGTAACCGCTCACCAACGACGCGGTCTCGTCGCGGTTGAGCACGTCGGGGTTGGCGCCGAACGCGAAGCCCGCCATCAGCAGCGACGCCACCACGCCGGTCGCGATCACCACCGTGCCCGAGATGTTGTGCGCGTGCGCGCGAGGCACGCAGATCTCGTTGTAGACCGCCACCGACGATTCACAGTCGGGGCTCGCCAGCTTCGGAGCGGTGGCGATCAAGATCACCCCCGCGAGGATCGAAGCGGAGCTGAGTCCCACCGCGCCGACGGTGAGCCACTTGCGGCGCGCAGCCAGCTCATCGCTCTTCTGCACGAGATCGGTGCGCTCGAGCTTCAGGAAGAGCTCGCGGTGCGTGAGTGGAGTGCCCGAGCGGCCCACGCTCACGTTGTTCTTGTCATCGACCTTGAGGGCCTGATCCAGGAACGCAGTGGGGAGGTTCGGCTCAGCGGCCTCGGCAGGCATGACCGGAGGCGCCGAGACCGGGGGAGCCGCAGGCTCCTCTGCCATCGCGACGCCACTGAAAAACAGCCCAGAAATGAGGATCAGGTGTTTCATCGCCAGCGCATCGTATTCCCGTCTTCGCGATTTTGGTGCGGGACGGCGAGGTGGCCCTCATACACTCTGGATTCCTTCGGAGGCTCCATGAACTCGCTCGGTCTGCTGCTCGCCATCTCCCTCGCTGCGCCGCCTGCTGCGCCTGCTGCTGCCTCGCTCGATGCGAACCAGGCCTTCGAGCGCCTGAAGAAGATGGAAGGCTCGTGGAAGACCGACCCGAAGGACGGCCCGGTGCAGTACGTGACTCTGCGTTTGGTCGGCGGCGGTTCGGCGGTGCTCGAGACCACCACCGCGGCTGATCGCACCACGATCACCTCGGCGACCATCTATTCGTGGGAAGGTACCAAGCTGATCGCCACGCACCACGGCGGCGGCGGCACTTCACGCCTCGAGCTCAGCGGCATGGATCCTTCGCAGCTCAAGTTCGACAGCCTCGCCAAAGACGTCCGTGTCGCCGCGCTCGCGCTGGTGGTGAAGCAGAGCAAGCTGCGTCAGGAGTACACGACGCGCGAGAGCGGCCGCGAGCAGAAGAAGGCGCTGGATTTGCTCAGCGAGTACGTAGACACGCTGAAGTAATCCGCGAATTGCCTCCCTCTCCCTTCGGGAGAGTCTCGGGGTGAGGGTTCGACCGCGACTGCGGTTCCTCGTGTATTCTCGCGCGCGATGCGTTCGTACGTCGTCGTCGTTCTCGCTGTCTTTGCCGTCACCACCA
>CBIHPJ010000513.1:0-6895 GCA_966211295.1 uncultured Myxococcales bacterium | reverse complement strand
CATAGAGCTTCACGCGCATGCGCGAGCCGTCTCGCGGCGCCGCGAAGCGGTGCCGAGGCAGCAGCGCCAAAAAGGGAAGACAGTGGACGGGGTGAGGATCGAACTCACCATGCTCTCGAGAGAGCGGCGGGGTTACGGCCCGCTGGACCACCGTTGGTCACGTCCCGTCCGAGTGAGAACTCAGGACACGCGACTGCGGCGATAGCTGTCGACGACGATGACGCTGCGAATGTGTGCGATTGCGATCATCATCGGACGAGCCTCCTGCGCGAATACACGCTCCGGCTCATCGATTCCTGACGACGTACTCCCTCTCCCTGCGTGAGCGGGGAGAGGGTAGGGGAGAGGGGCTGCTACTTCTTCTTCCTGGCCGCGGGCTTCTTCTTCGCCGCCGGCTTCGCCTTGGACGCGGGCTTCGCCTTCGAAGTGTTGAGCGCCACCGCCTCGCGCACCAGCGCCTTGAACGCCTCGGCATCGACCTCTTCACCCTCCGCGATGTCGATCGCGCGCCGCAGGTTTCCCTCGAGGCTCGAGTTGAAGAGCTTCTTCGGATCCTTCAGGAACGCGCCCTTCGCGAAGGTGAGCTTCACGACCTTCTTGTAGGTCTCGCCAGTCGTGATGATCCCGTCGTGCTCGAAGATCGGAGTGCCCATCCACTTCCACGTCTCCACCACTTCAGGATCCGCTTCGTGGATCAGCTTGCGCATGCGCGTGAACGTCGCGCTGCGCCAGTCGCCGAGACCCGCGATGCGTTCGTCGATGAGCTGTGAGGCCGATGGTGTCGCCATGATGATTCCTCGTTAAGCGGGGGCCGGCGCGAGCTGCAAGCGCCGCCAGAAGAAATACGAGAGGCCCCACAGCACGCCGGTGCCCACGGCCCAGCCCCACGCCGCGGGACCTTCACCGATCGCGACGTGCGCGATGACCGCCGAGACGAGGGTGATCGCGAAACCGGCGTAGGCCCACTCCTTCAGCCGCGCGGGCACGGGCGCGAGCAACAACGCCACGCCCAGGAACTTCGCCCACGCGAGCTCGATGCGGAAATAGTTCGGGAAACCCAGGTGCAGGAACGCCTCCGACACCTGCGGGAGAGTCAGCTGCGCGTACGCCGTGAAGCCGATCTGAAAACAGAAGAGCGCGGTCGCGATCCAGAAACCGACGACCATTCCCTTCGAGCGCTTCGCCTCGGTCACCATTTGGGCAACTCCACGCCGAACTGCTTCGCGTACTCCACGTGCAGCCGCTGCCAGCCCTCGAACTTCATCGTCGCGGGTCCGACCATGCGGCCGATGGGCTCACCAGCGATCAGGCGATCCATCACGTCGAAGCAGATGTGCCAGCCAGCGGCGCCCATCGCGATGAAGTTCTTGTCGATGTTGTGCCAGAGCGTGAGCCGCGTGCCGGTGGAGATCGGCTCCAGCTCCCAGCGCAGGTCCTGCTTTCCCCAGCTGTACTCGAGGACCTTCGGGGCATCCGCTCGCTTGATCTGCGTGTCCGAGCTCATCGGCTGCGGCGCGCCCACGGTGGTGAGCTTCGCGGTGCCAACCGAGCCGAGGCTGCGATCAGCGTCGAACGGTGCCCACTGCTTGAGGTGCTCGGGATCGGTGATCGCCGTCCACACCTTCGCGGGTGGATGCTTGAGATCGCGCACGAGCACGAGCGTCCACTTGTCTGCCTCTTTGTTGATCCGTGCGCCTGACGCAGGGCCCGGGGAGTAGGTGCTAGCCATTTTTCTTCCTGCCTTTCGTTGATGGTTTTTCCTTCTCGTCGAGGGAGTCGAGGTGCTTTTCGAGCGCGTCGACGTGCTGCGACCAGAACTTGCGAAAGGGGAGGATCCACTCGTCGAGCTCTTGCAGCGGCTCGGGGCAGAGTCGGTAGAGACGCTTCTGCGCCTCCACTCGCGACTCCACGAGGCCCGCGTCTTTCAGCACGCGAAGGTGCTTCGAGACTGAGGGCTGAGAGAGACCGAGCTCCTGCTCCAGCTCACCCACCGAGCGCTCAGAGGCGAGCAGCAGGGTGAGGATCGCTCGGCGATTCGGCTCCGCGACGATGGTGAATGAGGATTCCACGCCACGTATATACGCGCGTAGGTATATTCTCGTCAAGACATATTGGCTTCGCTAGGGTTCGCGCATGGCGACGACCAGGAAGAAGAGCAAGAGCACGAAGAAGAAGGTGACGCTGCTCTCGGGTGGAAATCCTCAGATCGCGAAGGGCGACGGCGACGCGCCGGTGAAGGCGTTCATCGCGGCGATGCCCGACTGGAAGCGCGGTGTGGGCGAGCGCATCGACAAGCTGATCTCGAAGCACGCGCCTGGCGTGAAGAAGGCGGTGAAGTGGAACTCGCCCTTCTACGGAATGGACGGCAAGGGCTGGTTCGTCAACTTCCACTGCTTCAACAAGTACGTGAAGGTCACTTTCTTCAAGGGATCGCAGCTCGAGCCGCTCCCTCCGTTCGCGTTCAAGGATCCGAACGTGCGCGGCCTCGACATCACCGAAGACGGCAAGTTCGACGAGGCGCAGTTCGGCAAGTGGGTCGCCCAGGCCGCGAAGATCCCGGGGTGGATGGCCTAGGACTCGTCAGGCTCCGAAATTCGCCGCGTCAAAGAGCGCATGACTTCGAACACTTCCACCAACTCGTCGCAGCTCGAATCGGCCTCCAAGGCCGCCGCTTCGTCCGCCGCCGCGGTTGCGTCGGAAGCGAAGTCGTCCGGTCGCGAGTCCCTCGGTCTCGTCGCGCTCCTCGCGCTCCTCAGCCGCTGAACGATCCCCACGAGGGAGTTCACGGGGTCGGGGCGCGAAAGCACCCCGGCCTCTTTCGTTTCTGCACGCGGGCGTAGCCAAGAGGAAAGGCAACAGGCTTCCACCCTGTCACGCGCGGGTTCGACCCCCGCCACCCGCTCTTCAATTCACATCACGCCGCGTTCGACTTCCGGGAGGTCCTTGGATTCTCGATCCAAAGAGACGGGTTCGACACCCGTACGCGGTACTCGCAGTTGTTTGCCCTGTTCGCGCTTCAGGTGAGGCCACCGACCTTTCAAGTCGGAGAGGCGGGTTCGATTCCCGTACGGGGTACTGGGGCTGTAGCTCAATCGCGGAGAGCGCCTGGCTTGCACCCAGGAGGTTGTCGGTTCGAATCCGATCAGTTCCACAGCAGTGCTTCAGGTGGGTGAAACGGTATCCACGCCGCCCTACCGGCGGTGCCCTTCAGTCGGGGTGTGCGGGTTCGACTCCCGTCCTGAAGTTTCTTTGGAAGGTGACCTGGAAAGGTTCCAGACCTCGTTCGAAGCGAGTGGGCGCCCTTGCGGGCGTGGGGTTCGATTCCTCCACCTTCCGTCGCCCTACCTCGAAGGGGGCTGAGGATCGTGGCCTCCGCTCTCCGCTTCTGACTTCCGGTCTATGCCCCGTGCCGGGGCTTGCCGCAAGCCCCCATGTGGCGTGTACCGAGCGCCGCATGAAAAATCCCTCAGTGGTGATCGTTGGTGCTGGTCCGACAGGTCTCACGCTCGCAGCCGAGCTGAAGCTCGCTGGAGCGGAGGTGCTCCTCGTCGAGCGCCGCGCCTCGCAGGAATTCGATGGCTCGCGCGCGGGTGGTCTGCATGCGCGCACGATCGAAGTGTTCGATCAGCGCGGCATCGCGGATCGATTTCTGAAAGCAGGAAAGGCGATGCAGGTTGCCGGCTTCGGCATGACGCCGCTCGACCTGAGCGACTTCCCCACGCGTCACAATTACGGACTCGCGCTCTGGCAGATCCACATCGAGAAGATCCTTGCTGCGTGGGTCGACGAGTTGAACGTTCCGATTCGTCGCAGCTGCTCCGTGACGGGCATCACGCAAGATGACTCAGGTGTGACGGTCACGCTGTCCGACGGTGAATCACTGCGCGCGGAATACCTGGTCGGTTGCGACGGTGGGCGGAGCTTCGTGCGCAAGGCCGCGGGCATCGAGTTTCCCGGCTGGGATCCGACGGTGAGTCACATCCTCGCGGAGGTGGAGTTCGCGCAAGAGCCTCAGTGGGGCATGCGCAACGACGCGCGCGGCATGTACGGCATCAGCAAGATGGATGACGGTCCGAAGTGCCGCGTGATGATCACGGAGGACGGGCCGGGCGCTTCTTCGGATCCGACGCTCGAGGATCTGAGCGCGGAGCTCAAGAAGCTCTACGGCTCTGACTTCGGAGTTCACTCGCCTCACTCGATCTCCCGCTTCACAGATATGGCGCGCCAGGCGGCGACGTATCGCGCAGGGCGCGTGTTGCTCGCGGGCGACTCGGCGCACGTTCATTACCCAGCGGGTGGGCAGGGACTGAACATCGGAGTGCAGGACGCGGTGAATCTCGGCTGGAAGCTCGCTCAGGTGATCAAGGGCACGTCGCCGTCGACACTGCTCGACACGTATCACTCAGAACGTCACCCGGTTGCCGCGCGCGTGCTCAAGCTCACGCTCGCGCAGGTCGCGCTGCGTCGCACCGATGAACGCAGCAAGGCCCTGAATGAGACGGTCTCCGAGTTGCTGAAGATGGACGAGCCGCGCAAGCGCTACGCGGGGATCATGTCGGGGCTCGAGCTTCACTACGACCTGGGCAAGGGACATCCCTTACTCGGGCGGCGCATGCCTGATCTCGAGCTCGTCGGTGGGAAGCGGGTGTTCGAGTTGCTGCACGAAGCGAACGCTGTGCTGCTCAACTTCCTGGCGCCGATCGACCTCGGCGCGTGGAGCGATCGCGTGCGGAACGTCGACGCTCGCTACGAAGGAAAGTGGGAGCTGCCGCTGCTCGGAATCGTCTCGGCTCCGAGCGCAGTGCTCATTCGCCCGGATGGCTACGTCGCGTGGGTCGGTGAGGGCACTGAGCAGGGGCTTCGCGAAGCTCTCACGACGTGGTTTGGAGCCTGAATCATGGCGGTCGACGTCATCTCGGAGACGATCATCGAGCGGCCCATCGCCGAGGTGTCCGCGTACGCGGGCAATCCGGACAACGCGCCTCGCTGGTACGTGAACATCAAGTCGGTCGAGTGGGAGACGAAGCCGCCGATCGCCGTCGGCTCTCGCATGGCGTTCGTCGCGCACTTTCTCGGCCGGCGGCTCGCGTACACCTACGAGATCGTCGAGCTCGTTCCAGGTCAGCGACTGGTGATGCGCACCGCGCAAGGCCCGTTTCCGATGGAGACGACCTACGAGTGGACCTCAGTGAGCGAGCGCAGCACGCGCATGACGTTACGGAATCGTGGAGAGCCCGCAGGCTTCGGGAAGATCGCGGCGCCGTTCATGCGAGCGGCGATGCGTCGCGCGAATGAGAAAGATCTCGCGCGCCTGAAGTCGATCGTGGAGGCCTCGTGACGGTGACCATCAGAGAAGCCCGCGTCGAGGACACGGAGTTGCTCGCGAATGCCGAGCGCGCTGCTGCATCGAAGCCCGGTCAGCTCGCTTCACGACCCGAAGAGATCCTCGACTCCACCACGCGCGCGACGATCAAACGCTCGAACGGCGGCGCTGACGGAAAGTTCGTCGTCGCAGAGGAAGACGGGCGAATCGTTGGTCACGCAGTGCTGAATCCGATGGGACTCATCGCCACCAAACACATCGTGCGGCTCACCATGGTCGTGCATCCAGGCCACGAAGGGCGCGGCATCGGCAAGCAGTTACTCGCCGCGCTCCTCGATTGGGCCCGAAACGCGCCGGGCGTTCGCAGAGTCGAACTCAATGTTCGCTCCACGAACGCCCGTGCGGTCGGCCTCTATCGTTCGCTCGGCTTCGTCGAACAAGGCCGGCAGCTTCAGCGCATTCGGATCGACGAGCAGACCTTCGTCGACGATCTCGAGATGGGCCTCGCGGTCAAATGAACATGCCGCCAGACGCCTCGATGCGCTGACCGGTGACCCAGCCGTTGCCCTCGAGGAGGATGTTCGAGACCACCGGCCCGATGTCCTCGGCCTGGGCCACGCGGCCCAGTGCGGTGACCGAAGCGAGGTACTGCTGCATCTGCGGGTTGTCGCGCACCGCGCCGCCGCCGAAATCGGTTGCCACCGCGCCCGGGGCGAGCACGTTCACCGAGATCCCGCGCGCGCCGAGCTCCTTGGCCTGGTAGCGCGTGAGCGTCTCGATCGCGCCCTTCATCGACGCGTACGCCGCGTAGCCGGGCACCGAGAAGCGCGCGAGGCCGGTCGAGACGTTGAGGATGCGGCCACCATCGTTGATGAGCGGGAGCAGCTTCTGGGTGAGGAAGAACGGCCCCTTCAGGTGCACGTTCATCATCGAGTCGAACTCCGCCTCGGTCGTCTCCGCGAACGGCTTGTGAAGGCCGGTGCCCGCGTTGTTCACGAGGTAATCGAAGCGGTCGCGCTTCCACGTCTGCTGCAGCGTGTTCTTCAGCGCGCCGGCAAAGTCGCCGAACGTCCCTGCCTTGCCCGTGTCGAGCTGCAGCGCGGCCGCCTTCACGCCGAGCTTCTGAAGCTGCTCCACGGTGGCCTTCGCGGCGGCCTCGTTGGATTGGTAGGTGATGACGACGTGCACGCCCCGCTTCGCCAGGTGAAGCGCCGCATTCTGGCCCAGGCCCCTGCTGCCACCGGTGATGAGTGCGATCTTCGTATCCATGTGTGCTGCCTCCGTTGGTGAGGCCCAAGAAATAGGCACCAGGAGCGCTCTGAACAATGAGCGCCGGATGGGACACACTGTTCGCTAGGGTGGGACAATGGATCGTCTCGAGACCATGCAGGTCTTCGTGCGCGTCGCTGAGCTGGAGAGCTTCACCGGCGCAGCGCGCAGCCTCGGTATTCCAAAGGCCTCGGTGTCGAGCGCCGTCGCCAGGCTGGAAGAGCGGGTCGGCGCGCGGCTGCTCCAACGAACGACCCGGCGCGTGAGCCTCACGCAGGATGGCCGGGTGTTCTACGAGCGCTG
>CBIHPJ010000512.1:0-6900 GCA_966211295.1 uncultured Myxococcales bacterium | reverse complement strand
TCGAGGCCACCACGCCGAGCGAGGGCACAGACCCACGCGGCCACTTCGCGAGCGCGCGCCGCCTTCTCGGCCGAGATCGCCATGGAGGCAGAGCCATCGACGATCACTTCCACGCGCGGGCTCACCTCGTCCTGCCGCACTCGCAGATACAGCTCACCCGTGCGCGCCACCGCGTTCCAGTCGATCTGCCGCAGATCATCGCCCGGCGCGTACTGCCGGAAGTCGTGCAGCTCGAGGCTGCTCCCCACCGACGACGCGCGCACCTCGCCCAACTTCCCGCGATGCGGTCCACGCGGCAGTCGCAGCGCACAACCCGCGGCCGCGCGCTCGACGATCGCCTGATCGAGCCGAACCGTCATACCGAGCGCACCTCATCTTTTCCGTGCAGCAACACCGCAGCGAGGAATGTGCAGAGCATGGTCACCGCGCAGAGCATGCCCAGCGCGGGATCGAGCTTCGAGCTGCTCGAATCGACGAAGTTGATCATGCCCACCAGCGGATTGAGTGCGTTCATCGTCTTGCCGTTCGCTCTTCCCTCGACGACGAGCGCGGCTGCCATCGAACCCACCACTCCCACCACCACCGAGAGCACGAAGCCGATGCGCGTCGCGGCGGGCTCGCCCAACTTGCGCAGTGGCGTGAGGCGGCCGATCAACACCGCGAGTGAGAGGTACATCGCGGGATACGAGAACGCAGCGACGATGCCGCGGAACGCCTTCTCACTCGTGTCTCCACTGGCGCGGCTGAAGTACAGGAAGCCGTAGAGCGCTGCTGAGCCAGCGAGCATCCCGAGCGCGAGCCAGAAACTGCGCGCGGCGCCGGGCTTGAGCCAACCGCCCGTCGCGGCCTGGCGCGGCCAGCCGTCGCCCTCGGACACGCAGAACACCCCGGCGATGGTGAAGAAGAAGCTCGTCACCACCTGCCCGCCCGCGGCGTCGCTCTTGTTCCCGCTCTCGAGCACGAAGACCACCAGCCCGAACGCGAGCGAGAGCAGGCCGATGATCGCGTAGGCGATGCGCGGGCCGCGGGAAGCAGGCTCAGAAGGGAGCGCGAGACCGGCAGAACCACTCTCCAACATCAGCCACGTGATGCCCCAGCTGAAGAGGCAGATCGCGATCGTCGCGTTGCGGAAGGCGTCGTTGTTGGTGAGCTTCTGTCCTTCCTCCGCGAGGATCCACGCGTAGGAGATGCCGCCCAGGGTGCCCATGCCGAGCAAACCGAGCACCACGAAGTGAGCCACCGTGCGTCCCAACTTGGAGTGCGCCTGCGTGGCCACTGCGACGGCGACGGCGGTGAGCAGCGCGCTCCAGCCAGCAGAGAGCATCAGCCCGGTCACCACTTGCACGATGTCGATGCCGTTCAGAAAGTAGCTGAAGAGCACGAAGGGCGCGCACGCCGATCCGAAGAGGAGCGCCTGCGACATCGCGCTCACCCACTTCCCGCGCACGATGCTGATCGCTCCGAGTCCGGTGAGCGTGAGCAGCACCCACGTCTCGTCTTCCAGCTCGCGCACCATCGAGCGGAACGCGACGAATGGAATCACGAAGAAGGTCACCGCGCCGAGCGCCGTGAGGTAGCCCGCGAAGAACTCCTTGCCGTACGCGATGCCCGCGGCGTCTTGCGCCTGGGCGAGCGCGAAGAGCGCCATCGCCAGACACACCACCAGCAACGTGCCGAAGAAGATCGCGAAGACCTTCGCGCGGAGGCCCTGGCGGACCTCCTTCACGACGATCGGCCCTACCGAGTCGACGAAGCGCTCGGCAGCGGTGGCAGCTGGAGTCACGCCAACCACTCCGTGTCGCGCGAACGCAGCGAGAAGAAGGCGGAGAAGCCCAGGCCCACCGCCACGCCCCACACCAGCAACACCAGCGGCACCGCGTCGTGCGACTGCCGCTCGATGTTGATGAGCCCGACCACGGGGTTGAGCGCGTTGAG
The DNA here is from genome assembly GCA_966211295.1 of uncultured Myxococcales bacterium. Taxonomy (GTDB): domain Bacteria; phylum Myxococcota; class Myxococcia; order Myxococcales; family Myxococcaceae; genus Archangium_A. The sequence continues at coordinate 4,965 of CBIHPJ010000512.1, read as the reverse complement.
GAAGAGATCGTCAGCGTCAGAGACGATCTCGCCGATCAGCGGAGGCACCCCGGTCATCAGCACCAACAGACCGAGGAAGACCAGGCGAATCATCGCGGGCGTCTGCCACGGAGGATGCGGAATCCACCGCGCCACCACCACCGGAAGAGAGAGCATCAAGAGCGCGAACGCGGGCGCCGAGACCAGCACCAACATCGCGCCCATCGGCATGCTGCCCTCGGCGAGCGCGAGGCCCGTGAACACCACGGTCATCAGGGAAAGGAGCGCGAGCACCAGCACGAAGCCGCGCAGGCCTCCGGGCTTGAGGAGCGAGTACCGCTTGCCCGTCGCCCAGTGCACCTTCGCCATGCCGTCGCGATCGCTCGCCACGAAGAGACCGACGAGCGTGGCGTAGAGCGAGAGGGTGACGCTCGCCGCGGTGAGCACCTCTTCTTCGCCGCTGATCGAATAGCCCCAGAGGAAGAGCAGCCCCGCGCCGATGAACTGCAGCGCGTAGACGATGCGTGCGCCGCGCGCGTAGTCCTCGGTGGCGAGCGAGAGCCGCGCCGCTGCCGATTCGAAGAGCAGCAGGCCGGTGGTGACCATCCCGAAGAGGATCGCGAGCGAGGTGAGCCAGAACGCCGAGCTCGAGGTGACCTTCTGCGCGAACTCTCCGATCAGCGCTGCGCCGGCGATGCCGAAGCCGAGGCCCTGCAGCAACACGCCGAGCAGCACGAAATGGAGCAGCGCGCGCACCAGTCGCGACTCCGCGAGCGTGGCGAGGCTCACCGACACCGAGACGAGGAACACCTGGTACCCCATCGACACGAAGACGCCGACGATGATGGTCGGCAGATCGATGCCGTTGAGGAAGTACGAGAAGAGCAGGAACGGAGTGGCCGCGGAGGCGTAGAGAATTCCCTGCAGCACCGAGCTGCCGAGCTTCCCCGAGAGAATTCGTCTGGGTCCGATGCCGGTGAGCGTGAGCAACACCCACGTCTCGTCCTCCGCCTCGCGCGCCATCGAGCGATACGACGCGTAGGGAATGACGAAGAACTGCACGAAGCCCAGGCACACGAAGTACGCGATGAACGTGGCCTGCCCTGCGCGATCGGCCACTCCGTCACTCGCCGCGAAGGCGAAGAGAGAGATGAAGAGGCAGGCCACCAGCATCAGCGAGAAGAAGATCCAGAACACGCGGGTGCGGAGACCCTGGCGGACCTCCTTCACCACGATCGGGTTCACGCGATCAGCGAGCTGTTCGCCGAAACGATCGAACGCGTCGGGAGGGCGCGGCTGCGCGCTTGCGAGGGCGTCGGCTGCGCTCACTGCACCCTGCCCTTCGTGACCGACATGAACGCGTCTTCGAGATCGTGCTCACGAGTGCGGAAGCTGGTGACCGGGATCTCCGCGTTCACCAGGACCTTCAGCACGCGCACGCTCGCTTCCTCCACCCAGCCCGAACCGGGGGTGGCCCCCTGCGCGAGCTCGAGGCGAAAGCGCACCGCGTTGTTGAGCAGCGAGACGTTGGTGACGAGCGGTTGCTCGAGCAAGAGCCGCTCGGTCTTCTTCGACACTTCGTCCAGCGGTGCGCCGGCGCCTGCGTAGAGCGTGAGCTCGACTTCGCTGAAGGGCGCCGCATTCGAGGTGCGCGAGAGCACTTCCTGCACGGTGCCGGTGGCGAGCAGGTGGCCCTGCTCGATGATCGCGCAGGTGTCACAGATCTCACTGAGCTCGGTGAGGATGTGACTGGAGATCAGCACCGCTTTTCCCTGCGCAGCGAGGGCGCGGAGCAATTCGCGAAGCTCGATGCGCGCGCGCGGATCGAGACCGTCGGCAGGCTCATCGAGGATCAGCAGCTTGGGATCGTGGAGCAGCGTGCGGCCCAGCGCCACGCGCTGCTTCATGCCCTTCGAGAGCTCCGAGGTGAGCTTGTCCTTGAGCTGCGTGAGGCCGGTGAAATCCATCACCGAGTCGACGCGCGACTTCCGCTCGTTGCCCCTCAACTTGTACGCGCGAGCGAAGAAGTCGAGGAACTCGAAGACGGTCATGTCGTCGTAGGTGCCGTAGCGATCGGGCATGTACCCGAGCAGCGGCCGCGCTTGATCAGGCCGCGCCACCAGCGACTTGCCGTCGAGCAGCACCTCGCCGCTCGTGGGCACGTCGAGGGTCGCGATGATGCGCATGGTGGTCGACTTGCCCGCGCCGTTCGGTCCGATGAAGCCGAGAATGGTTCCCGCGTGCAGCGAGAAGGTGATGTCGTCGACGGCCTTGAGCGTGCCGTAGAACCGCGAGAGGCCCTTCACTTCGAGCAGCGCGCTCATTCTTCGAACTCCCCTCGGATCCAGTGCTCGGCCTGGTTCATGTTGGCTGACACGCCACCCGTCGGGACGAGCGACTCGCCGGTAACGCGCGCGAGGAACTCGTGGTGTTGCAGCGCGTGCGCTCCGACGGTGTCGGTCACGTAGCCGCTGAAGCGATTGGAGCCGACGTTGGCCGCGTAGTTGAGCGTGTTGCCTGCGACCAACTCCTCTTCACCACCGTCGCGAATCGGACCGCCGCTGAAGAACTTGCCGTCGACGTTCACCGTCACACGATCGACCTTCACCCCGAGCGCGTTCTGAGCGACCCAGCTGTTGCCCTTGCGCTTCACCACCACGCGCGCGCGGGTCGGCTCGACCGAGACGTAACCCCACTCGCGGTAGGTGCGGGACGGCACGAAGTCACCGCCGAGCGTGAGACCGTCCTTCCACGAGAGATCGGCCACGTACTTCTCGCGGCGATCTTCGTAGGGCGCGACCAGCATGGTGCTGGGCCCCAGCGTGGCCTTCGAAGGCGCGAGGTTCGCGTAGTACGCGGTGACGCCGTGAGTGATCGCTCGATGTTGGGCGCTGTCTAAGAGCGTGTAGCCGAAGGTCGAGGTGTGCACCGTGAAGCCGTCAGCGATCACCGAGTAGGTGATGATCGCGGCGCAGGTGGCGACCGCGGTTCCAGGAATGGTGACGAGCAGCGCAGCCGGTCCACGACGACGCGCGACCCACACGGAGCCAGGGCCGATCGCGAGCGTGAAGAGCGTGATGATCAACAGGAAGCGGCCGAGCGGCGCGGTGGCCTGCGGGAGCAGCAGGTCCTTCTTCGCCTCACTGTTGTAGCGGCGCTCGTACTCAGGAAGCGCGCCGTGCGGGCTCACCGGCATCGTCTCGCGGAAGATGTCGAGATCGCCGGAAGGCGCACCCGAGGTGACCATCAGCTTTCCAAAGCCGTACTTCGACGTGCCGCTGCGGATCGACTTGAGCATCGGGAAGACCGCGGCGCTGCGCACGGCACCTCCCACCAGCAGGTGACCACCCGTGGCGACGTAGGCCTCGAGCGCGCGGCGCTGCGCTTCATCGAGTCCATCGAGGGTGGCGCCATCAGGCACCACGATCGCGTCGTAACCGAGGTAGCTCGCGAGCTCGCCCGGCGCCTCGGAGGGCGGAATGGCGTGTACCTGCACGTTCGCTCCCGAGTAGCGCGGCGACTTGCCGACGTATTTCTCGAACGCCTCGGGGCGCGAGAGGCTCAAGACCACGCGCTGCGGATCGTAGGTGGCCTGGAAGTACATCGACGCGTTCGCGTCTTCGCTGATGCCAGGTCCTTCCGCGCGCACGGTGCCGTACCGCATCTCGCTGGGCACGGGCACGTTCACGGTGCGCCGCTCACCCGCGTTCACCTCGACGCTGCGAGAGACGGAGTGCATGCCGCCCGACACCGTGCTGCGAATCGAGAGGTTGATCACCTGGCGAGGGCCGGTGGTGTTGTCGATGAAGAAGCGCACCGGGAAGCTGCCCGCGCGCGGTGAAGGCGCGTTCGACTCGACGCTCACCTTGGTGCGGCCGCTCGCCACGTCCACGCGGCTCACTTGCGCGATTTGGTAGTCGAGGAGGGAGACGAGACCGGATGAAGGCTCTTCCCGCTCGTCCGCCTCTGGAGCAGCGACGGGCGCGTCGAGTGCTTCGTCGCCCAGGTCCTGCGTCACGCCCATGAGCGCGACGATCAGCAGACTCTCAAGCACGCGGCACCTCGGGCACGGCGGCGAGCAGTTGATCGGCGACGTTCTCTGCGTTCACGCGCTCGAGACCCGCTTCGTACGAGAGCACGAGGCGGTGATTGAGCACCGCGCCCGCCATGTCCTTCACCTCGTCGAAGCCGACGTTGGGTTTGCCCTTCGCGAGCGCCCACGCGCGTGACGAAGCGGCGAGCGCGAGCGCCGCACGAGGAGAAGCGCCGTACCGCACGAAGCGCTTCACCGCGTCAGGAGCCGTCGCGCTCCCGGGATGCGTGGCCTCCACCAGGCGACCGATGAACTCCGCGACGGGGAGCGGCAGGTGCACGCGATCCACCAGGCCGAACAACGTGGCGAGGCCCGGTCCATCGGTCACCGCGGTGAGCTGCGGCGGCTGTCCGCGGAAGCGCGAGGTGAGAATGGTGGCGAGGGTCTTCGCTCCGACGGGAGGAACCACCACGCGGAACATGAAGCGGTCGAGCTGCGCTTCGGGGAGCGGATACGTGCCTTCGAGCTCGATCGGGTTCTGCGTGGCGAGCACGAAGAACGGCTGCGGGAGCGGATGGGTGGTGCCGAGCACGGTGACGCTGCGCTCCTGCATCGCCTCGAGGAGCGCGGACTGCGTCTTCGGCGAGCTGCGGTTGATCTCGTCGGCGAGCACCACCGAGGCGAAGAGCGGGCCCTGGCGGAAGGTGAAGGCGCGCGTCTCTCCGTCGATCACGTAGGTGCCGGTGATGTCGCCGGGAAGCAGATCGGGCGTGAACTGAATGCGCTTGAACGGCAGATCCATCAGGCGCGCGAGTCCCTTGCAGAGCTCGGTCTTGCCCAGACCGGGCAGACCTTCGAGCAACAGGTGACCGCGCGCGAGGATCGCGGTGGCCACGCGATCGACGACCGCGCCTTGATCGATCAAGACCTGGTTGAGACCTGCTTTCAGCTTG
>CBIHPJ010000511.1:0-6901 GCA_966211295.1 uncultured Myxococcales bacterium | reverse complement strand
GGGGGGGCCCCCCCGCCGACTTTCCCGCACCACACCCCCCCTGCCCCCCCCCTCGACTATAACGCCCCCCCCCCCCCCCGGGGGGCGTGGGTGGGGGGGGGGGGGCGCACCCCGAAAAACTCTCGTTCACTTCTCACTCCGTCCCCCGAGGAGCCGAAGGATCCGCCATCTCGCGCGGAGATCTCCTCGAGCTCTGCGAGAAGTCCGCCGCGCTTCGCGCCGAGGTCCGCGCCTGGGTGCGTTCGCCCCTGATGTCCCAGCTGCGGGACAATCTCCGCCTCTTCGAGCGCCTCTCACGGCAGCCCTCGTACTGGGAAGATCGCGAGCTCGCGGAAGAGCAATCTCGCCGTGCCGCTTCCACGCGCACGCTCTGGGAATCGTTCGACGCAGTGCGCGCGCAAGCCGAAGCTGCGGAAGAACTCGCGTACGAAGCGTACGGACTGCGAGCAGGTCACTCCGCGAAGGAACTCACCAGTGCTCTCCTCGGAGCACGAGAAGCCTTCGAGCCGCTCACCGAGAGGCTCTACGCCAGCCTCTTCCCTCCCTCCGACGCAGCGACCATTACGCTCGTGCCGGGCCGCGGCGCGCAGCGATGGACCCACTGGCTCGCCAGCATCTATTCGCTGTGGGCGCAGAAGCGCGGGCTCAACGTCGACTTCAACTACCTCTGGCCGAAGACCGACGAGCAGAAGAAGTCAGATGAAGCCACCGCCACGCGCGCCGCGCAGACGCGCCGCACCTCGAGCAATCAGCTCGAGCGAATCCTGCAGCAGCAAGGCCTGATCGCCGCCATCAAGCACTACCGGGACAAATCGGGAGCCTCGCTCAAAGAGGCGAAGGACTACGTCGAGCGAATCCGCGATGCGCTCGAGACGCCGCGCGTGACCAGCCACGAATGGCGCGCTGGTGCTCCCGCTGCAGGAGTGCACTGGGAAGCGATGGCGCTCCACATTCAGGGCGAGTCACTGCCGATGCTCCTCTCGTCCGAGCACGGCAGCCACCGCTTCAACTCGCAGGGCGAGACGCACACCGTGAAGGTCCGCTTCCAACCCGGCAAGGTGAAGCTGAAAGATCTCGGTCAACCCGATCAGCTCGAAGTCACCATGCCGAACGCGGAAGTTCGCCGCATCTGGCCCGAGCGAAAAGGCCAGGAGCACGGCCTGCTGCGCGATCTGCGCACTGAGACCGAACACGACTGCACGCCCGACGGCTTCAGCTTGAGCGACGTGCTCGCCGCGTGGATCCGCTTCCGCGTCTTCGGCGCCCAGGAGACCCAGTGGATCTGAAGCTGCCCATGGTGATCGAGCGCAAGGGCGGGCGGCTGATGCGCTGCTGGCTGCCGCATTGGCCGCAGGTCGCGGGCGAAGGTATCAGCCTCTCCGAGCTCAAAGACGATCTCGCGCTGATGGTGATGGAGCGCTTCGAGAAGACCTCCACCTCCGACGCGTGGCGCTACCAGATGGCGCCGCACCTCAAGCTGAAGCACGTGAAGGTCGACACCGTCGCGAAGGATCGCGAGGACGGGCGCGCGTACACCTTGGAGGGACGCATCGCGGTGTTGCTGGAGAAGTGGCCTGGCGATTCGTTCTGGATCGCGACGCCCACGAAGCTCCGCGAGCTCGCGTTCCCCATCGGCGCGGCGGACGAGCTCGACGACGGACTCAAGCAGCGGCTCTCCGAGCACTGCTTGAAGATGAAGATCGAAACGCTCGATCAATGGAACGTGGAGCGCGATGAGCGACTCGACGTCCTCGAGGTCGACGCGGACGCGCCGACGATCCTCCCGCGCGGGTCGATCAAGCAGAAGGCGCGTCGCCCCAAGCAGCAGCACCCGAAAGCCAAGGGCGCGCCGCAACCTGAGCCCGAGGAGACTGAAGAAGAGCGCGAGCAACGCCGTGCCCGCGCGCGTCTCTCCGTGCGCACGTTGAGACAGATCGGCAAGAACCTCACGCACCACGCGCGCGATGGAGAGATCAGCCGCGCGTTTGGTCGCGAGGGCATCGTGTCTGCGCTGGTCGACACGCTCGAGAAACGCGAAGGCGCGGCGGTGGTGCTGGTCGGACAGGGAGGCGTGGGTAAGACCGCGATCGTCCACGAGGTGACTCGCCGACTGGTGGAACGCCAGGCCACCGCGAGCACGCGCCGCGATCTCTGGCGCATCGACGGCAATCAGTTCATCGCCGGCATGTCGTACGTCGGTCAGTGGGAAGCGCGTGCTCGCGAGCTCTGCAAGGAGCTGATCGACACCAACGACGTGCTCTTCGTCGACGATCTCGCCTCGCTCATCTACGCGGGCCGCCACAGCAAGGGCGACACGCACGCGGCGCAGTACCTCGAGCCGCACCTCGCACGCGGCGAGATCACGGTGATCGGAGAGTGCACTCCCGAGCGCTTCGAGCGAATCCGTGAAGAGGCGCCCTCCTTCGCTGCGCTCTTCGACGTGGTGCAGATTCCGCCGATGACCACGCGCGAGACGCTGCCGGTCTTGCTCGGCGCCGTGCGCGAGGTGGAGTCGGAGGAGACGAGTCCGAACGCTCCGGTGGTGCGCATCGCGCCCGATGTGATGGAGCTGGTGCTCGAGCTCTCGGGCCGCTTCTTCGCGCATCAAGCACTGCCGGGACGCGCCGTGCGCCTCGTGCATCGCGTGCTCGCGGGACCGGGAACGCTCGAGCGCCGCGTGCGTCGTTACAAGCAGGCCGACGTCTACGAAGCGGTGCGACGGGAGACGGGCCTGCCCGACTTCATCCTGGGCGGTGCGCCTCCGAGAACGCGCGAGCAGATCATCGCGGAGCTGGGCGCGCAGGTCGCGGGACAACCCGAGGCGATCGACGCCGTGGCCGAGGCAGTGCTCGCGTTGCAGTTCTCGGTGCAGGATCCGGAGAAGCCGCTCGCGAATCACCTCTTCGTCGGCCCCACCGGAGTCGGCAAGACCGAGACCGCGAAGGCGCTCGCGCGCTACCTCTTCGGCTCTTCGGATCGATTGGTGCGCTTCGACATGTCGGAGCTCGCGAACAGCGGCTCCATCGCGCGCCTGATCGGCGCTCCGGGCGCGCCCGAGGGAGAGCTCATCACCGCGCTGAGGACGCAGCCGTTCTGCGTGGTGCTGCTCGATGAAATCGAGAAGGCGCACCCGCGCGTGTTCGACGCGCTGCTGCAGTTCCTCGGAGAAGGCCGTCTCACCGATGCACACGGCCGCACCGCGGATGGACGAAACACCGTGGTGGTGATGACCAGCAATCTCGGCGTCCGCGAGGCCGCGAGCCAGGCCGGCTTCGGTCGCGGGAGCGCGGAGTCCGCGGCGCAGCACTATCTCTCTGCGGCGCGCGCGTTCTTCAGACCTGAGCTCTTCAATCGCCTGGATCGAGTGGTTCCGTTCCGCTCGCTCGACAAGAAGGCGCTGCGGCTCGTGGTCGAGCACGCGCTCGCCGAGTTGCTCTCTCGTCGCGGTCTGCGGCGGAGCAACGTGCTGGTGGACGTCGAGCCCGAGTTGCTCGAGCTGCTCGTCGATCAGGCCTTCGATCCTCGCTACGGCGCCCGGCCGCTCAAGCGCACGCTCGAGAAGCGCCTCGCGGTTCCCCTCGCGCATCACCTGCTGCGGCGCGACGCGAATGATCTCGCCGTCATCGAGTTGCTCCGTCAGGGAGACGAGCCGCGCCTCTCGGTGCGCATGCTCTCACCGGCCGCGAGCGTGCCTGCGAATACCGAGAAGGAATGGACGCTGCCGAGACTCAGTGCCGCCGCGCGTGAGGCGCACGAGCGGATCTCTGCCCTCCTCGCTTCGCCTCAGGCGTTGAAGTTGCGAGAGGCGCGCCGCGCAGCGCTGATGCGCCGGCAACACGGGGCCGCCGCGAGCGAGCTGCTCGAGCGACTCGAAGGCCTCGCGGCCAAGCTCGAAGAACTCACCGAGGGCTCGCTCGATGCCTCGAGCTACGACGAAGCCGAAGTCGTGATGCCCAAGGAGATGCCTCGTAACTGGAACCGGCTCTCGAGCATCAAGCGCCGCTCGACCTTCGAGGGCGTCGTGTACGCGAAGAACCCCGAAGCGTTGATCGCGAGTGCTGCGCCGGTGCTCAGCCAGGTGATGGAAGAGCTGGAGCTCCTCGAAGATCAACTTCGCGCCAGCGCACATCCAGATGAGACAGCCACCATTCTCCTCGAGTGCGTCGGTCCTCCCGCGGCTGAGGCGGTCGCGCTGTTCGGCAAGTCGCTCCCTCCGCTTTCGCCGCTCGCTCTCGATTTCCAGACGAGCACCGGTTGGACCGCAGCTGGCGAAGGCGTGCATCCGCGCCGCGCCTTCGTTTTCCACGGCCCCGGAGTGATCGCTCAGCTCGAGCCGTGGCTCGGCTACGCACGCATCGACGTGGCAGGGAAAGATGGTTCTCCCCGTCGCGCGCTGGTGCGAGCGGTGCTGCTCGAAGGTGGCGACGGATCGATCGAGCGCGCGAAGGAAGTGCTCTCGCAATGGGACGACCAGGCGAAGGCGGATCGCGAAGCGCGGCGCCAGGGGGCAGAGCCGCGGGAAGAGCGCTGGCCCCGAGTGGTGTTCGAGCGCGAAGGAATGACGGGAGCTGGCCGCTTCATCGCCTCAGGCCTCGAAGCCTCCGTGCCCCTCGCGCATCTCGCCGCGTCGCTCCGCGCGAAGGGAGGCCACCGATGATGGCCAAGTGCTCCCTCTCCCTGCGCCAGCGGGGAGAGGGTCGGGGAGAGGGGCGACACTGATGGCCACTCGCACCTTCCAGCTCTTCGTCCGTCGCTTCCCGAACGTGGGCTACGCAGCACATGTCCTCGGTGAGCCGCACCTCGCGTCGTTCGCCGAATCGATGAACGACGTGTACTCAGACCTCACCACGGTCTGCGGCCGCCTCCTCGATCGCGGCCTCCTCTACGAAGGCGGCACGGTGCAGCCGTTCACGATGCGCCGCGTCGATCTCACCATGCGCGCGATGCAACGCGGCCGGCTCTTGAACGTGCCGATGCGCTTCACCGTGCTGGTGCGTCCCGAAACGCCGCCGCAGAAGGGCAAAGAGAACAAAGGCCCCGTGCGCATCGTGGTGCCGCGTCTCAACGTCGAGCAGTACCTGCAAGACCCCGCCGACTTCGACGGCTTCGTCGAAGAGATCATCCGTCACGAGCTCCACCTCGCGCCGCTCGAGCGGCTCCTCGAGGTCTCCTACGTCGGCGAAGAGTCGGTGCGCTCGCTCACCGTCAACACCACCTTCAACGCACGCACCGCCGAGCGGAAGAAGGCGAAGGCCGCGGAGAACACGAAGCCGAAGCGGGAGCCACTCCCGCCAGGACTCTCAGAGGCGTGCCGCCGGCTCTCCGACGAGCGCGAGGCAGGCACGGTGGAGCGTGCCTTCCAGCGCGACACCGACGTCGATCAACTCGCCGACACGCTGACCGGTCACGCGCGAGGAAGCGTGCTGCTGCTCGGTCCGCCGATGGTGGGAAAGACCGCGTTGATCCACGAGCTCGTGCACCGCGCGGCGGCCGCGACGCCGGGACAGCCGCTACACGGCCTCGAGATCTACTCGACCAGCGGTTCCCGAATCGTCGCGGGCATGCGCTACCTCGGCGAATGGCAGGACCGCGTGAAGCGCATCGTGAGTGCGCTGCGCACGAGAAAAGCGGTGCTGCACCTCGACTCGTTGAGCGAGCTGCTCTCCGCGGGCTCTTCACGCTCCGACTCGGGACTCGACATCGCGCGGCAGCTCTTGCCCTCGATCGAGTCGGGTGACATTCGCGTCGTGCTCGAGGCGACCGCGGAAGACGCAGCACGCGCTGAGCGCACGCACGGCGCTTTCCTCAGAGCGCTGAGGACTCAAGTCGTGCAGCCGCTCCCTCCGATCCTCGCGAGGCAGGCGCTCTCGTCCGCCGCGCGTCGCGTCGCCCGCCAACGTCGCGTGACCGTGGAGGACTCCGCGCTCGAACGCGCGGTCGATCTCGTCGATCGTTTCGGCGAAGCCGGAGGTCTGCCCGGAGCCGCGGTCGATCTCCTCCGCGCCTCCACCCGTCCACCTCCGGGAGGAAAGCTCACGCAGATCGACGGCGAAGCAGTGACGCGCGCTTTCGTCGATCGCACGGGCTACCCAAGAGAGATCATCGACCCCACGGTGCCTCTCGATCCTGAGCGAGTGCTCGAGAAGCTGCGTCAGCGCGTGATCGGCCAGGACGAAGCGACGCTGCTCCTTCGCAATCTCGTGGTCACCCTGAAGACCGGTCTCTGCGATCCCTCGCGTCCGCTCGGCGCGTACCTGCTCCTCGGCCCCACGGGAGTCGGCAAGACGGAGTCCGCGCTCTCGCTCTGCGCGTATCTCTTCGGAGACGAGAAGCGCCTCACCCGCTTCGACATGGCCGAATACGCCGCGCCCGGCAGCGCCTGGCGACTGGTGAGCGCAGGCAGCGCGCAAGGTGGATCGCTCACCGCGCGAGTCCGCGAGCAACCTTTCGGAGTGGTGCTCCTCGACGAGATCGAGAAGGCCGACGCAGGCGTGCACGATCTCCTCCTGCAACTGCTCGGAGAAGGTCGACTCACCGACAGCAGTGGACGCACCGTCAGCTTCCGCAACACGGTGGTGCTGCTCACCTCCAACCTGGGCGCGGAGTCCTCAGGCCGCTCGCTCGGCTTCGGAGACGCCAGCCTCGAGTACCGCGCGCACTACCTCGCGGCGGCCACGCAGTTCTTCCGCCCCGAGCTGGTGAACCGGCTCGATCAGATCGTCGCGTACCACCCGCTCTCGAGAGACGACATTCGGCAGATCGCCGCGCGCGTGATCGAGGCCGCCCTCGCTCGCGAAGGACTTACGCGCAGAGCGGTGAAGGTGACCTACGCCGACCAGGTGATCGATCGCGTCGCAGAGCTCGGCTTTGACACACGCTACGGCGCGAGGCCGCTCAAGCG
>CBIHPJ010000510.1:0-6910 GCA_966211295.1 uncultured Myxococcales bacterium | reverse complement strand
CGCTGGCTGCCGACGAGGTCATCGCGCCTGGCGCCGAGGGTCTCTTCGGCGTGCGCCCTGGTCACACCCCATATCTCTCCGTGATGCAGCCGGGTCCACTCACCGTGCGTGAGGGGTCGAACAGCACGATCTATTTCGTGGCTGGCGGCTTCGTGGAGGCGGGTCCCGATGTGGTTCGCGTGCTCGCGGACTCCGCGGAAGTTGCCGCGAACATCGACGTGGCCGCCGCGCAGAAGCGGATCACCGAGGCCGAGACGCGGCTCAAGGCGTTCGAGGTGACGGATCCTCGCGCGGTCGAGCAGCGCATGATCATCGCGCGCGAGCAGAAGCGCATCGCGGTCAAGTCGCTGAAGTAATCGTCAGCGAATTTCGAAGAAGCACGTGAGGGTTGACCATGCGGCCGACGACTGCGGTCGCCCTTGGCACTCACGGTCTCGCAGTGATCCTCTCAGCGCTGGTGTGGCTTCGCGCGCGGCAGCTCGAGGCCCTGTTGCGCGCATTCGGCGTTGCCCTGCCGGCGGCCACTGAAGTGATGATCGACTTCCATCTCCCGGCGGTGATCTTCGGGGTGCTGTTGCTCAGCCTCGGCGGCTTGCTCGCGCTTCCGAAGACCGCTGCGACGGTCGGGATCTCGTCGCTCGCGGTTGTCCTCGGCCTGCTCGCGATGGGCTTGTGCCGGTGGGCGATGTTGCTGGCGCTCTAAGCGCCCCGACCGGTCACTTCTTCTTTTTCGCAGCCGGCTTCTTCGCCGCGGCGGGCTTCTTCTTCGCCACCAGCTTCTTCGCGACCGCCTTCACCTTCGCCTTCACCTTCGCCACCGCCTTCTTCACGGCCCTCTTCGCGATGGTCTTCCTCGCAGCGAGCTTCTTCGCCGGAGAAGCCTTCTTCTTCGCGGCAGGCTTCGGCTTGCCCTCTTTCGCGAGCGGAGTCGCAGGCACCGTCGGACGCGGAGCGAGCGGCTCTTCCTTCGCCTCGAGCACTTCCTTCACCTGCGACGCGGCGGCCTGCGCCCAATCAAGTCGCAGCGCACCACTGCGAGCGAGCGCACCGAGCACCTGGCTCGGCGGCGGACCTTCCGGAGTGATCACTCCACCGGTCCCCGTTGCCAGCGCAGAGCGCACGAGCGACTCGAGCGCGGCGCGCCCCATGATCACCCGCTCGACCTCGGTGTACCGCCGCGAGAGCGAATCACCCGCCTTGGTGCGAACCTCCATCACGGCCTCGCGCGAGAACGAGCCGTCGTCTCCGGCGATGTCATCCATGTCCTCCGGGCGCGGCCCGTCCCACACCGAGAGTGAGTTGTCGTCGACGGTCAGCGCGATGCGATTGAGCGCGAGCTGCAGCGTGGTGATGGCCTCGATCTCCGCCCGCAAAGCTTGAAGCGTCTGGCTGTGCATTTGACTGTGCAAGGTCCCCTCCAGGAACTGATCCTCACTCTATGCGGAGTCGAATCGAGTGAACTCACGAAGTAGGGTTCCACCCGCATGTTCGAGCTCTTCCACGCCATCTCCGACGCCAGCAGCGCGCGTGTGCGCAAGTACGTGGTCGATCACGATCTCGCCGAAGTGATTCGTTTTCGTAACGTTCACTACGAAGAAGTGAAATCCGCTCTGCAGGAGCGCGGTGGAACGAACGCTCCCGCGATGTGGGACGGAGAGAAGCTGATCGAAGGCGCGGACGCGATCATCGCGCGCCTGCAGGCTCACTCTGACGTGGGGCGTTCCTGATGTTCTCCCTCCCGCTTCGGGAGAGGGACTTGGTGAGGCCAGAAATCCTCAGACAGCTCCGAAGAACTTCGCCCTGAACTGCTTCGTATTGGTCTCGCGATCCGGATTCGTCGAAACGATCGCGGGCAGCGCAAGCACCTGTGCGAGGTAATCCCCAGCGACGTGCTGCAGTTCCTTCACCACCGCGTTCTCGGGGCCGTACCAGGTCATGCGCAGGTAGAGCGTGCCGAGGTGCAGGCCGAGCAGACTGCGAGGTGACTTCCCCTTCACTGCATCGCCGATGACCGCGACCTCGCGCTTCCAGTTCGGCTTGCCGTCGAGCGCCGCGGGGTTCTTCAGCGAGGCCATCGCGAGCGGGATGATGAAGTTGTCGTAGCGATTCATCGCCAGCCGCTCCTTCGCGCGCTCCTTCACGTCGGAGCTGTACGCATCGGGCCCCGCGAACTTGTCGGCGAGGTAGTCGTTGATCACCTGCGACTCGAAGAGGACCAGTCCGTCATCTTGGAGGAGCGGAATCGCTCCAGTGGGCGTGAGCGCGAGGAACTCGGGCGACTTGTTGGCGAGATCGACCAGTACCTGCTCGAAGGGCTTCTCGAGGAGCGTGAGGAGCGCCCGCGTGCGCTGGGCGTAGGGACAACCTTCATTGCAGTAGACGCGCATGCGCTCTTTCATGCCCGTGTGGGGTGGATTGCGCAATCCGCTGATCCGTAGACTCGCGCGCGTCTCAAAGGGGAAAGGCCGGGTCTCATGCTGAGCATCGCGTTCGCCGCGTTCGCCGCGTTGGTCGTTGCTTCGTCTCCTGTGGATGAGAAGCGACACGAGCAGATCGCCGTTCTCCAGCAGCTCAACAAGTCGGGTCGAGATCCGGTGGTGATCTTCCGGCTGGCTGATCTGTATCTCGAGGACTCCCGTGAGCACGGGGAGGATCCGAAGCTTCGCCAGCAGGCCATCTCGTTGCTCGCGGATCTTGCGCAGCGGAACCCGGAGTTCGAGCGCGCCGATGAGGTGCTCTTCCTTCTCGGCAAGACGCTGCTCGATACGAATGACGAGAAGCGCGCGACGGTCGCCTTCAAGCGATTGGTGACTCGGCATCCGCAGAGCCGCTTCGTCGCGGAGTCGCACTTCGCGCTCGGTGAGCAATTGTTCGCGAAGTCGAATGGCCGGCGCGATTGGTTGAAGCGTGCGCTCGCGGAGTACGAAGCGGCCGCGACTCCGGACGCGATCTACAAACAGGGTTGGTGCCAGCTGAACCTCGGTGACTTCGCAGCCGCGCAGGCGAAGTTCCGCGAGGTGATTTCGCTCAGTGGTGCTCGCGCGACTGATGCGGAGAAGGACTTCGTGCGCGCGTACGAGCAGGGCGGAGGGAAATTCGCCGAGTTCCCGGTGGTGTCGAATGACCCCAAGCGGCAGCGCGCGCTGAAGGTGATGCTCGCCGATCTGTACTCAGCAGACGGCTTCGACGGAGAGGCCGCGCTCACCTGGAACGCGCTGATCGCCGAGCAGCCTCGTTCGAGTGACGCGCTGAAGTTCCAGCAGCGACTCATCGCGTCGGTGCTCCGCATGGGCCGCAAGCAGCTCGTGGTCGCGCAAGTGAACAAGCTCGTGAACATGGCGAGTGAGATCGAGGGCGACGTGAGCGAGGCCGAGCCGATGTTGGCGAAGCTCGCGACCAGCTGGCACGTCGAGTGTCGCAAGACGCGTGAGGATGGATGTCTCGTGAACGCGGGCGCGATCTACGACGCGTATCTCGCGCTCTTTCCGAGCGTGCCGCGGGCCTACGAGCTGCGGTTCTTTCACGCTGAGTTGCTCTACGACTTGAGCGACTTCACGCGCGCGGCTGCGGAGTACCGCATCGTCGTCGAGCGTGACGTCGAGTGCGCGAAGAGCGGGAAGTGCGCTCCTGGTCGTTTCATGGAGGCCGCTGCGCTCGGTGAGATCAACGCGCGTGAGGCGATCATCGCTGCGTCACTGCCGCATCAGGGCGCGATTGATCCCGAAGATGCCATGGTGATCGCATCGCTTTGAGGGTGGGCGGTGGTTGAAGGGTGAGCCGCGGTGCCCGACTCGAGCAGGCCTCTCGGCAGAGGGAGATAAGTCACGAATCCCAGAAGGTGCGGCCGCTCTTCAGTGCTTCGAGGGCGGTTGGGATCGTGCCGAAGAGCGGAGAGGGCAGGGCTTCGAGCGGATACCAGGCCCAGCCGTCGATCTTGTCGGGCTCGAGCACCTGCGGCTCACCGCTCACCCAATCAGCAACGAACGCGACGTCGACGTAGTGCTTCGGCGCGTACTCGGTCGTGTTGAGCAATCGCAGAAATCGGATCGGACCGATCTCGAGTCCCGTCTCTTCCTTCACTTCGCGTGCGGCGCACTCGGCGAAGGACTCGAGGTGTTCGAGATGTCCTCCCGGATACGCGTACTCGCCCGCGCCGTGTGAGCCCTTGCGACGACCGAGCAGCAGGTGCCCGTCTTTCAGCACCATCACGCCCACTCCCACGCGCGGACGATCGCTCACTGCAACACCACGGGCTCGAGGTCAGCCCAGTTCTTCCCGGCTTCGACTCCGACTCGAAGAGGCACTTCGAGTTGAACCGCGTTCTTCATCGTCTCCGCGCAGAGCTTGGCGGCCGCCTGCAATTCGCTCTCGGGCACTTCGAACAGCACTTCATCGAGGATCTGCAGGAGCGGCACCGTCTTCATCCCCGCTTTCCTCAATGCACGATCTACTTCGAGCAGCGCGCGGCGTGAGACGTCGCTCACCGAAGCTTCGTGTGTCGCACGACGAGCGAGCCGCTCTGCGTACGACTTGAGCTGTGAATCGAGCGACTCCAGTCCACCGATGGGCCACTTCCGCCCGATGATCGTCGTGATGTAGCCGCGCTCACGCACCAGCCGCAGCTGCTCGTCCTGAAACTCGCGCACCTTCGAGTAGTGACGATCGAAGCGCTCGATGTACTCCTTCGATTCCGCCGGAGTGATGCCGAGCTGCATGCCGAGCGAGCTCGCACCTTGCCCCGCGAACGTCGCGAAGTTCACGATCTTCCCGATCTGCCGTTCCTCGAGCGAGATCTGCTCGGGCTGCTTCTCGAGCACCGCCGCCGCCGTGAGCCGATGCATGTCGGAGCGCTTTCGCAGCGGCTCCATCAGCGCCGGATCCTTCGTGAGGTTCGCGAGCACGTAGAGCCCGAGCTGCGAGAAGTCGACCGACATCAACAGACTTCCCGGAGACGCGACGAACGCGCGGCGAATGCGCGCCATCTCCGGAGTGCGGCCCGGCACGCGTCCGAGATCAGGATTCGTGTTGATCAGATGTCCGCTGAAGGATCGCGCGAGGTGAAAGCGCGAGTGCACGCGACCATCGGTGTCGATGAAGTTTCGCAGCGAGCTGATCCAGCTGTCGCGCAAGCGCCGGAGCCCGCGCCAACGAATCACCAGTCCGACGATCGGGTGCGCGTGCTCGATGCGCTCGAGCGCTTCGTTCGCCGTGCTCCATCCGGTGCGCGTGTGGAGCACCACCGGCAACTTCAATTCCTCGAACAGCACCGTGCCCAGCTGCTTTGACGAGTTGATGTTGAATTCGTGCCCCGCGAGCGCGGTGATCTGCTTCTCGAGCTCTGTCTCGAGCGTAACGAACGAGGTCTCCGCGCGATCGAGCTCGGATGGATCGACGGCAATGCCGGTGAGCTCCATCCGCACCAGCGTGTCCATCAGCTCGAGGTACTCATCGAGCAACGCCTTATCGACACCACCCTGCAGCTTCGCGCAGATCGCAGCAGAGGCATCGGCGCGATGGCCCGCGACCTCCGCCGCCTGCTCGCGTGTCATCTGATGCCACGCCTTGCGCTTCGCTCCCACGCCCCGCACTTCGTCATCGTCAGGCAGCGCACGCCCGAGCACGTGACGCGCGACCAGCGACAGCTCGTGCGGCGCCCAATTCGAAGGCTCGGTGAGATGCGAGAGGCACTCCGAGTCGGAGACGATTCCCGCGAGCTTCACGCCCTTGTGTCTCAGCGCGACGATCGTGCCGATGAGCGCGTGGCCTTCCTTCGGCGCCTTCGGATCCTCGAGCCACTTCACCAACGTCGGCCAACCCGCGGCGGCAGACGGCACGTAGAACGCGACCCCCGCTCCGGCGGAAAGACCAAGACCCGTCAGCGCAGAGATCGCAGGACTCGGATCTTCGAGCAGCGCGTGCATCGCGATCGGTCCGGTGCCGAGCTTCGTCAAAGCGGCGGTGACGTCCTCGGGCTTCTCGCAAACTTCGACTGCGCGAGCGGCGCCGGCCGAAGTGAGCAGCTCCATGAAGCCCAGCTTCTCGAACACCGCGTTGAGTGATGCCGCGTCGGGCGGCTTGTACGTGAGCTCCTTCAGCGGGCGGGGCAGGGGACGTAGTTGATCGAGCTTTCCCGTCGCGAGCGTCGCGGCGAGTGTGTCCTTCGCGGCGCGCAGTGCGTTGCCCACGCGTCCACCGACGTCGTCGATCGTCTCGAGCGCCTTCTCCACCGTGCCGTATTTCTCGAGGAGCCCGCTCGCTCCCTTCGCGCCGATGCCTTCGATTCCAGGCAACTCGTCATCGTCGCCCACCATCGCAAGCCACTGCGCCACTTGCGCGGGACCGACGTTGAAACGCTTCTGGACGATCTCCGTCGTGTAGCGGACGTCCTTGTTCGCGTCGAACCACCACACGCGATCACCGACGAGTTGTGCGTAACGCTTGTCGACTCCCGCGATGATCACGTCGTCGCCGGCGTCGAGCGCGGCCTTCGCGTAGCTCGCGGCGACGTGCAGTTCGTCTGGCCCTTCGATGACTTGAAGGCCGAAGGCGCGGAGCAGCTCAGGCAGACCTGCGATCTGCTTCTTTGCCAGATCAGGCCAGGGTTTCTCCTGTGCCTTCGCGTCGATGATCGCGACTGCGCGGGCGGGTTCTTTGAAGGTCAGAACTTTGCTGATCGCTCTCGCTACGGCGAAGAGTCCGTTGACGGGTGCTCCGTCGCGCGACTTGCGATCGGTCGGCACGACCTGAAATCCACGCCAAAGAAGATTGGTCGCTGAGACGATGAGCGTGCGGTCTGGCATTGACGTGCCCTCACCCCGACCCTCTCCCGCGGGGAGAGGGAGGCAAGTTTCTAGACCTCTACTATCCGGCCTCTACCGAGCGGTGACAGGGGCAGCGCAGCGCGGAAGTA
>CBIHPJ010000509.1:0-6913 GCA_966211295.1 uncultured Myxococcales bacterium | reverse complement strand
TGGAATGCCCGGCGCCCCAGCCCGTCGCGCACGGAACAACCCCGCCCGCAGCAGAAAGATCGTGGTGATGGGCGCGGTGAGCGCGACGAATCCCGGAATGAGCAGCGCGTGCAGGAACACCGTCTCGCGCGAAAACGAGAAGTGGATCGCGGTCGCGATCGCGAACGCCCAGATGCCACCCGTCGAGCCGAGCGCCGGCCCGTGCGCGCGCTCGAAGAACGTCTTGAAGCGCCACAGCCCGGCGGCGCCCAGCAGCGCGATGATCGATCCCGCCACCACCACGCACGCAGTCACCGCGTCGACCCAGAAGGGAACGGGAGCGTTCACTCGATCACCTCGCCGCGGAGGAGGAACTTCGCGAGCGCCATCGATCCCACGAAGCCGAACGTGGCGAGCAGCAGCGCGCCCTCGAAGTACATGCTGCTGCGGTAGGCCAGCCCGAGGGTGAGCAGCAACATCAGCGCGCTGGAGTTGAGGCAGTCGAGCGCCATCACCCTGTCCTGCGCCGACGGCCCCCTGAGCATTCGCGCCAGCGCCAGCATCATCGCCAGGGTGAGGCATCCCTTCGCGAACACCAACGACCACTCGAGCACCGGGCTCATTCGAAGATCTCCCGCAGCGGACGCTCGTACCGCTCCTTGATGGTGGCCACGACCTCGGCCTCGTCGTGCGTGGGCAGCACGTGGAGCAGCAGGGCGCTGCGATCGAAGCCGAGCTCCACCCAGGCCGTGCCGGGAGTGGCCGTGACGATCATCGCCAACACCGCGAGCCCGTTCGGGTCGCGCAGGTCGAGCGGCACCTTGACGAACCCCGACCCCGCGTCCGCGCGCGAGAGGATCACCCGTGCCACCTCGAGGTTCGCCCGCGCCATGTCGAACAGCACGCGCCCCAGCAGCCGCAGCGCGACCAGGGGACGCTTCATGTCAGCGCGATGCGGCCGGGCTGCGCGCGAAGTCCACACGGCGACGATCGCCAGCAGCACTCCGAGCACCACGGTGCCGGCGTCGAGCGACTGACGCAGGAGCAACCAGAGCAGCAGCAACGCCGCGGGGAGGACCAGCGCGCGCAACGCCCGCCTCACGGGCCACCTCCCCCGTGCAGCACCGCGTCGACATAGCCCTGCCGCGCGTGCAGCCCGGCGGCCGTCTCGCGCGCGAGCTCGAGCATCGGGCCGCCGAAGAACGTCAAAGCCAGACAAGCGCCGAGCAACACGACGAGCGGAAACCCCTCGGTGAAACGAAGCTTCGGCGCCTCGCGATCCTCCGCCCAGAAGTAGCGAATGCCCGCGCGCAGCATCGCGATCAGTCCGAGCAAACCAACCAGCAACTGCACGGCGACGAACAACCACCCGCGCGTCCCTGCACCGAGCGCGGGCGAGAGCATCGCGGCCTTGCCGAGGAAGCCCGAGAGCGGAGGCAGGCCCGCGACCAGCACCGTGCAGGCGATGAACGCGAGGCCGAGGAACGCGGTGGCCCTGGGCACGGGGCGGCTGAAGAGCACCTGCTGCTCGTCGTCGAGGTTGAAGCCCTGTTCCTCGATGAGCTCAGGCGTGAGGAACGGCGCCCAATCGTCGATGGTCACGTTCATGTTGCGCCAGCGCTCGATCAGATCCACCAACAGAAAGAACGCGCTCGCGGTGAGCGTGGAGCTGAGCAGGTAGAAGAGCGAACCACCGGTGAGCCGCGGATCGCCCAGGCCCAGCGCGGCGATCAACGTGCCCGCCGAGGCCATCACGCTGAACGAAGCGAGCGGCCCCAGGCGCTGCGAGCCCAGCATGCCCACCGCCGACAACACCGCGGTCACCAACCCGAAGAGCAGCAACACGTCGCCCCCTTCTCCTCCGGGGAACAGGAGCGTCCAGGTCCGGAAGAGCGCGTACACGCCCACCTTGGTCAGCACCGCGAAGAAGCTCGCCGAGGGCGCAGTCGCCGCCGTGTACGCAGGGGAGAGCCACATGTTGAGCGGCCACATTCCCGCCTTCATCAGGAAGGCCACGCCCAGCGTCCCCGCGCCCCTCCAGAACAAGCCCTTCGTTTCGGGATCGAGGCCCGTCGCGTGCCGCGCGAGGTCGGCGAGGTTCAAGGTGCCGGTCACCGCGTAGAGGGTCGCCACTCCAATCAGGAAGAGCGACGAGGCCACGAGGTTCACCGCGATGTAGTGCAGCCCGCTCACCACGCGCGATCGCCCCGAGCCGTGCAGCAAGAGCCCGTACGACGCCGCCAACAGGATCTCGAAGAAGACGAAGAGGTTGAACAGGTCGCCGGTGAGGAAGGCGCCGGACAGGCCCATCAGCTGCAATTGGGCGAGCGCGTTGAAGTGCACACCCGCGCGGCTCCAGCGAGACGTGGAGAAGATCATCGCGCACAGCCCGACCAGCGCGGCCAGGGTCACCATCAGCGCAGCGAGTCGATCCACCACCAGCACGATGCCGAACGGAGGCGCCCAACCGCCGAGCCGGTACACGATGGTGCCGTGCGCGGCGGTGTGCAGGAGCAGTCCCGCGGCGACGAAGAGCACCAACGCCATCGCGCCGGTGTTCAACGCCAGGCGCACGCGGTGCAGTCGCTCGGGCACGAGGAGCATCACCGCGGCCATCAGCATCGGCACACCGATCGGCGCGATCACCAGGTGAGGCAGGAGCTGGGCGATGAGCGCGCTCATTGGGCACCGTCCACGTGATCGCTGTGCGACAGGCCGCGCGAGGCGAGCAACACCACGAGGAACAGCGCGGTCATCGCAAAGCCAATCACGATGGCCGTGAGCACCAGGGATTGCGGGACCGGGTCGCCGTACTTCTCGAGCGTGGGCGCCACTCCGTCAGCGAGGATCGGCTCGCGATCGATCGCCAATCGCCCCGCGCTGAAGATGAACAGGTTGACGGCGTAGCTCAGCAGGGAGAGCCCGATGATCACCTGGAACGTGCGCGGGCGGAGCAGGAGCCAGATCCCGCTCCCGGTCAGCACGCCGATCGCCAGTGCGAGCACCCATTCCATGTCAGTCGTCGCTCCTGGTCTCGCGATCGGCGCGCACGGATTGGTGCGCGATGCTGGTGAGGATGAAGAGGGTCGCGCCCACCACCAGGGTGAGCACGCCGAGGTCGAAGGCCATCACCGAGCCCAGGTGCACCTCGCCCACGAGCGGTAGCGTTCCGTGCCACGAGCTCGAGGTGAGCCAGTTGCGATTCCCCAGCAGCGGGCTGGCGGCGGTGCCCAGCACGAGGAGCAACCCCACCGCGATCAACGCGCGCGGATCGACGCGGAGGTTCTGCTCGGTCCACTCCGCGCCCGAGACGATGTACTGCAACAACAACCCAATCGAGATCGTCAGCCCCGCCACGAAGCCGCCGCCAGGCTCGTGATGGCCGCGCATGAAGAGGTACGCGGCGATCATGAAAGAGACGGGGAGCAGCAGGCGCACCAGCACCGCGGGCACCATCAGGTAGCCGATCGCGGTGTCGGTGGCGTGGCGTGGATTGACGAGGTCCGTCTGCAGATCCTTCGCCAGCACGCGCTGCTGCACGGGGATCTTCAGCATCTCGCTGGCCGGCCTGAATCGCCGCAGCAGCGCGTAGACGGTCAGCGCCACCAGCGCGAGCACCACGCCCTCACCGAAGGTGTCGAAGCCGCGGAAGTCGACGAGCAGCACGTTGACCACGTTCCGCCCTTCCCCGGCTGACAAGGAGTTCTCGAGGAAGAACGCGGCGAGACCGGCGGGAGCGGGACGCGTCATCACCGCCCACGACAAGAGCGCGAGGGCCGTACCCGCGCCGATCGCGAGGATCAGATCTCGCCCACGCCGCACGGTGGCCGCGCGCCGGGTCTGCGCATCGAACACGTCGTGCCGCTCTTCGCGGGCGGGCAGCCAACGCAAGCCGAGGAGCACCAGCACCACGTTCACCACTTCGACCACCAGTTGGGTGAGCGCGAGATCCGGCGCGGAGAACCAGCTGAAGGTGATCACGCTCGCCACGCCGGCCACGCCGGCCAACATGAGCGCCGCGAGGCGGTGGTACTTGGCTTGCCACGCCGCGCCCATCGCTGCCCCGCCGCCCACGATCCACAGCGCGGCGAAGGCGGGCGAGAGCGGGAGCGTGGGTCGCGATCCGGTGAAGAGACTCCCCGGGGCGAGCAGGCCGACCAACAGCACCACCACTCCGATGAAGAACAGTTGCGCCTGCAGCCCCGAGCGGAGCAACGTCTTGCGCGTCTCCCGCGCGAGCCAGGTGAGCGCCGCGACGCCCTGCTCGAAGCGGCGCTTTCCATCGAGCGCGCCGCCGAGGAGCGTGTCGAGGCTGCGTCCGCGCTGCTGCCTGCGCCTGAACCAGAGGTAGCCCAGCACCCCGCCCACGAGCGCTGCGAGGCTCATCACGAAGGGCCGGTTGAAGCCGTGCCAGAGCGCGAGGCTGTATTCCGGGAGCGCGCCGCCGGTCACTGGCTTGGCGGCCACGGCGAGCAGCACGCCCACGGTGGTCTGCGGCGCCACGCCCACCACCACGCAGAGCAGCACCAGCAACGCCATCGGCGCGCGCATGAAGAACGGCGGCTCCTCGGGAGGATGCGGAAGATCGGTCGCCTTTGGCCCAAAGAAGACCTCGACGCAGAAGCGCAGCGAGTAGGCCACGCTGCCCATGCCGGCGAGCGCGGCGAGGAGCGGGAGCGTCCATTCCACCAGCGGGCTCCTGCTGATGAAGAGCGTCTCGGCGAAGAACATCTCCTTCGACAGGAAGCCGTTGAGGAGCGGCACGCCCGCCATCGCCGCGCTGGCCACCATCGCGAGGGTGGCGGTGATCGGCATGAAGCGGAAGAGGCCGGAGAGCCTGCGGAGATCGCGGGTGCCCGTCTCGTGATCGATGATGCCGACGCTCATGAACAGCGACGCCTTGAAGGTCGCGTGGTTCATCAGGTGGAACACCGCGGCCACCGCCGCCAACGGGCTGTCCAGGCCGAGCAGCAGCGTGATCAGCCCGAGGTGAGAGACGGTGGAGTACGCGAGCACCGCCTTGAGATCGTTTTGAAAGAGCGCGAGGTACGCGCCCAGCAGCAGGGTGACGAGGCCCACGGTGCTCACGGTCCAGAACCACGCCTCGGTCCCCGAGAGCACCGGCCACAGGCGCGCGAGCAGGAAGACGCCCGCTTTCACCATGGTGGCGGAGTGCAGGTAGACGGAGACCGGAGTGGGCGCGGCCATCGCCCTGGGCAGCCAGAAGTGAAACGGGAACTGGGCGCTCTTGGTGAAGGCGCCGAGGAGCACCAGGCCAAGCACCACGGGATAGAGCGCGTGGGCGCGGAGCTGGTCACCCTTGGTCAGCACCACGTCGAGCTCGAAGCTGCCCACCACGTGACCGATCACCAGCACTCCGGCGAAGAGACACAGTCCCCCGAGTCCGGTGATCGTCAGGGCCAGCCGCGCGCCGCGCTGGGCGTCCTTGCGCTGGTACCAGTAGCCGATGAGCAGGCAGGAGAAGAGGGAGGTGAGCTCCCAGAAGAACACCAGCTGCAGCAGGTTCCCCGAGAGGACCACCCCGGTCATCGCTCCCATGAAGGCGAGGAAGAAGGCGAAGAAGCGGGGAACGGAGTCGGTCGCCGAGAGGTAGTAGCGCGTGTAGAGCACCACGAGCGCGCCGATGCCGAGCACCAGCATCGCCATCGCCCACGCGAAGCCGTCGAGCCGGAGCGTGAAGTGGAGCCCGAGTGCGGGAACCCAGCTCAGGCGCTCCGTCACCACTTCTCCCGCGGCGACCTTCGGCCAGTACGAGGCGAGGCCCACCAGGGAGAAGAGCGCAGTCGCCCCCGCGAGCACCGCCGCGCGCGTGCGGGCGGCAGAGCTCAAGGTCGCCGCGAGCGCGGAGGCGGCGAAGGGAAGGAGGACGACGAGCAGCAACGACATCGCCGTTCCCTACCTTGAATCTTTGCGCGTGGAGATGAGCGAGGCGACCACCGAGCCGCCGACGAGGAGCACGATCACCGCGAGGGAGGCGAGCACGGGGATCTTCACCCAGTCGGAGATCGCCATCTTCACGCCGACGAACACGAGCACCAGGGCGAGGCCGGGCTGCACGTACTTGAAGCGCTCCGCGGCGCCGGAGAGCACGAAGTAGAGGGACCGCAGGCCGAGAATGGCGAAGACGTTGGAGGTGAGGACGATGAAGGGGTCCGTGGTGACGGCGAAGATCGCGAAGATGGAGTCGATCGCGAAGACCGCGTCGGACGCCTCGATGGCGACGAGCGCGAGGAAGAGCGGAGTGGCGGCGCGCACGCCGTTCACCCTCACGAACATCTTTCCGTCGTGCGGCTCGTCGGTGACGCGCATCCACTTGCGGATCCACTGCAGCACCCGGCTGTTCTCGGGAGCGGGCTCGGCGTCCTTCCGGAAGAGCATCTTGGCGCCGGTGAGCACGAGGAAGCCGCCGAAGACGAAGATGAGCCAGTGGAAGCGGGAGAGGAGCGCGGTGCCGGCGAACACCATGATGGTGCGCATCACCACCGCGCCGATGATTCCCCAGAAGAGAATGCGGTGCTGGTGGAGCGCGGGGATCGCGAAGGCGCTGAACACGGCGTACATCACGAAGAGGTTGTCGACCGAGAGGGCCTTCTCGATCGCGTAGCCGCTGATGAACTCCTCGGCGGCGTCGCTGCCGAAGCGCCACCAGACGAAGCCATTGAAGGCGAGGGCGAGCGCCACCCAGACACCGGTCCAGACCAGGGCCTCGCGGGGCTCCACCACGTGGGCCTTGCGGTTGAAGATGCCCAGATCGATGGCGAGCACCGCCGCGACGAGCAGCGCGAAGCCCAGCCAGAGGAGCGGTGAGGCGAGGGTGGTGACGGTCATTCAGGCCCTTTCGCGGCGAACCCTTCAAGTAAGCACCGCGGGAACTATTCCCCAGCCGATGCCGCTTCTTGCTCACCGGACTCGC
>CBIHPJ010000508.1:0-6919 GCA_966211295.1 uncultured Myxococcales bacterium | reverse complement strand
ATGCTCGCGATCCACGGTGAGCTCTTTCAGAGCCGCTGCGAGAACTGCAACGTGCCCTTCGCGGACGAGAAGACCTACTTCGCCCCGCCGCTCCCTCGCTGCGAGAAGTGCAAGGGCGGCATCCGCCCGCACATCGTCTGGTTCGGAGAGATGCTCGATCAGTCGCACCTCGAGCAGATCGGTCTCTTCATTCAGGAAGCGGGAGAGAACCTGGTGTTCCTCGCGGTGGGCACTTCGGGACAGGTCTATCCCGCTGCAGGTCTCGTCGATGCCGCGCGCGACGTGGGTGGCACGACGTGGCTCATCGACGCTGCGCCGACGGAGGACTACGCCTCACGCTTCGATCACGTGCGCGCAGGGAAGAGCGGAGAGATTCTCCCGACGCTCTTCTGATTACTCCTCGCCCTTGGCGCGCTTCCTCGGCGGAGCGCTCGCGGCGGCGAGCTCACGAACTTCAGCGGCGTGACGGTTGTACGCGCCGTAAGCGAAGGGAGCGGCGATCGCGAAGGCCAACGCCACCGCGCCGATCTGCATCCACGGGAACTCGTACTCGGGCGGCAGCTCGGTCTCGCGCCACGCGCTCACCCGATTGCGCGCACGCTCGCGAGCGGCGGTGCGATCTTCGTCGCTGATCTCCTGGTACTCGGACGGCTTGTGGCGCCGCTCGTTGGCAGCGAAGGCGGAAGCTCCCAGCGAGAGGCTCAGCGCGATGAGGAGGCCAGAGATCGAACGGCGCATGGGGCGGACCCTACCACGCACCGCTCAGGCCTTCACGAGCTCCACGGTCTCCAGATGGCGGGGTAGGGCGGCGGGCCATTCAACGTCAGTCAAAGGAGAATCCAATCACGTGGAGCGGCGGCAGGTTGAAGTCGAAGCGCCACGCGAATTGGTACGTGAGCGAGATCGGAATGAACCCGCCGACCGACACTCGGAAAGAGATCGCCGCGCCCGCGGCTTTCGCCATCTGAGACTCGGTGAAGGCTGCCGAGCCGAAACCTTCGATGTCGAGCTGCCGGAAGAAGAGCGAAGGAAAGATGTAGAGCAGCGACGCGAAGCCGCGATCGATGATGAACGAGTAGCGGTATCTCGCGTTGAAGATGCCGACGTACTGAGCACGCAGCGCGAAGTCGTCGTAGCCACGGAGCGGCTCCACCAACGTGCCCGGGAGGAACACGCCGGGTCCCATGGGGAAGGGCTCCGTCGTGCCGCGCTCGAAGATCGTGGTGAGTGACGAGGTGCCACCGACGCGAAGTGCTCCCGCAGGCGCACCCGGCAGCGCTCGGCCCGTCGTCGAGAACACGAAGGAGTGACGCTTCGAGAAGGGCAGGGGGAACGCGAGCCCAACCTGGCCGCGGAGATCGAGCATGTTCCGCTCGCTCCCGAGGAACTGCGGATACCCCGTCATGTCGAGCGAGAAGTTGAACGCGCGTTGCGGCCCCGCGTACGAGGTGTTGTCGCCCGCCGCGTACGAGATCGCGAAGGTCGGCCCGATGAACTTCTCCACCGATTGACCGAAGGGCTGCCAGATCTCCGTTTGGATTCCGAAGAAGAGCGGCACTGAGAAGACGGTGCGCGAGGCGAAGATGCCGCCCGTCCAGAACGCCTCCGAGGTGAACGCGCTGCGCTCACCGCTCACGATGAACGACCACGGAGCGGCCTGCAGGTTGCGGTAGCCGACCTGTACCGAGTTCTCGAGCAGGGGAAAGCCGAGGTAACCGTTGATCGCCCAGTTGTGGTGGCCGAGGCGATCGCGGCCCATCAGCGAGAGCGAGACGGATCCGTTGAAGTGGATCGAGCCGTCGCTCGCGACGTTGTAGCCAATCGTTCCGCCCGGCAGACGCAGCTGAGGAAGGAAGAGGTGATCGAGTGACGAGTACTTCTCGTCCGAGGTCACCTTGAGCGGAGGCGCCTCGTGCTTCGCGGGAATCTCCGTTTGCTGCAGCACGAAGGATTCCTTCACCGTGAAAGGCATCGCGTCGATCGACCAGTGAATGCCTTCGCGCACCACCGCGACCACTCCATCTCCGACCGGCGAGGGATCGACGAGGCCGTACGGAGTGTCGGTCAGTCGCTCCACCATGCTGGTGCTCAGGTCGAGGCGGTGCGCCTGCAGATAGCTGCCGGCGCTGCGAGCGAAGATCAGGTGCGTCTCGTCGCTCCACTTCGGGGCGTAATTGAAGGCGCCGTCAGTGGTGAGATCGCGCGTGCTGCCGTCTTCCTCCATCAGCACCAGGTTCCAGCCGTTGGAGTCGAGGCGCGAGTACACCAGCTGCGTGTGCGCGGCGTTCCACGTGGGCGTGGACACGGAGATGCCCGGCTCGAACTGCTTGAGCACGCGCTCGGCGCCTCCGACCTTCAATTCGCGCTCGACGATCCGCGAACGGCCCGCGGGGAAGTCGACGAAGGTGAAGGTCAGCCCGTCGCCTGAAACCGATCCGCCCATGCCGCGCCCGACGTCTTGCAAGACCTCGAGGACCTCGCCGTTCTGCGCGTCGATCTTCCAGAGCTGCGCGCGCGTGTCTCCGCGGGCGATCAGATCGTCGTTCAAGAGGAAGAGGAACCGGCCATCCGCGGTGAAGGAGAGACCGCTCATGCTCCCCGGGCCGACGATCACGTAGTCACGATCGGTGCCGAGCTTCGCGAGCCGCTTCTCCACGCGCACCTTGCCGTCGCGCTCGAGGATGCGAAGCAACGGCACCTGCTCATTGCCGGAAGAGATCACCGCGATCGCTCCAGAAGCGGGATGCGAGGCGAGGCGCGCGAGCTGACCCACGTCGGGGTGGAGCATCTTCTCTTCGGGCGGACGCTGACGGACCACCAACTTGCTCGCGAGCTCGTCGGACCATTGATCCAGCAGCGCGCCGACCGAGAGCCCGTAGATCTTCTTGAAGCGCAGCGTGGCGCCGAAGGGAGAGAAGATGCTGCGGCCCTGGATCTCCATCAGCTCCCAGAGCTTCTCTTCGCCGTACTTCGCGACGAGCCATTCCACGAAGTAGAGGCCGGTGAGGTACGCGCCGCTGAACGGAGCGAGCTCGCGTTGATTGAGCTGCAGATCTCCGGGCTCCACGCGGCCTCCGCGGTGCGCGACGAACGAGTCGAAGCACCCGCGATAGATCGGACTGAAGGGCCGCCCCACGTTGCGCTGAATGCGGCCTTCGTAGAACTGCGCGACGCCCTCGGTGAACCAGCGCTCGAGGAAGGCCTGCGGCGGCACCACGGGACCGAGGATGGTGTTCACCACGTTCCAGAAACCGTGCACCTGCTCGTAGTGCGCGTAGTGGAACATCTCGTGGCATGCGACGTCGCCCACCTCAGCGCCACCCAGTCCGTACCAGTGGAAGAGCTCTGAAGTGGCGGAGAGCGGGTTGAGCAGCTGGAGCGGCTCGCCGCTGCTCTGCCCTCCGACGTACGCGTTGTTGTAGTTGGCCGAGGTGAGGAACAGCAGCGCGCGCCCGTAGTCCTTCTTCGTCACGTCGCGAGTGCGCAGCGACTGCAGGCATTCGGACGCGCGGGCTGCGACCTTCATCGCCGCGTCGGCGTATTCAGCGGGGTAGTAGAGCTCGAGCTCGTCCGTGGTGAGCCGGCGCATGTCGTCTTGCGCGAAGGTGGTGGCGAGCTCCTGGTCGAAGCGGGGCGAGGTGGTCGCGCAGCCACTCAGCAGCAGGAGGATCAGCAGACGAAGACGACCGCGCATGGAGAGCGCGCACCGTAACAAGGCAGGGCGCCTACTTCGTGAGTTTCGCCAGCTCCGCCTTGTGAGCGGCGCAGAACTCCCCGCCCTTCGCGTCGAACTCGTCCATGTGTCTGGGAAAGCGCAGCACGCACTTCTCTTCCTGACACGGAGAGCTCATGCCGAGCATCTTGCCCATCGTGCTCGTCAGCTGGTTCTGCAGTCGCACCTTCGAGCGCTCCTTCCCGATGCTGAACTCGGTGGTGGGCACTCTGGGAGCTCCATCCGCCGAGCGAAAGCGTGCGACCGAGACTGCTCCGCGAGCGCCTTGATGCAGGCCGTAGCGGAAGTAGCCTCCGCCCACCGCGCCGTCGCGATCGAGCACGAAGACGGTCGGGTCTTCACCGGGGACCGGCTGGTCGACGATGGCTTCGAGGTCCACCATCGTTCCGCCGCGAATGAGCCAGCTGCTGGGCGTGCGCTCGAGCGCGGCCATGGCGATCGGGATTCGGGGAAACCGGGCCTGGAGCACCGGCAGCAATCCTTCGATTTCGGGCAAGTCGCCCTCGGCCCTGGGCGCGATGACGAACCGGGTGATGCGCTCGGGAGGGAAGGGCCGCAGCGAGCTGGGGAGCTGTGTGGCCATGTAACTCCCAGCCTCCTCACGCGGGTCGCTCATCGAGCTGCGCGCCAGGGCCGCTTCGACGCAGGCGGAGTCCTCTGCGCGCGCGCACACGAACGAGAGCGCGCGGTTCACCCAGGGATTTCCGGGATCAGCGGCCAGCGCTTCGTCGAGGAGCGCACGTGCCCCCGCGGGATCTCCTGCCACCGTGCCGATGGCCACCAACGCGAGGAGATGCGGGTGACGGCTCGTCTTCAGCAGCTTCTGCGCTTCCGCGACCGCGGAGGCCTGGTCGGCCACTGCCTGCTGCGCCAGTCGCTCAGCCAGCCCGGCGCCCGGGTCACGCCGATCGGCCGCCTCGATTCGGCCCTCCACCTCGCGAGCCATTCCCAGCGCTCGGTACACGCGGCTCGCGTTGATCAACGAGAGCGCGTCGAGTCGGGCGTTCCATTCGCGGAGAAGCGCGTCGGCATGCTCCACGTCGCAGGGCGCACCGTCGAGACAACGCCAGGCCGGACTCATGCGAGGCGAGAGCCCGGTTGCCCACTCGAACGATGCGCGGGCGGCCCTGGGATCTTTGAGCTCGGAGCGAACGACTCCGCGAATGAAGTATGTCGCGCCGAGGTCGCGGTCGCGCAGCGCCTTCTCGATGACGGAGAGCGCCTCGTCAGTTTGCTGATGCGTGACGAGCCAGCGCGCGGCCGCCCGGTGCGTGCGGGTATGCCGACTGCGCCTGTACGCCTCGAGGCACGCCGGGTTCACCGCCTTCGAGTCGCGGTTGTCGTAGAGCAGCTCGCAGCGAAGCGGCGCCAGCTCGGAGTCGAAGAAGTACTTCGACCACTGGTCCATCGGTGCGTCACGTCGAGCCCAGGCGGTCTCTGCCACTTTGAGTGCCGCGGCGTCGCGGCCGATGACCCGCAGCGCGTCGCTCAGCTTCCACGCTGCCCAGAGGTTGGCGGGCTCGGTGCGCACGACCTCCTCTGCGACGGGGACGACGCCCACGGCATCCCCGAGGGTCGACAGCACGAACAGGCGTGCGGCCGGCAGGACTGACGATGCGGTGAGCGCCGTGGTCAGCGACTTCTGATCGCGAATCGCGACCGCGGTGAGCTTCGCGAGTGGCGCCTTCAGCGCCTCAGCGTCGACGTCGAAGAGCGCTGCCACGCTGGCCGGCCGGCCCTTGAGCTGGGCCATTGCTTCGGCGTTGCGGCTCTTCGGAGGGATTGGTGCGGGCGCTGCGGCCTTCGGCTTCGGAGCTGGACGAAGTGGTGGCTGCGGCGGCGAGATTGCCTCTGGTTCGCTCGGGCACGCCGCGAGCACGAACACGGCGAGGACCATCGATACTGCGCTGCGTGGTTGCGTTCCCATGAGTCTCCCCAACCCGCCCAAACTCCCGGCGCGAAGCGAAGGAAGACAGCAGACGCGCGTGATTCTGACCAGTACCGGTTCGGGAACGGGTGCGGATACTCTGCCGCGCGATGTTGCCTGAGTTCGAAGAACACCGCGTGGCGCTGCTCCAATTGGGGGCGAGGCTCGAGGCTGAGCTGAATGAGCTGTTGTCGAAGGCCGCGGTGCCGGTGCAGTTCGTCACGTGGCGGCTGAAGACGCCGGCGAGTTTGGCGCACAAGCTGTCGCGGCCTGAGAAGACCTATCGCCATCTGTGGGACGTGACGGATCTCGTCGCGCTGCGCGTGGCGACGTACTTCGAGGATCATCTCGAGCAGGTGTCTCGGTTGATCGAGCAGCACTTCCGCGTCGACTTCACGCACTCGGCGGACAAGACGAAGCCCGCCGGGTACCGATCGATTCACTACGTGTGCTCGCTCGAAGATGGGCCGCACCCGGATTTCAGGTTCGAGATTCAGCTGCGCACGGCGCTGCAGCACGCGTGGGCCGAGGTGGAGCACGATCTTGGTTACAAGGTCGACGACGCGGTGCCCGAGCCGATTCGACGGCGCTTCTCACGCGTCGCAGGGCTGCTCGAGATCGCCGACCAGGAGTTCGTCTCGATTCGGCGCGATCTGGCGGCCTCGCGTGAGGCGGCGCGGGCGACGTTGGCGAAGAGTGGGGCGCTGCCGATCGATCTCGTTTCGCTCGATGCGCTGGTGCGGAGGCCGGAAGTGGAGGCGCTCGATCGCGAAGTGGCCGAAGAGTTGCGCGCCAGCTTCAGCGATGCGCCGTTTTTCTCGGACTACCTGGTGAAGTTGCTGCGGCTCGCGGGGCTCGAGACCACGCGCGACGTGGTGGCGGCGATCGAGCACCACGGAGTGGCCGTGAAAGCGTCGCTTCCGAAGTACTTCGAGTTCGCGAAGCGTTCGCTCGGCTTTGCCCCGGAGTCAGTGGGGCAGGTGCAGCGGGGGTATTCGCTGCTCTTCGTCGCGCTCTTGAGCGTGATTCGCGGTGACGCGCTCGCGATCAACAAGGTGGGCCGGCTGACTCGCCTCTACCTGGAGACTGATTTTCCAGGCGACGAACGCAAAGCCCAGCGAGTGGCGAGTGAGTTGGTCAGTGCGCTGAAGAATTGACGAATTGACGAATTGACGAATTGACGAATTATACCTCTCCCTTCGGGAGAGGGTCGGGGTGAGTGAGAGTCAAGTCGCCAGGTGCCCGAGCTCCTCTCTCAG
>CBIHPJ010000507.1:0-6919 GCA_966211295.1 uncultured Myxococcales bacterium | reverse complement strand
ACGAGCGCGAACATGTCGACGCCTGCCCGCCCATCGGCGAACTCCTGAAGTCGTGCTCCAGCGGCGAGAAATTGGGCGATCGCCTGCGCCTTGGGGCTGCCCTTCTCCACCGCCTTCGCGATTTCGGAGGGACGCTCAGTTCCAACGAGGCGGCCGGCGGGTTCGTCGTAGGGAGCTCCGGTCCGCGCGTACTTCTGTCCACCCGAAGCCCAACTCTCGAGTAGGGCCTTGCTCACCGCGGTGAGCGAGTTGGTGTCGATGAAGCGCGGCACGTTGCGAGTTGCGGAACGAAGCTTCTCGCCGAGCTGGCCGTACGCGGGGTCTACGAGAGCTCCGCGAACCCGAGCGCGGCTCACGTCGCTCGAAAGCCAGGTGCCGACCCGTGAGGAGACACGCTGCGTCTCGTCAGCGATCAGTGCATCCGTTCTTTGATCTGCCACGGGCGCACTCGCGGAAGCAGGAAGGAACGTGACTACGCGGGGAACATCGGAACCATCTGCGTCTGCTGGCTCAGGTTCGCGACGCTGCGCAGGAGTCACAGGAGACTTGATGATCGGTCGCTGAAGAACCCTCTTCGGCTCGATGGGGAGCTGCGGTGGAGGGTCTGTGGACGGAGGTGGCTGCAGACTCTCGGTCCAGAGCGCCTGTACCCCCGAAGCCCGCGATGCCTGCCACGCGCCCAACCTGACGGGGGCGGGAACCGTGTCCGGCATCAACGCGAAGAGGCACGAGTGCGTGGCCACGGAGCCCAGCAGCGCCAGCGCCATGACGAGCGCGCCTCGCTCACCTCGAAGCCTGACGGTAGCCATGGACACGGACTCACGACCGTACACGGCTCTGATTGCGTAGGACGAGACCCCAGCAATAGCTCCCCGAGGGGCAGAGGTTCGACTGGTCAACGAGGCCCTCGACCCGAACAGGCCTCTCGATTTTCAGCTTACTGTGACGCGCCAGCGACTCGACCTCGTACGAGTTCGAAATAGAGCCGCTTCACTGACGGCGGGGCGGTACCTCGTGGCGACAGAGCTCCTGGACGAGCGGCCCGTCGTCGAAGCGATCGCCCCTGGCTGCCGCAAGTCTCGCCATCTCACTCGCAAGGACCAGCTCACCCTCGATTTCGATGTACGCATCCAACGAGACGTCTGGGCTTTCCTTCACCCACAACCGCATCGTGTCGTTGCGTATTTGGGTGGTGAACGCTGCTTGGTACGAAACGGGAATCCGCCCACCCAACCCGTTGTACGTGACCATGGCCGTTCCTACCGGCGCCGCCCGCAGCCATCGCTCCACCAATCGTGCATCGCGGATGTAAGCGTCGAAGGAGCGCGGCGCGTTCAAGTCGTAGCGATCTTCGTCGTCGGCGACGTATTCGCCGAAGGGGTTGAAGAAATAGAACCCGTCGAACGAGCGCACGTCGACCTGGTCCAACGTTCCTTCGATGATCACGACGTCGGCGCCAAGTGTACGAGCCAACCGCCGGGATTCGAGGACCAGTGCGTCACGTCGTTCCACGCCCCACACTCGTCGCCCGAAATCGAGCGAGGCGATCGTGCAGAACTTGCCCGCTCCCGACCCCGCATCCAGCACCCTGGTGGCCCCTGCATCGCGCAGCAACCGGGCTGCCGTTTGCGCGGCCTCCACGCTCGACCAGTAGGTGCGCGACTTCTCCCTGGGCAGCTGGCTGAGGAGCGAATCGAAAGCCTCGTCAGACACCGCCTGGCGGCTGCGCAGCAACTCGCCGAGGGCCGCCGCAAATGCCGACGGCAGGCTGTTGTTCGTTGCGGAGCACATGCACCGTCTTGCTCATGCCCAGCCGATTCTCGCAACCCGCAGCGGCGTTTCGGAAGGGCGATTCAGGCCGAAATGTGAGGACCCGGGTCAGCCTTTGGCCGCAAGACCCAAAAGCATCGAGAGCCACCGCGCCCCTCGAGGGCCGCCGCGCGAACTACTCGACCTCGCCGCCACCAGCGCTACCGAGCGTCCAGATCTCTCGCCCACTCTTGAGCATCTTCTTCTCGATCTTCAGCTCGCTGTTCTCTCCATCAGCGATCGCACGCAGCTCCGCGAGATCCTCAGCGGTCCCATCGCAGAACCCCATCGGCCGCGTGTTCCCGGTGAGCATCAGCTGCACCTTGAACTCGCCCTTGTCCCACTTCGTCTGCGTCGCGTTGCTGAACTGATGAATCATCGCTTCACCGTCGCGAACGCGGCCGTCACCACCGGCACGCGCGAGAGCTTCACATCGAACAACTTGTCCGCGACCTCGATGAGCGCCTCGGCGTACATCACGTTGCGACGCAGCCGCTGGGGGATCGCCTCGGTGCCCAGGTGCGCACCCGCGACCGCGGCCGTAATTCCAACCGTCACATCGACCTCCCCACCGCTCCGCAGCGCGAACTGAGCCGCCTGGCGGAAATCCGTCGGCGCCTTCAAGAAACAATACAGCGCGGTGAGCAGCACCGGAGTGACGTGCGCGGGAACTCCGAGCTCGAAGTCGTAGTGCGACGGAGGCACGCCCACGCGCCGCAGCGCCTGCATCGCCTTCTCAGGACCCCACGAGAGCGTGCTCGGCAGATAGAAAATCTCATCGGCGAGCGCCGCGCTGTGAGTGGACGCCGCCTTGCTCACGTGCCCGCAGAAATCCTCGGCGCTCATGTTTTCGCCCGAGAGACCCAACTGAATCGCGCAGGCAAATGCCGCCACCGCCGCAGAGCAGAGCGGATCCTTGTGCGTCATCACCGTGAGCACCTGCGCGTCGTGCGCGAGCCGCGTCGGAGTGGGCTCACTCGACAACCCCACCACCACTCCACGAGACAGCGACGAGGGATCGCACACGCCGAGCGGCGCGCCCGCGCTCATCCACGGAGTACCCGCGAGCAACGCCTCAGCCGCCTGGGTCGCGGAGGGAGGAGGCTGAAGGACCGTGCCTTCCTGCCAGAGCCACGAGAGATGCTGAGCCGCGGTGCGACCGTCGATGCGCTTCTCACGCACCACCGAGTCAGCCACCGCCATCATCATCTGCGTGTCGTCGGAGAACTGGCCTCGAGGAAATCCACCGCGCGGCCGTGAGGCGAAGTCAACCGCCGACGGCTGCTGCCGCATCAACGCAGGCGCAGGCAGTCCCCTCAGCGGAAAGCCGAGCGCATCACCGATGGCGAAGCCGAGCACAGCGGCACGGAATCGGTCTTGGAGGACAGCCAAATGCAGCGGCATGGAGGGGGCGTCCGGAAGATACGCCGTCCGGCGGGACTGGAGCCATTGCGTTGTGCGTCGACCGGTCGCCATGACTCGTCACGCCTTGTGGTACGGCTCGCCGCGAAGAATGGAGAAGGCCCGGTAGACCTGCTCCACCAACGTCAAACGCGCGAGGCGGTGCGGCAGGGTCATCGCGGACAGCGAGAGCACGAGCCCCGCTTTCTCGCGCACCGCGTCGGACAGGCCCTCATCGCCGCCGATGACGAACGCGACGTCTTTCCCTGAGTCCTGCTGACGGCCGAGCCACTTCGCGAGGTCGACGGACGAGAGCGCCTTGCCCCTCTCATCGAGCGCCACCAGTACGTCGCGTGGGGAGAGCTTCTTGAGGAGCGCCTCGCCTTCCTCTTCCTTCGCCTTCACCCCGGATTGGCGAGACTCGGAGAGCTCGACCACCGACACCTTGTGGGTGTGGCTCAAGCGCTTCACGTACTCGTCCACGCCGGGCGAAAAGAGTCCCGACCGGTCTTTGCCGACCGAGAGAAAAGTGAGCTTCATGGGGAACTGCTTCGCTCCTTAGGAGACGCGGGGCGCGTCCTTCCAGAGGCCCTCGAGATCCATCAGCTCGCGGCGGTCGGGCGTGAAGAAGTGGGCGACCACGCCCTCGTCGTAGGTCACGCAGACCCAGTCAGCCGAGGCCTCGACCGCGGCGGGCTTCTTGCCCTCCGGCTTCAAGATCTCGTCCACGCCTTCGTGGATGGCGGAGAGCTGGCGATCGGACTCGCCGGAGGCGAGCACCACGTAGTCGTAACCGACGGCCGACGAGCGCGAACGCACGTCGATGATGGTCACGTTCTCGGCCTTCTTCTCGTGCGCCACCTTGGCGATCGAGCGCGCCATCGCGAGCGCCTCGGGAGCCTCGGCGAGCTTGAGCTTCGGCTTCGCGGCCTTGTTCACCTTCAGCTTCTTCGCGGTGACCTTGCGGCTCGCCGAAGGACGCTTGGAGGTGCGCGCGGGGCGCTTCGAAGTGGCGCGCTTCGCCGTGCTCTTCCCGGCGGTCTTCTTCGCGGGCGCGCTCTTCCTGGCCGCGGTCTTCCCGCTGGTCTTCTTCGCGGGAGCGCTCTTCTTCGCAGGGGCGCTCTTCTTCTTGGAGGTCTTGGGGGCGGCCTTCTTCGCCGAGGTCTTCTTCTTCGCTGCCATAGGGCGCGCTTAACGGACTTGGCCGTCACCCTCAACGACGTACTTCTGGGTCGTGAGCTCGCGCAGGCCCATGGGGCCGAAAGCGTGGAGCCGGCTGGTGCTGATTCCGATCTCCGCCCCGAGGCCGAGCTCGCCGCCGTCATTGAAACGCGTAGAGGCATTCACCACGACCGCAGAGGCAGTCACCTCGCGGGTAAAGCGCTTCGCGAGGGACTCGTCGCGGGTGACGATCGCTTCGGTGTGTTCGCTCCCGTACTGCGCGATGTGCGCCAGCGCGCTCTCGAATCCATCCACCACCTTCACCGCGAGGATGAGGTCGAGGAACTCTTTGCCAAAGTCCGAGGGCTCGGCCTTCTTCGCGGCGATTCCGGCCTGGCTCAGCTCGGAGAATGCGCGCTCGTCCGCACGCAGCTCCACGCCCTTCTCGCTCAGCGCCTTGCCGGCCTTCGGGAGGAAGTCGTGAGCGATCTTCGCGTCCACGAGGAGACACTCCGCCGCGTTGCACACTCCGGGACGGGAGGCCTTCGCGTTCACGATGATCTTCTCGGCAATGGCGAGATCCGCGCTCTGCTCGACGAATACGTGGCACACGCCCTGGTAGTGCTTCACCACGGGCACGCGCGCGTTCTCCACCACGAAGCGGATGAGCCCTTCGCCACCGCGCGGGATGCAGAGATCGATCAGTCCTTCGAGCTTGAGCAGCTCGAGCATCGACTCGCGATCGGTGGTGGGCACCAACTGCACACAGTCCGGAGAGAGCTGCGCCTTCGCAAGTCCGACCTGCAGCGCCTTCGCGATCGCCTGGTTCGAGCGGAAGGACTCAGAGCCACCGCGGAGGATCGCCGCGTTGCCGCTCTTCAAGCACAGCGCGGCCGCGTCGCTCGTCACGTTGGGACGCGCTTCGTAGATCATCAGCACCACGCCGAGAGGGAGCCGCTCCTTCCGCACCTTGAGGCCATTGGGCCGCGTCCAGCGCTCGGTCACTTCACCGACGGGATCAGGCAGCGCGGCCACTGCTTCCACCGCAGCAGCCATGCTCTCCACGCGCTTTGGATCGAGCAGCAGTCGGTCGATGAATGCGGCGTTCTTACCGCTCTTCTTCGCGTCTTCGAGATCGAGCGCGTTCGCCGCGATGAGCTCTGCACTCGAGGCCCTCAGCGCAGCGGCCATTTCACGGAGCGCGCGATCCTTCTGCTCGGTGGGAGCAGAGACGAGCGTGCGCGCAGCAACTCGGGATCTCGTCGCCAGCGCCTTCACTGAATCACCTCGTACTTCTCGCCCACGCGCTTGAGTCCCTTCGGAGCGGAGGGCGCGTCGAACACGCGCTTGAGCGAGCCTCCGTCTTTCATCGCGGTCTGGAAGACCTGCGCGCCGCCGCAGCAGCTCGCGGTGAACTCCCAGGTGTCTGGAGAGATCCACCGGCCATCGCCGTGCACCATCGCGGTGTTCTCGTTGAGCGCCTGCACCGCGACGGGCTTCAAGCGTCCCTCGAGGTAGCCACGGAGCTCGTCGGTCTTCACCAGGCGATACGGGCCGTAGTGATCGATCTGCAGCGACACCGCCGAGCAATCGGGCGAGAAGATGTCGAAGCGCCAGTCGTTGAAGAACACCTGGCCGGTCGGCGCGAAGCCCTTCGAGGTGCCGTCGGCGAACTTGAAGCGGAGGGATTCCACTCCGTAGGTCTTGGGCGCGGGTTGCGGGAGATCCTTGAGGGCCTCGGCGTTGCCGCTCCACACCGCGGTGACCGGGCCGCAGGCGATGGCGTGGAACTCGCCTTCCATCGCCACTTCTTTCGGGGAGAGCGCTGGCGCAGCAACCGGCGGATCCTTCTTGCAGGTGAGGAACAGGCAACAACACACGAGCGGCCAGGTGAGGCGCATTGTGTGACTTATAACCTCAGGTAGAAGCTCCGCCGCATGAGCGACCGCGAGAAGAACTTCAGAGAGATGATCCGGCAGTTCCCGGACAGCCCCATGGGCCACTTCTCGCTCGGGCGGCTGCTGGTCGACGAGAAGCGCTGGGAAGAGGCGGTGCAGGCGCTCGGCGAAGCGGTAAAGCTCGATCCGAGCTACGCGGCGGCGATGGTCGCGCTCGGCGATGCGTACGCGGGCGCGGGAATGAAGCCCGAGGCGATCGAGGCGTGGAAGCGCGCGCTCGAGACTCCGCATGGGCGCAGGGACATGAGCCTTCAGGGTGATCTCGAGCAGCGCATTCGCGACCTCGAGGACTTCTGAATCACCTGATCCCCAACCCGGACGATGCGCCGTTCCTGGCGCAGATCTACGCGGCGCCAGATGACGATGCGCCTCGGCAGGTGTTCGCGGATGTGCTCAGCGAGCGAGGAGATGTGCGCGGGGAGTTCATCGCGCTGCAGCTCGCGCGTGCGCGGGGTTCCGTCACTCCCGAGCAGCTCAGCAGAGAGCGCGATCTCGCCTGGCTTCAAGATCACCGCATCGCGTGGGCGCGCCCCGTATCGAAGGGCGGCACCTGTCATCTCTCGCGTGGTTTTCCCGACGAGCTGGAGATC
>CBIHPJ010000506.1:0-6924 GCA_966211295.1 uncultured Myxococcales bacterium | reverse complement strand
GATGCTCAATGCCTGTCGCTTCACTGCGTGAACGCGATGTGTGCTCCGCCGGGCGTGCCGGGCGATCGGTGCAGCGTTGCGAATCACTGCGCGAGCAATCGATGCGTCTTCAGGGGCAACGCGGCCGGCGAGTGCGAAGCGTCGTGCTTCTGAAGTCCGATCAAGGACACACGTACGGAACCTCGTCCACGTCCCACTTCTCGAGATCTGGCCGGATGAACGTGAATGCCGCGGTGTCAGCCGTCCATGAGCCGTAGCCGACTGGGACCACCTGACTCTCACGGATCAGCTCGAATGCGCCGTTGCGGAGCCAGCCGATGTCGTAACGCGCGTAGCCATCGCCCGTGTGGTGCTCATTGATCCCGACGACGAGGTGACCCGCGATCTGCGCGATGACCGTGACACCAGCATCGTAACGGAACGCCGACGATGGGCTTCCACGCCACGAGTCGTAGCGGAGCACCTCGTCGTGGGTCGTGCTGTCACACCAACCGCTGAGTGGCTCTTGCTCGGAGATCACGCAGTAGCCGGCGTCGAGCTTCGAGTGGCCGCCATCGACGAACTCGTAGCTCGAGCTGAGCTCGAGAATTCGAGTACGCAAGGCGGGATTGGCGAATTCGGCGGCGTCCGCGTTGACGTTGGTGGGGTTCTCGAGGGTGTAGGCGAGGAATCCCCCGTCGAGCGCAATGAACTCACGGCACGCCTGGGTGCGAATGCCGGTGTGATTCAAGACGCTCCCCGCGTCAGGGCCGTACTCGACGATGACCAACTCAGGGTCGGGTTCCCCCGCTTGCCAGTCCCTGCTCCCTCCGTCCTTCGGCCAGAACCGCGCGCACATTCTCGTGAGGCCGTTTGGTTCGAGCGACGTCGCCCCTGCGGCGAAGTTGCCGGCGTCTGAGGCCGCGAGGATGTCGTAGCTGACGCGCCCGCTCGCTTCGTCCAGCGAGCCTCGGATCACCTTGAAATAGGGTCCCGGAAACGCAGGAACGTACGCGGTAACGACCGACTCCAATCCCCGCGGCCGCCCCAGGTTCGACTGCCCGAGGTGTGGCGAAAAGAACCCGCCGGGGAAAGGAATGTCGACGTTGGTCCAGCTCTCTGGCGACCACGCAGCGACCGAAGGGAGATCCATGCGGTAGCGACTCACACCAGCGCGGCGGGCGTGAGCCCACGGGCCGTAGCCCACCACGAGGGAAGGAGTCGCCCACGAGAAACGATCGGCGCTGAGCTGACCGATCGTCGTCGCGCAGGGGCCGCTGTCTGACTGACCCGCGTCTGATTCAGCCGCATCTGGCGACACGCTGACCGACGTTCGCCCGCAACCAAGCACTGCCATCAACCACGCCCATCGCCACAACGTCATGCATCGCATGGTCGCCCGCTTTGCGTCGGTCGATCAACGCGAGATGCGGTTACGAAGCAGCACCGCGGCACCTGCTAGAAGACGGTGCCCCAGATCTCATCGCGTCCCGGCGCGGTGCCCGGTCGAGTCCACAGCGCGCCGAGCTCGCCCTTTCCTCGCGTGAGCGACGGAGTACCCACGACGTTGGTTGTCGAGTCGAACGCCTGCTGTAGCGAGTAGCCGGTGGCGGCGTTCTCCATGTAAGCGTCGAGGCCATTGCCATCACTTCGCGGCGCCACTCCGAAGAAGTGCAGCGAGTCGTCGGCGATCGCGGTCATCGCCGCAGGCAGCACCAACGGAGGCGCCCACTCGAAGAGCGCATCGTAGTCGCGCAGGTTGGTGGCCCAGGTCGCGCGCATCCGATCACCCCGAGGTCCCGAAGCGCCTGTCGCCAACGGCCGTCCAACGAAGCCGCTCGCCGCGATCGTCGTCGCGGGCAACGACTCGACGAAGCCGATCACCGGCCCGGAGCTGCGGGGCCCACACGCGCCGCCCCACGTGGTGTCCAGACGCGCCAGCGAGCAGCTGCCAGGGCGCACGAGGGCGCTGCTCCACGTGCCACTCGGAGACGATGCGCGCTCGTTGGTGACGGTGTCTCCGAACAATTCTCCGAAGCCGCTCACGTAGCGGCCCGGCAGCGCGACGAGCTGGAGCGGTGCATAGAGATCTGCGCTTCCGCCGATGGTCTCGCGATTGCCGAAGGTCACGCCGTCGACGCTGTGCTTCGCGTAGATGTTGCGATCTTCCATCCACGTGAAGAGGAACGAGCCGTCGATGCTCGCGACCGCGGTGTCGAAGCCGTTGAGCGTGGTGTTCTCCTTGACGGGCGCGGTCACTCCACCGGCGAGCGACCACGACGCATGCCACGCGTGCTGCGAACTGCCGACGGGCTCGAGCCAGCTGATCAGCCACCGGGTGCCATTGGTCGCCACGCGCGGCTTGAGGCCCAACGAGGTGGAGACCCGGAACGCCGAGCCCGTCCACGCGTTGCCGTCGAAATAGCGCGCGAGGATTCGCTTCACGCCCACGTCGTATTGCTCCCACACCGCGAGGCCGCGACCGTCGTCGGCGAACGCCATCACCGGCGCGCTCGCCGCTCCGTTGAGGCCGACGTTGGGAATGGAGAGGGGCAACCCGAACGAAGCGCCCGACGCGCTGGTGCGATAGCGAAGGTCCTCGCTCTCCTGGGTGAAGGCCTGGAGCGAGGTGCCGTTCTTCGCGAACGCGAGGCTGGTCACCTGACCTGCGCTGCCCATCTGCTCCGGCGGCTGCCAGGCCGTGGTGTAGATCGCGCTCCACCACTCAGTGCCCACGTTCCACGAGATGGCGGCGCGGCCGTTCGACGCGGCGATCGGTCCCACGGGTGAGAGGCCAGCGGTGGTGATGGTAGTGCTCGTCCACGCACCGCCGGTGAAGCGATGTCCTTTCACCCCGCTGGTCTCCAGCTCCTGCGCGACGAAGTAGTCACTCCCACTGCTCGTGAGCACGAAGCTGCGGCCACGGCCGAGGTACGCGGTGAAGGGCACGCCCTGCGTCGGCTGCGCGCTCCAGGTCTGCGTGGCGCCGTCCCAGATTCGATAGTGGAGATCCCACACGCCGGAGCCCACCGTGTAGACCCACGCATAGCCGGTACCGTTCGCGGCGAGCTCGAACCAGTCGTTGCGGCCGCCAATGAAGCCGTTGGTGACGCGCGTCTGCCACACGCCGTTGTAGCGGACCGCGCAGTACCCCTCACCGCGATCGACGAAGCCCACCGCGAAGCCACTCGGGTTCGCCGCCACCGCCCACTTCGGCGCCGAGGTCGAGGGCCGCGGAAAGGTGATCAGATCGACCGCGCTGCCCCAGGTGCCTGCGCTCAGCACGCGCGCATAGACGTGCCAGTCGCCGATGGTGCCGGTCGCGTAGCGATACACCACCACCCACTCGCTGCCGTTGTACGCGAGCGAGTTCGGCTGGCCCTGCGTGGAGAGCTGCGTCACCGCTCCCCACGAAGCACCGTTGAAGAACTGCACCTCGACGCCGCCACCGGGAACAGAGGAGAGCACGCCGAGCTGATCACCTCCGGTCATCACCGTGCCCGACTCGTCGTCGATGGCGGTGGGCGTGGTCCACGTGCTGCCGTCGAACGAAGCGAACACACGCCCGGAGTCGGTGCGCCACGCCACGCCTGCGCGGTTGGTGCCGTACGCCGCGCTCCAGAAATCGGGTGACGAGCTGCACGGCC
This sequence comes from uncultured Myxococcales bacterium, assembly GCA_966211295.1. Classification (GTDB taxonomy): domain Bacteria; phylum Myxococcota; class Myxococcia; order Myxococcales; family Myxococcaceae; genus Archangium_A. The sequence goes on along the minus strand of CBIHPJ010000506.1, from coordinate 3,298 downwards.
CGAGGTCGCCGTTCATCCACACGCCTCCGGAGAGGAAGGCCCACTGCAGGCGGATCTCGTTGCTGCCATTCCACACGCGCGTGAGATGCAGCACACCGTTCGTCATCGCCACCACCGTGCTCGCCCCGAAGTTGGGCGTGGTGACCTGCGAGACGCGCTGCGTGGTGGGCGTGGTGCGGAACTCGATGACGATGGGCGTGGTGATCGCGCGATTGCCGAGATCGCGCACGCCGTTGATGGTGAGCGTGTAGCCGCGATCTCCTGCGAGCGCCGCCGAGGGAGTCACCGTCGCGGTGCGCGTGCTCGAGTTGTAGCTGACGGTCGAGGTGACTCCGTTCACCTGCAGGTTGGTGGCGTTCACCGTGGCAGCCTGCACGTCTTCGTCGAAGGTGACCGTCAGCGGACTGCCGACCGGGAAGAAGTGGCCGAACTGCGTCGGGTTCGAGCTGGCGACGCGCGGAGGATAGGTGTCGCTCTCCACCGTGAAGGTAAAGGTGACGGGCGCGCCGAGCGCGTTGCCCACCACGTCGGTGATTCCGGTGCCGAGCGTGCAGGTGTAGCGAGCGCCGTAGACGAAGGGCGCGCTCGGAACGAAGTACACCGCGCGCTGCGCGGAGTTGTAACCGACGGTACCGGGCTCGGCGGTGGTGACGGTGCCAACGGTGCGCGTGCAGCTGGTGGTGCTCCCATTCACCGTCGAAGGATTGAGCGGCTCGCTGAAGTTCGCGCGCATGCGGCCGAGGGTCTGCAGCACGCCCGTGGCGTTGTTCGCGGGCACGGTGGAGATGACGGTGGGCGGCGTGGTGTCGGGCTCGGTGGTGAAGGACCACGAGGTGTTGAAGGCAGCGTTGCCCGCGAGATCGCGCAGCGACGTGGTGACTCGCACCGTGTACAGCGTGTTGTTGGCGAACGGAGCGGAGTCGATCCACGTCACGGTGCGAGTGGGCGCATCCCACGAGACGGTGCCGGTGCGCCCCGACACGAAGAAGCTCGAGGTGGTGACCGTCGCGGGATCGAGCGCCTCATCGAACTGCGCGCTCACGATGGAGGTGATGGAGACGCCGGTCGCTCCCGAGGCGGGCACGCGCGTCTGGACGATCGGCCCCTGCGTGTCGGCAGTGGTGAAGGAGAAGTCGTACGGCGCGGCCATCGGCATGCCGTCGAGATCGCGCACGCCCGTGCCGACGTGGCAGGTGACCACGGAATTGTTGGGCCAGCCGGACGGGCTCTGCGCGCGCAGGGCGACCACTGCACCGCTCAGGTACGAGAAGAGCGTGGTGGGCACGTCGCACGAGAAGTTCGAAGTGGTGACGCTCGAGGAATCGAGGTCCTCGTTGAAGATGATGTTGAGCGAGGTAGAGCGGGACGCGCCCGTCGCGCCGTTCGCCGGGCTGGTGCTCACCACGCGCGGTGGCCCGGGGTCCTTGGTGCGGAAGGTGAAGTCGTACTGCGTCGCGAGCGGCAGATTCGCGAGATCGCGCACGCTCGTGGTGACGTGCCCGGTGATCGTCGTCGCGGGAGGAAGGTCGGCGACCGGCGTCAACGTCGCGGTGCGCGTCGCGCCGTTCCAACTCACGCTCGCCATCACGCCGTCCAGGTACAGGTTGGAGGCGATCACCGTGCCCGGGTTGAGATCTTCGCTGAACGTGATGGTCACCGCGGTGTTCAGCGGGACGTTCGGCGTGAAGGCGTTGGGCAAGGTGCCGGTGACGCGAGGGGGCGTGGTGTCCACCGGAGAGACCGCGAAGGTGACGGCGAAGGGGTTGAACATCGCGTTGCCGCTCAGGTCTCGCACGCCCGTGGTGACGCGCGCGGTGACGTTGCCGGTGGGCATCGGCGCGGTGGGCGTGAGCGTCGCGGTGCGGCTGGCACTGTCCCAACTCACGGTGGAGCTCAGGTTGTCCAGGAAGACGGTGCCGGTGGTGACGGTCGCGGGATCGAGCGCCTCGTTGAAGGTGATGTTGATGGTGCTGCTCGGCGGCACGTCGGTCGCGCCCGAAGCCGGAAGCGAAGAGGTCACGAACGGAGGGTTGGTCTCTCCGGTGGTGAAGGTCAGCACATAGGGCGCGGCCAGGGCGTTCCCCTGCGCGTCGCGCACGTTCGTGCTCACGCGCACGGTGACGGTGGTGCTCTGCGGCCACGAGAACGTCGGGAGGTAGACCGACGCGGTGTTGAACGAGCCATACGTCACGTTGGGCGACATGCCGTCGACCGTGATGTTGGTGGCGTTGATGGTGCTCGGGTCCATCGCCTCGCTGAAGCGAATGGAGACCGAGGTGCTCGGCGGCAAGTACGTCCCGCCCTGCGCCGGCGTCGCCGAGATCACCGTGGGCGGCGTGGTGTCGGCCACCGTGGTGTACGAGAGCACGTAGGGAGCGGCGAGCGCGTTGCCCGCGAGATCGCGAAGACCCGTGCCCAGGGTGACGGTGACGGGCGTGCTGTACGACTGGCCGCTGATGCTGGAGATGAAGAGCCAGTGGTTGCCCGCGAGCCAGTTGACGGTGCCGGTGCCGTGCGAGAGCACCACGTTCGCCGCGGTCACCGTCGAGGGATCGAGGTCCTCGCTCATGGTGATGAGCACGTTCGAGTTGGGCGGCGTGTTGGTCGAGCCACCGACCGGCGACGTGCTCACCACCGTGGGCGGCGTGGTGTCGGCGCCGGTGGTGTACGAGAAGACGTAGTTGCTCGCGAGGGTGTTGCCCGCGATGTCGCGAATGCCGGTGCGCACCGTGACGGTGATGGCGGTGAGGCTGCTCTGGTTGGCGAGCGCGATCTGAATGGAGTTGCTGGCCGAGAGGTACGAGACGGTGGCGCTGCCGTTCGAGACGGAGACGTTGGTCGAGGTGACGAACGCGGGGTTGAGCGGCTCGTCGAACGCCACCAGCACCGTGGTGTTGGCGGGAACTCCGGTGGCGCCGTTGGCGGGAGTGGTGGAGACGATGGTCGGCCGCGTGGTGTCGACGACGGTGCGGTAGCTCAGCGTGAAGGTGGAGAGCAGCGCGTTGCCCGCGACGTCGCGCACGCCGGTGCTCACGGTCACCGTGGTCAGGGTGTTGTACGTCTGGCCGGTGAGCCCGAGCTGAATCGCGTTGTTCGCCGAGTCGTAGCTCACGGTCGCGGCGCCGTTGGAGATGCTCACCGTGCTGCCGCTCACGCTCGTCGGATCGAGCGGCTCACTGAAGGTGATGGTCACCGTGGAGTTCACCGCCACGCCCGTCGCGCTCGCCGTGGGCATCGTCGAAAGGACCGTGGGGCGCGTGGTGTCGGAGCCCGTGCGGTAGTTGAGGGTGAAGGCGCT
>CBIHPJ010000505.1:0-6927 GCA_966211295.1 uncultured Myxococcales bacterium | reverse complement strand
AGGAGCCGCAGGACGCAGCCAGACCGAGAGCGACGAAGATGAGCGACAGTCGAAAAAACGACATGGAGATGCTCCCGGGGAGGGGCTGTGGGCGGCCCTTACGGCGGAGGAATCACATCGTAGCGCGGGTTTCCCCCAAGACCCGCATCGGCGGCGTCCTGCCGCAACGCGTTGACCGAGGCAACAGCGCGCCCAAACGCATTGGGGCTGCTTTGGTTTCGAGCGTCAGCGGCCGAGCATGTCGTCGGGCCGCACCCACACGTCGAAGTCGGCCTCGCTCACGAAGCCAGAGGCGATGGCGGCGGCCTTGAGGGTGGTGCCTTCCTTGTGCGCGCGCGCGGCGATCTCAGCGGCCTTTTCGTAACCCAGATGAGGAGCCAGCGCGGTCACGAGCATGAGCGATTCGCGCAGGTGCTGATCGATGCGCTCGCGGTTCGGCTCGAGGCCCTGCACGCAGTGCTCACGGAACGAGTCCATTCCATCGGCGAGCAGGCGGCACGACTGGAGGAACGCGTTGATGATCAACGGACGGAAGACGTTGAGCTCGAGGTGACCTTGCGAACCGCCCATGGAGATCGCGGAGTCATTCGCCATCACCTGCAGGCAGACCATGGTGAGCATCTCGCACTGCGTGGGGTTCACCTTGCCCGGCATGATCGACGAGCCCGGCTCGTTCTCGGGGAGCCGGAGTTCGCCGAAGCCCGCGCGCGGTCCGCTCCCGAGGAGACGGAGATCGGAGGCGAACTTGAAGAGGCTCACCGCGAGTCCCTTGAGTGCGCCGTGCGCGTGGACGATCGCGTCGCAGGTGGCGAGCGCTTCGAACTTGTTCTCCGCCGAGTGCACGGTGAGTCCGCTGAGGGAAGCGAGCACCTCCGCGACTTCCTGCGCGTAGCCCTTCGGCGCGTTCAGTCCCGTACCGACCGCGGTGCCGCCGAGCGCGAGCTCTCCCAGGTGCGGAAGCGCGGCCTCGAGGTGTTTGTGCGCGTGGCGAAGCTGCGCGACGTAGCCAGAGAACTCCTGGCCGAGCGTGAGCGGCGTGGCGTCCTGCAAGTGCGTGCGCCCGAGCTTCACGATGTCTTTGAACGCATCGCTCTTCCCCTGGGTGGCGTGGGCGAGCGACTCGAGCGAGGGAATCACGCGCGCCGCGATCGCCGCTCTCGCCGCGAGGTGCATCGCCGTGGGGAACACGTCGTTGCTCGACTGGCTGCGATTGACGTCGTCGTTGGGGTGCACGAGGCGACCTTCACCGCGCTTCCCTCCAAGAATTTCGGAGGCGCGATTCGCGAGGACCTCGTTCACGTTCATGTTGGTCTGCGTGCCGCTCCCGGTCTGCCACACGGAGAGTGGGAACTCGTTCGGGTGTTTCCCCTCGAGCACTTCGTCGGCCGCGCGGCAAATGGCCTGCGACTTCTTCGGATCGAGTCCCGCGAGGCTCACGTTCACCATCGCCGCGGCCTTCTTGATCTGCACCAGCGCGGAGATCAGCTCGCGCGGCATCTTCTCGTCAGAGACGTGGAAGAAGTGGAGCGAGCGCTGCGTCTGCGCTCCCCACAGGCGCTCAGAGGGGACCTCGATGGGACCGAACGAATCCTTCTCGGTGCGCGTGGTCATGAACGACAAGTAACATCATCGGCATGCGGGTCCATCACTTGAGCGCGGCGACGCTGTGTCCCCTGAGCGCGAAGCTGGTCAACGGGTCAGGCGGCCTGCTCGCTCCGGGCACCATGGTTTGCCACTGCTGGTTGGTCGAATCGAACGACGGGCTGATCCTCGTCGACACCGGCGTGGGCACCGACGACCTCAAGGACGTGAATGGCCGCATGGGCTTCTGGTTCAACGCGCTGGTGCGGCCCGCGAAAGATCCCGCGGGGACGGCGCTCGAGCAGGTGAAGAAGCTCGGCCTCGATCCGAAGGACGTGCGGCACATCATTCCCACCCACCTCGATCTGGACCATGCCGGCGGACTGCCGGACTTTCCGTGGGCGACGGTGCACGTGTTTCGAAAGGAACACGAAGCGGCGATGCACCCGCCCACCTTCAAGGAGCGTGAGCGTTACCGGCCGCAGCACTGGGCGCACGGGCCGAAGTGGGACCTCCGCGAAGTGGAAGGAGAAGGCTGGTTCGGCTTCAAGGGCGTGCGCGCGGTGCAGGATCGCGATGACGTGCTCTTGATTCCGTTGCTCGGGCACACACGGGGTCACTGCGGAGTGGCCGTGAAGTCAGAGGGAAAGTGGATCCTCAACGCGGGTGACTCGTACTTCTGCCACGGAGAGATGGAGCCGAAGCCCTGGTGCACTCCGGCGCTCGCGGCGTTCCAGCGCATCGTGGTGATCGACAACGAGCAGCGGCTGGCGAATCAGCAGCGGCTGCGTGAGCTGGTTGCTTCACACTCGAGCGAAGTGACGGTGCACTCCGCGCATTGCCCCGTGGAGTTCGCCAGGTTTCTCCCTCTCCCTGCGCCAGCGGGGAGGTGAGGGGCGGACTTCGCGAACTAAGGCATCAACTCAGCGAGCTGCTCGACACGTCGATCACCATCGATGCGAAGCCCAACGAAAAAGACGCCCGCTGATCCCGCGGCCATTCGATCGAACCGCGAGTCACCAACCATCCAAGCGTCCTTCGACTCAACACTCAGCTCCTTGCATCCGAGCTGCACCAAGTCCGGAGCGGGCTTCGCATGCGCCACCCGATCCGCGGTGGCGAGTGATCCAAAGATCCCATCGAGCTTCGCCTTCGCGAGAATCTGCACCGCGAGCGGGCTCACCGTGTTCGTTACCAATCCGAGCTTCACGCCGCGCGCCGCGAGCGCATCCAACAACGGCCGCGCTTCCGGATTCACCCACATCGCATCGAGGTGTTTGACGAACTCGGTAACGTAGAACGCGTCGAGCTCCTCCACGGTGGTCTTCAGCCCGAACACCGGAATGTCAGCGGCGGTGCCTTGCCCAAAAGTGGGGAAGAACTCCTCCCGACTGAGCGCCCGCCCTCGGAACTTCACCCCAGCTGCCTCACAGACCTTGAACCAGACCTCCTCGCTTCTGACGAGGACACCATCCATGTCGAAGAGCACGGCACGCGGGAACATCGGCCCGGGTTATGTCACGTGGATGGCTGACGATTTCAAGTTCTGTCCCCGGTGCGGAAGCCCGCTCGATGTCCGCGAGCGGCACGGGCGGGATCGCAAGGGCTGCATCGCCGACGGCTGCGGCTTCGTGCACTGGGGGAATCCCACTCCGGTGGTGGCGGCGATCATCGAGCACGAAGGGCAGATGCTGCTCGCACGCGGGAAGAACTGGCCCGAGAAGATGTTCGCGCTGGTGACTGGTTTCCTCGAGGCGGCTGAGAGTCCCGAGCAGGGCGTGCTGCGCGAGGTGAAGGAAGAGGTCGGGCTCGACGGAGAAGTGGTGGAGCTCGTGGGCGTGTACCCCTTCGAGATGCGCAACGAGCTGATCATCGCGTTCTACGTGCGCACCAGGGGAACCATCACGCTCAACGACGAGCTCGCCGCGTACAAGCTCGTCGCGAAAGAAAAGCTGCGCCCGTGGCCGATGGGCACCGGGCTCGCCGTGGAAGCGTGGATCAAGAAGTACGTCACCCAAGCCGTGGAGTAAGCCCTTCTCATGAATTTCGAGCCCAGCGCGAAGAGCCGCGAATACCTCGAGCGAGTGCGAGCCTTCATGGCCGAGCACATCGAGCCGGTGGAAGGCCAGTACTGGCAAGAGGTGCACGAGATGAACGCCCACGGCGATTGGACGCGCTGGCGCGTTCACCCGCTGATCGAGGCGGTGAAGAAGGCCGCTCGCGAGGCGGGGCTGTGGAACATGTTCCTCCCGGATCCGAAGCTGGGCGCCGGGCTCACCACGCTCGAGTACGCGCCGATCGCCGAGCTGACGGGACGCAGCCTGATGGCGCCCGAGGCGTTCAACTGCAACGCGCCCGACACCGGGAACATGGAGGTGCTCTTCCGCTACGGCTCGGACGCCCAGAAGAAGCGGTGGCTCGAGCCGCTGCTCGCCGGAGAAATCCGCTCGGTGTTCTGCATGACGGAGCCCGGCGTCGCCTCGTCCGACGCGACCAACATGGAGGCGACCGCGGCGGTGAGCGGCAACGAGGTGGTGCTCAACGGCACCAAGTGGTGGACCTCGGGCCTGGGCGATCCTCGGGCGAAGGTGGCCATCTTCCTCGCGCGCACTCCGAGTGAAGGCGCGAGCCGTCACGCGCAGCACTCGATGGTGCTGGTGCCGCTCGACACGCCCGGCGTGCACGTGAAGCGCATGCTGAAGGTGTTCGGCGACTACGACGCGCCGCACGGGCACGGAGAAGTGACCTTCAAGGACGTGCGCCTGCCGCTCGACAGCATCATCGCCGGGCCAGGTCGCGGCTTCGAGATCGCGCAGGGGCGACTCGGTCCTGGCCGCATTCACCACTGCATGCGCTGCATCGGCGCGGCGGAGAAGTCACTCGAGCTGATGATCGATCGCGGCATGAAGCGCACTGCGTTCGGAAAGCCGCTGATGAATCTGGGCGGCAACCGCGAGCGCATCGCGGAAGCGCGGGTGGCGATCGATCAGGCGCGGCTGCTCACGCTGCATGCTGCGTGGAAATTGGATGAATTGGGTGCGCTCGGCGCGATGACCGAGATCGCGGCGATCAAGGTGGTGGCGCCCTCGATGCTGCAGAAGGTGGTCGACGACGCGATCCAGCTCCATGGTGGCGCGGGGCTCTCGCAGGACACGCTGCTCACCGGCTTCTTCGCCCAGGCGCGCGCGTTGCGATTGGCCGATGGTCCCGATGAAGTGCACAAGGGGCTCATCGCGAAGCTCGAGCTCCAGAAGCGCGGACACGGTCGCTGAGCATGGCGCTGACGGCGATTCTGTATGACTTTGAGATTGCGCTCTCGAACTCGGACACGAGGGTGCTGGAAGAGCTCTCGTTCAAGCTCGCGCGGCATCCTTCCGAGACGATGCAGCGAGCGTGGCTGCGAGTGCTGGCGTACTGCTGGCTCTGGGAAGAGCGGCTCGTCTTCGGGGCTGGTGGGGTGAGCGATGGTGACACGCCCGATCTGCAGACGCGCGATCTGACCAATCAGCTGACGCGCTGGGTGCGCGTGGGCAAGGCCGACCCGGTGAAGGTGCAGAAGGTGATCGATCAGAACTCGCACGCGAAGGTGCACGTGCTGTTCGAGAGTCCCGAGCGGCAGGCTGCGTTCTTCGAAGAAGCGGCGGCGGCGAAGTTGTCGCGGCTCTCGAAGGGCGACTTCGCGGCGGTCGACTCCGAGTTGCTCAAATCCCTCTCCGCGCTCGATGAGCGACGGCACAAGCTGAAGGTCACGGTGATCGAGGATCACTTCTACGTCGACACGGGGAAGCAGACCTTCGACGGGCCGCTCCTGCGTCCCCCGGGGTGAGGGGCATCACTTGAACCACGCGAACCCAATTCCCCGCGCCATCATCGAGGCGAAGAAGGGAATCGCGAGAATCAACGCCAGCTCGATGTCGTTGACGCGAGCGAGCACCGAAGCGCGACTGGTGTCGATCTCCAAACCCTTCGCCTGAGCGCGGCGCCACTTGATGAAGGTGATCATCGGCCAGAGCTCGAGCGCGAACACGAGACCGAAGAGCGTCAGCTTGATCAGGAAGCTGGTGCTGTTCAGGTAGTAGCCGCTCCCCTTCTCGAAGGTGCCGAAGACGCGGGTCAGGCCGGTGCCGATCCACAGCAGCGCCGCGATGCCCCAGAAGTTGTCGGCGATGAAGAGCCGGCGGAGCGAGGTCTTATCCGTGGCCAGCCCTCGGAGCGCCATGCCGCGAAGGAAGACTCCCGGCAGGCCGATGGCCAGCGCGAACAGGTGAAAGGTCGACAGCAGGGATGAGCTGAGCATTTTCGTGTCCTCGCAATCTTGACGACGACAAGATTATTATTCATCCAACTTGTCACTGTCAAGTTGACGTGAGAAGACTGGCTTCATGGCGTCCAGAAAGAAGCCGGCGGCGAAGTACCACCACGGGGATCTCCGCTCGGCGCTCCTCAGCACCGCGTGGAACATCGTGGCCAGGCGCGGGGTCGACGCGCTTTCACTTCGCTCAGTGGCCGATGAGGTGGGCGTCTCTCACGCCGCACCTGCGCATCACTTCCCTGACAAGGGTGCGCTCATCGACGCGCTGCGGGCCGAGGCCTGGCGTCGTTTCGCGGAAGCCCTCGAAGCCGCGGAGCCCTCGGGACTTCGTGAGCTCGGGAGGGCGTACGTGGCCTTCGCGACGGCGCACCCGCGGCAGATGGAGCTGATGTTCCGAGCGGGTCCTTCGCACGACACCGGCCCGTCGGGCGGGCGCGCGTGGAATGCGCTCTCCCGCACCGTCGCGAAGGAGCTCGGACCGAAGCGCGCGGCAGATCCGAAAGAGCTCAACGCGATGGCGATGGCCGCGTGGGCGGGAGTGCACGGGCTCGCTTCACTGGTCACCGAGGTCTCGATGCCCGAGCCGCTCACGGGCCGAAGCTTCGAAGCGCTGCGGGAGCGAGTGCTCGACGTGGTGATCGCGGGGATCGCAGCGTGACCGCTTGGAGGGAGCTCCCTTCACAGGAATACGACGAGGTGTGGGATCGCGTCGTGTCCGAGCTCCCCTTCAAGCCGAGCGTGCACGAGGCGGACTGGCCCAGCTTCGAACCGCTGAGGCCGTTCATCACGTGGTCGATCTCTCTCGACGCACAGCTGGATGACTTCGCACTCGCTGCGTTCAGGAAGTCGCTTCCAGCTGGCCAGCGGATGTACGCGCTCGACTGGCAGCACACGTGTTGGTCATTCGGTCCGCACGTGGCGTTCGATGATTGGGAGGTCCCGGTGGGGCTGGCTCGGTCACCCGTGGGAACAGAGCATCTGCATCTTCCGCTAGCGGCCGTAGTGCGCCCCTCTCCCCTGCCCCTCTCCCCGCT
>CBIHPJ010000504.1:0-6936 GCA_966211295.1 uncultured Myxococcales bacterium | reverse complement strand
AGGCGTGTATTTTGTTTACTGCCCGCTGGGCAAAACCAGGACGCCGGTGGGGCCCGGGACGATTGTGTCGAGAGCCCACGTCGTGCCGCGATCACGAGAGACGTAGAGGTGGCCCGCGCGATCGGCGATTGCGACCACGTCACCTCGTGCGGCGAGGTTTCCGGTGTCGACGCCTCGCTCGAACCACTGCGGAAGCACGCTGCCAGTGAGACGCCGGAGCGGGCCGCTTCCCGTCCACCGATAGACCGCGCCATCAGAGAATGGATCGACCGAAGCGGAGACCCACACTTCTTCTCCGACGAACGCCACGGCGAGACAGTGCTTGGCGTGAAGACCTTCGCTCTCGATCTTCCACGACTGGCCTCCGTCGTCACTGAGCGCGAGGCCGAGTGCGGTCGCAGCGGCGACCAGCTGCGGTTTCTCAGGATGCGCGACGACTTGATGTACGTCGGCCGCGACCTCGATGGTCGGCTTCCACGTCTGACCTGAATCGGTGGAGCGAGGAATGCCTCCGACGTGCACGTTCACGAGGAGCGTCGAACCATCACACGCCCCACACATCGACCGCACGCCGAGCGGCGGACCGACCACGCGACCATCGATGATCGTGCTGCCCGCGTACCAGGTCTCCCTCCCGGCCACGGTGTTGAACGAGGGTAACTGCTGGAGCTCGCCGTGCTCGAGGCGCAGCACCTTCGCATCGGAAGTACCGACGAAGATCGACTCGCCCAGTGCAGCGCACGCAGAGAGCGGATGCGTGCTGGTCGCGAGCGTCGCCCATTCGCCCGAAAGAGAACGTCGGAATAGCGAAGACCCTCCGACGATCGCGAGCACGGCCCCCGCCGTGTCGGAGCTCAGACTCGTGACGCTCTTCCCGGAAAGCTCTCGCTCGACGGCACTCCCATCGGCCATGAAAACGCCATCACTCCAGCTGGCGACGAGGATCTTCATTCAGAGGCTCCCGGACGGTGAAAGAGCAACCCGACCTCCAACTCTGGAGCGGACACCGGCGAGGCGATCCCACCGTCGCTGCCGAGGAGAACGTCGAGCGGCTGTTGCCCTCCGTCTGAGTACTCGACCGAGTAGTGACCGAACGGCAGGGCCCAGTGGCCGGCCGGTCGCGTCGTCGCTGCAACCCCGTCAGTGCCGACGATGTTGGTGATGTTCGCGCCCTTCGCGGTCGCTCCGAGCAGGATCAGCGACGCCTTCGCTTCGCCGCACAGGTCGCGAGTCACGGGGCCAGCCTTCATCCGCAGGCCAAAGCCCCACTCCCGACATTCGGCTTCGCAGCACGAGGTCTTCGCGAGCAATCGGCCAGTGCGCGAGAAGAAGTACTCCTCACGGCAGAGACTGAGAGCGTTCGGGCTCACCCAGGCTCCGTTCGGCGTCGAGCCGACGGTGGGACCCGCGCAGGAACCCAGCGTCGTCCACTGCTTCTCAGCCTCTTGCAGGCCTTGCTTCACCAGGTCCGACTCCATGGGACACGGCCCCTTCACGCCACCGCAGACCGCGGAGAGCGGCGTGCACACGCAGCCAGAGCCCAGCAGGAGCGCGACCCACGCGACTCTCATCGGAGCGCGGCGATGGCTGCCTTGTAGTCGGGCGTCTTGAACACCGCGTTTCCGGCGACGAGCACGTTCGCTCCGGCAGCGACGACTTCCTTCGCCGTGGTGGCATTGATGCCGCCGTCGACCTCGATGTCGACGTGCAGCTTCCGGTCATCGATCATCTTGCGGAGCCGCCGCACCTTGTCGACCGTGCCCGGAATGAACGCCTGGCCACCGAAGCCCGGGTTCACCGACATCACGAGCACCTGGTGCACCTCGCTCAGCACATCTTCGATCGCGGAGATCGAGGTGCTGGGGTTGATCACCACCGAGGGCTTCGCTCCCGCGGCGCGGATCTGCTGGAGCGTGCGATGCAGATGCGGGCACGCCTCCTGATGCACCGTGATGATCGAGCCGCCGGCCGCGATGAAGTCCTCGATGTACCGCTCGGGCTCGATGATCATCAGGTGCACGTCGAGCGGGAGCGAGGTCGCCTTCTTCACCGCCTCGACCACCATCGGCCCGATGGTGATGTTGGGCACGAAGCGGCCGTCCATCACGTCGACGTGCACGTAGTCGGCGCCCGCCGCCTCGATGGCCTTCACCTCTTCGTGAAGCCGGCCAAAATCCGCCGAAAGGATCGAAGGCGCGATGCGCACGCGGTTCGTCATGGGCCGGTGGTAACGCGCTCCTGACGTGGTTGCACCAACTACCCGAGTGCTTGCTTTGGTTGCTCGCGGGGGCGCGAGGGAGGAACATCGCTCTCCGTGGAAAACGACCATGATGAGAAGACCTCGCCGTCGATGTCTCCTCTCAAGCAGGCGCTCCGCCGGGTCGACAAGCTGCAGGCGATCCTCGAGGTGGCCAAGGCGATGGCCGCGGCGCACAGCCTCGACGAGCTGCTTCCACTGATCCTCCGCGAGGCCGCGCGCGTCGTCGAAGCAGATCGGTGCTCCCTCTTCGTGATCGACCGCCAACGCAACGAGCTCTGGAGCCGAGTCGCGCAAGGCGCCAAGCAGGAGATCCGCGTGCCGCTGGGCCAGGGCATCGCCGGCTCCGTCGCCCAGAAGGGCGAAGTGGTGAACCTGCGCGACGCGTACGAAGACCCGCGCTTCAACCGCGACTGGGACACCAAGACGAACTACCGCACCAAGAGCATGCTCTGCGTGCCGATGCGCGACACGCACGGTGAGGTGACCGGCGTGATCCAGGCACTCAATGCGACCGACGGCGCGTTCGACGACGAAGACGTCGAGCTCTTGATCGCGCTCGGTGGCCAGGCGGCACAGGCCATCGAGAACGCGATGCTCCACGAAGACATCAACCGGTTGTTCGAGGGCTTCGTGCAGGCGTCGGTGATGGCGATCGAGTCGCGCGATCCGACCACCGCTGGTCACTCTGGCCGCGTGGCGTCGCTCACCGTGTCGCTCGCGGAGGCCACCGAGCAGACGCCCGGCGGGCCGTTCAAGGATCTCAAGTTCACCACCGATCAGATCCAGGAGATCCGCTACGCGTCGCTCCTGCACGACTTCGGGAAGATCGGCGTGCGCGAGCCAGTGCTGGTGAAGGCCGAGAAGCTCTATCCGCACGAGCTCGAGGTGCTGAAGCAGCGCTTCGACCTGGCGCGGAAAGATCGCCAGATGGCCTCGATGGTGCGCCGCCTCGACGCGATCAAGATGCGCGGTGAGCGCGCGATCGACGAGATCGAGCAGGAAGAGAACGAGCGCCTCGTGCGCGAGATCAAGGAAGTCGATGACGCGCTCGACTTCGTCCTCCAGTGCAACCGGCCCACGGTGCTCGCACAGGGCGGCTTCGAGCGGCTCACGGGGCTCGCTGGTCTCTCGTACACTGACTCGCGCGAACGGCCGCAGATGCTGCTCACTCCGAATGACGTGCAGGTGCTGTCGATTCCCCGCGGGTCGCTCTCCCCCACCGAGCGGCGCGAGATCGAGTCGCACGTCACGCACACCTTCCGGTTCCTCTCTCAGATCCCGTGGACCAAGAGCCTCAAGCGCGTGCCGGAGATCGCCTACGCGCACCACGAGAAGCTCGACGGCAAGGGCTACCCGCGCGCGGTGGCCTCGGAGCAGATCCCCGTGCAGTCGAAGATGATGGCGATCAGCGACATCTACGACGCGCTCACCGCGAGCGATCGTCCGTACAAGAAGGCCGTGCCGCACGATCTGGCGCTCGACATCCTCCGCAAGGAGTCCGAGAGCGGTCAGCTCGACAAGGAGCTCTTCAAGATCTTCGTCGAGGCCGACGTTCCCAGGCGGGCACTCAAGTCACGCTGACGGCGAGCCGATCGACTGCCGTCACCAGCTCCTTCTCGTTGAGCTGCGTAAAGCCCAACCTGATGAAGGGCCGCGGCTTTCGATCGTGCGCGAAATGGAGCGCAGTGCGGAACTGCACCTTCTGCTCCCGCGCGCGGGCCGCCCACTGATCCACGTCGATGCGTGGCGCGACGCGAGCCCAGAGCGCGGTGCCCGCTGACGGCAGGTCGAACGTGAGCACGTCCCCGAGCCGTTGACGCAGCTCCTGCACCAGCACGTCACGCCTCCGCAGATAGACCTGTCGCGACCGGCGCAGCGCCCGCTGGTACTCGCCGTCTTCCATCAAGTCGGCCACGGCGAGCTGAGTCGCGAACTCGTCGTGCCGGTCCGCACGCTGTCGCAGCCGGGCGAGGGCTTGCAGATAGGCAGGCGCTGCGACCACGTACCCAAGCTGCACGTCGGGCGCGAGCACGCGCGCAAGCGAGCCCAGATAGATCACCTGGCTCGTCTGATCCTCGGCCGCGAGCGGAAGGTGATTCTCGTCGCCGTAGTGAAAGTCGTGGAGGTAGTCGCTCTCGACCACCGGCAACCGCTGCTTTTGCGCCAGGGAGAGCAGCGCCTTTCTTCTCGCCTCGCTCATCACCACGTTCGTCGGGTACTGACACTGTGGGGTCACCCAGATCGCTCGCACGCGCTCGGAGCGCGTCAACGCCTCGAGGGCGTCGACCCGGAGCCCCTGTTCGTCGATCGCGACATGGGCGAGTCGTACCTGTTGGCGTTCCAGAATCTCGCGCAGAGGTCGATGCCCCAATTCCTCGAGCGCGACGGTGTCTCCGGCTGCGAGCAGAGCGCGCATCACCAGCTCGACCGCGACCGTCCCGCGCGGAACGATCATCACGTGGTCGATGGTCACGTCGAGCCCGCGCTCCTGGCGAAGCATCGAGGCGACCGCCGTGCGCAGCGGCTCGTGTCCCAACGGCTCGAGCGGAGTCGCTCGGCGGCGTGATTGCGCGCGGCGATACGCACGCGCCATCAAATCGACCGGCATCACTCGCACGTCAGGCGCGCCGCTGAAGTTCAGCACATCGCGGCCCGGGCTCCGGTCATGCTCTTCGAGCGGCACCGAGATGAAGTCGAAGCCTGGGCGTTCCGGTCTCCGCTGCGCTCTGGCTGTCTTGGCGCCGGGTGCGGCCGACGAGACGAATGTTCCGCTCGCCGGCGACGAGCGAAGCCAGCCCTGCTCCTCCAACTCCTTGAACGCCGAGACCACCGTGCTCCGGTGCACGTCGAGCTGCGTCGCCAACGCACGGGTGCCCGGCAGCTTCGCACCGGGAGAAAGGCGGCCTTGCTGAATCGCCTCGATCACCGCCTCCGCGACCTGCTGGAAGAGCGGAAGATGGCTGGGCTTCAAGACCAATTTCAGCGCACGACTCATACGACCATCACCCCGGCACCGCGGCCCACGCGCACCCGAACGAAACCGGCCCGGTCGCCTTCTTCAAACTGGCCCGAGACCATCGCATGGCCGGCCCCGACAATCGTCAACGCAAGCGCAACCCACTTCCAAAGGAACCGCCGTGCCCGTCAATCGCGTCTCGACCCCAAAGCTGAGCAGTGCCGCTCCGAAGACTCCCGCCAAGGCGCCGAAGGCGGCCGCAGCCGCCCCGCAGGCCAACGCGGCGTGGGGCGCGGGGCCGAAGTTGCCCACGGTCGCCACCCAGATTCGAGAGCTCGGCGCGATCGCCTTTGCAGCGAAGCAAGGGAGCCTGAACCCGCAGCAGGTGGAAGCGAAGCTGGCCAAGCTCACCTCGGTCAACAGCGCAGAGGGTGACGTTCTCTGGTCTGCCGCGGGCGCGTCGAAGCGCACGGAGTTCATCGCCGCGTACCAGGAGCTCGCCAAGGCGGCGCCGAACGCGCACATGCCTGCGAACCCGGTCAATGGTCACCGCCCGACCACCCGCGAGGCGGTGCTCCAGCTCCAGTTCACTGATGCCCAGGCCTCGCGTGACAGCGCGAAGATGAAGGCCGTCGCGAAGGAGTTCGCCAAGCAGTTCCCCAACTCGCCTTCCAACGAGTGGGTTCAGAACATCGCTGCGCGGAGCTGAACGCTTCGCCCCTCTCCCCTCTCCCCGCTGCGCACGCTGCGCAGGGAGAGGGAGCAAGGGGTCACATCTCGATGGTGTGCAGGCGCAGCGAGTTGATGCGGCCCGCCTGACCGACGGGCGCGCCGAAGACGATCACGATGCGATCGCCGCGCTTCGCCAGGCCGCGCGCCAGAAGCTCTTCCTCCACGCGCTGCACCATTTCTTCAGTCTCCTGCACGGGCTCGAGCACGCGCGGCATCACTCCCCACAGGAGCGCCAGACGACGACGCACTTCCTGGTTCGGAGAGAACGCGATGATCGGCATCTGCGGCCGGTAGCGCGAGAGCAGGCGCGCCGTGGTGCCGGTGAGCGTGAAGGCGACGATCAGCGCCGCTCCCGACTCGCGCGCCGCGCGGCAGGCGACCCCGCAGGTCACGTCGGGGAAGTCCGCCGGGATCTTCACGGGCTCACCCGTGCCCACGCGCGGGAAGGACTGACGCATCGCAGACTCGGCGGCTTCCACGATGCGGTTCATCATCTCCACCGACTCGATGGGGTAGCGACCCGAGGCCGACTCGCCCGAGAGCATCACCGCGTCGGTGTTGTCGAAGATCGCGTTCGCGACGTCGCTCGCCTCGGCGCGGGTGGGCCGCGGGTGCTCGATCATCGAGTTGAGCATCTGGGTGGCGACGATCACCGGCATGCCGCGCTGGTTCGCGCGCCGAATGATGTCCTTCTGAATCGCGGGCACTTCCTCGGGCGGAATCTCCACGCCGAGGTCACCACGCGCGACCATCACGCCGTCGGTCTTGTCGAGGATCGCGTCGAGGCGCGCGATCGCCTCGGGCTTCTCGAGCTTGGCGATGATCGGCACCACCTTGCCCGCCTCCTGCATCGCCTGGCGGCACATCTCGATGTCCTCCGGCGTGCGCACGAACGAGAGCGCCACCATGTCGACGCCGTTCTTCAGGCCGAAGATGAGATCTTCCCTGTCCTTCGGGGTGAGCGCGTCGGCCCTCAGCGCCACGCCCG
>CBIHPJ010000503.1:0-6938 GCA_966211295.1 uncultured Myxococcales bacterium | reverse complement strand
CTCTCAAACTCAAAATCCCCCGCCCGGGGTGGGGGGGTTGGTCGCCGCGAGGCGGGGGGTGCGGGGCGTCAATTCGCGCTCGCCCCTCTCCCCTGCCCCTCTCCCCGCTGGCGCAGGGAGAGGGAAACGCTATTCGGCGCGCATGGCCTCGATGGGATCGAGCTTCGCCGCGCGGGCTGCCGGATAGATGCCGAAGACGAGGCCTACCCCGCTCGACATCACGAGCGAGATCACGACCGCCCAGACCGGCACCGCCGTGTAGAGCCCGAAGGTCCACCTGCCTAAGAACGCCAGGCCAAAGCCGATCGCGATGCCGATCACACCGCCCACCACCGAGAGCACCACGGCCTCGGTCGCGAACTGCATCAAGATGCGGTTCTTCCGCGCGCCCAGCGCCTTGCGAATACCGATCTCGCGCGTCCGCTCGGTCACCGAGACCAGCATGATGTTCAGAATCCCGATGCCGCCGACGATCAGCGAGAGAATGCAGACCCCGAACGTCGCCGCGGTCACCACGTTCGACAGATCGTTGAGCGACTTCGCCATCGACTCATTGGTCGACACCTCGAAGTTGTTCTCATCCATCGGGGCCACGTCGCGGCGCTGACGCATCACGCGCGTGACCTCTTCCATCGCCTTGTCGACGCGTTCCTTGTCGAGGGCCTCGATGCTGATCGAAACGTTACGGCGCTTGCCGTAGGCGCCCATGAACGTCGACATGGGGATCATCACCTGGTTGTCCATGTTGAACATGCCCATCAACTTCCCGCGGCGCTCCATCACGCCGATCACGGTGTAGGGGCGGCCCTTGAGGCGCACTTCCTGACCCAGCGGTTCGATCGAGGGGAAGAGCTTGTCGGCGACGTCAGGGCCGAGCACCGCGACCCGACGGCCGTCGATCTCCTCGGTGTCGTTGAACGTGCGGCCGTTGGCGATGGTGATGCCCGAAGTCTCGGGGTACTCGACCGTGGCTCCGATGATGAAGACGCTCGGCTGCGTCTCGGACATCGCGGTGCGCACCTTCTGCCCCGGCTGCCACGATGACGCGGACGTGCGGAGCACCGACGGGCACTGCTCGGCGAGCGCGCGCTTGTCGCCCACGGTGAGCTGAGGCCGCTTGCTGATGCGGTTCCAGTCGACGCCGCCGCCACCGAAGCGGAAACCCTGGGGCCACTTGTCGACGCGGAACACGTTCGCGCCCAGCTGGCTGAAGTCCTTGTTCACCTTGACGCGCAGCCCCTCGAGGAGCGCCATCATGGTCATCACGGTGCTCACGCCGATCACGATGCCCAGCAGCGTGAGCATGGTGCGGAGCGGATGCGCGACGAACGTTCCGAAGGCGAGCGCGAGGTTGTCGAAGAACGCGCGGATCCAATTCATCGGGTCGCTCCGCCAGCGCATCCTTCGGATGCAGTGGTCCAGCGTTCCGCCGTCCCGGCTCCGATCCCGGTTCTCATTCGTCCCTCAGCGCTTCGACGGGATCGAGGTTCGCCGCACGAGCCGCGGGCCAGATGCCGAACACCAGTCCCACGAGCGCGGCGAAGCCCACTCCGAAGAACACGGTGCCAGGACGCACGGTCGCAGCGAGCGGCGTGATCAAACTCACGATCTTCGCTCCACCGAGTCCCACGAGCGTGCCCATCGCGCCACCGACCGCGGAGACCAGGGTCGCCTCGAGGACGAACTGCGTGATGATGGTGCGCTTGGTCGCTCCGAGCGCGCGGCGAATGCCGATCTCGCGCGTCCGCTCACGCACCGACACCAGCATGATGTTCATGATCCCGATGCCGCCGACGAGGAGCGTGATGAAGCCGATGCCGAGCGCGACTCCATAGAGCGCGCCGGTGAGCTGCTCGTAGGTCGAAGCGAGCTGGTCGGGCTTGTTGATGGCGAAGTCGTCCGGCTTCTCGGGAGGCGTCTCGCGCGCGCGGCGCAGAATGCCCACCAGCTGATCCTCGGCGTTCGCCATCTGCTCCGCGTCCTTCACCTGGATGCCGATCTCGATCGATCGCCGCCCGCGGAAGAACGCCTTGAAGGTGTTGAACGGGATGACGACGGTGAGGTCCTGGCTCTGGTCGAGGATCTTCCCCTTGCGCGAGAGCACGCCGATCACGGTGAACGGCTTGCCGGCCACGCGAATGGTCGAGCCCACCGGATCGATGTCGGGGAAGAACGTGTCGGCGATGTCGGTGCCGATCACCGCGGTGAGGCGACGGCTCTCGTTGTCGGCCTCGGTGATGAAGCGGCCGCTGGTGGTCTCGAAGCCGCTGACCGTCAGGTACTCCGACGTGGTGCCGGTGATCGACACGAAGTTGAGCGCGCGCCCGTTGAACTCGACGTCATCGTTGTCATCGAGGATCGGCACCACCGCGCCGCAGAGCGTGCACTGGCTGCGCACCGCCTCCATGTGCTCGAGGGTGAGGTTCTTCCGGTTGCGGAACTCCCACCAGTTCCCCATCTGCACCCAGGGGTGCTTGCCCACGTAGACCGAGTTGCTACCCAGCGAAGCGAGCTGCGCCTGGAAGCTGGTGTCCATGCCCTGCACGATCCCGAGGATCGCGAGCAGCGTGGCGACGCCGATGCCGACGCCCACCGTGGTGAGCAACGTGCGAAGGCGATGGTTCGCGAGCGACTTCAGCGCGATCCGCCCGCCCTCGACGAGATCGACCCGGAGACTCACGGATTCCCCTCGCCATGAGCGGCGGGCTCAGCCGGCTTGGAGACATCGAGGTACGCGATCTTCGAGCCGAGTCCGTCGCCGACCACCTTCCCATCGCTCAGCCGCACGGCGCGAGGGCAACGAGCAGCGAGCTTCGGCTCGTGGGTGACGAGCACGATGGTGTGACCCGCGCGGTGGAGCTCTTCGAAGAGCCTCACGATCTCTTCGCCGGTGTTCGAGTCGAGGTTACCGGTCGGCTCGTCCGCGAGGAGGAGCGAAGGACTTCCCGCGAGCGCACGCGCGATCGCCACGCGCTGACGCTGACCACCGGACAGCTCGGTGGGCTTGTGATGCATGCGGTGCTCGAGCTTCACCTTCTGCAGCGCTTCGACTGCGCGGGCGCGACGATCCTTCGCGTTCACCCCGCGGTACACCAGCGGCAGCTCGACGTTCGCGAGCGCGGTCTCACGGGGGAGCAGCTGAAAGTTCTGAAAGATGAAACCGATCTCCGCGTTGCGAATGCCGGCCAGCTCGTCGTCATCCATGCGGGAGACGTCTTTGCCATTCAGCTGGTAGCTGCCGCGCGTCGGAGTGTCGAGGCAGCCGACCACGTTCATCAACGTCGATTTGCCCGAGCCCGACTGCCCGATGATCGCGACCCACTCGCCGCGCTCGATGCCGATGCTCACGCCGTCGAGCGCGCGCACCAGCTCACCGCCGACGTTGTATTCGCGGTGGATGTCGGTGAGCTCAATGAGCATGGGTCAGCCGCGCTTCCGTCCCGGGCCGCCCTTGCCGCCGCCCTTCCCACCCTGCTGCTGCTCCTCGACGAGGTCGCCTTCCTTCAGATCCTTCGCGAGCGTGCGGTACGGGCCTTCGATGATCTCGTCACCCTCGGCGAGACCTTCGAGGATCTCGATGTCGGTGTCCGACGAGATGCCGGTCTTCACCCGGCGCGCGTGCACCTTCTTCTCGGCGTCGACCACGAAGACGACCTTCGCGAAGGTCTCGCCCTTCTTCGGCGCCGAGAGCTTGTTGCCCTCGATGTTCGCCGCGGTGTCGGCGAGCGAACGCTCGGGACGCACGGTGACGGCCTGCACCGGGACGATCAAGGTCGAGTCACGCTGATCCGCGGTGACCTTCACCTCGGCGCTCATGCCAGGCAGCACCTTGTCGGGCTTCGCCACGAGCGCGACGGTGACGGGAAAGCTGGTGGTCTCCTGCTCGGTGCCCGGGTTGCGGATGAGCGCCTTCTGCGCGATCTCCACCACGGTGCCCTCGAAGGTCTGACCGTCGAACGCGTCGATCTTGATGTCGGACTTCTGGCCGAGCGACAGGTGCACCACTTCGTGCTCACCGACCTCGATCTTCACTTCCATCGCGTGGAGCGCCGCGAGGGTCATCACCACGTCTTCGTTGAAGTCAGAGCCGCGAACGCGCTCACCGACCTCGCGGGTGACCTCGATCACGTTGCCGTCGATCGGAGAGAACAGCGTGGTCTTCGCGAGCGAGTTGCTGGCTTCCTCGAGCACGGCGGCCGCCTGGGCAGCGCGATCGTTCTGCGAAGCGAAGCGTGACTTGGCAGCGGCGAGATCAGACATCGCGCGCTCCTGCTCGGCCTTCGAGGCAAGCCCCTTCTCGACGAGCACGGAGACGCGGCCGAGCTCCTTGCCGAGCCGATCGATGTCGACCTGCACGGTGGCCATCTCGGACTTCGCGGCGTTCCAGGAGGCAGCCGCCTGGCGCACGCTCGCCTCGACGCGACGCTTGTCGAGCTTGGCGAGCACCTGCCCCTTCTTCACCGTGTCGCCGACCTTCACCGGCAGCTCGACGAGATCGCCCGAGAGGTTCGAGCTGATCTTCACCGTGGTGGCGGCCTCGACCTTGCCCGCGCCCGTGACGGTGCGCGTGATGGGGCCCTTCTTCACCTTGCCGAACTGCACCTCGGTCGCCGGGGGCGGCTTGTCGCGCAGCCCCGCGAACGTGATGCCGCCGACTGCCGCGACGATCAACGCCGCGATCAAACCCTTCCACCAGGTCATGGAGTTCCTCCGACTGCACGCTCGAGGGCGGCTCGGGCGGTGGCGACGTCTGCCTTGCCCTGCAGCACCGAGAGCTGCGACTGCGTGTACTTGATCTGCGCGTTGCGAACCTCGAGTGAGGATCCCGCGCCTGCGACGAAGCGCTCTTCTTCGAGCGCGGTCTGCTCCTTCGCGACGGACAGGTTGCGATCGGCGATCGAGAGCACCTCGACCTCGGACGCGTAGGCGTCGTTCGCGCGCACGATCTCAGCCTCGAGATCGAGGATCGACTGACGCTGCTGGGCGGTGGCCTGCGCGACGTCGGCTCTCGCCCGTTCCTCGTTCGCGACGTGCTGGAAGCCGCTGAAGAGGTTCCAGGTCAGGTTGGCGCCCAGCGAGAGCTGGTGCTGGCGGAGCGGGTCCACGAAGAACTCGATGTTCGGCGAGCCGCGCGAGTAGTTCGCGTTCAAGCTGATGCGCGGGAAGTAATCGGCGCGCGCGATGGTGACGCCGAGCTCACTGGCCCTCACGTTCGCGGCGAGCGAGCGGAAGAGCGGCCGCTTCTCGCGCGCTGCCTCGAGCGCCTTCGCGGTGTCGAAGGCCGGCGGCAGCTGACCCATGTCTTCCGGAGTGACCGCGACCACGTCGGAGTCGGGGCGCCCGATCCACTGCAGCAGCTGGAGCCGCGCCTGGGCGATGCGCTGGCGCTGCCGCACCACGTTGATCTCGTCGTTGGCGAGGTTGGTGCGCGCGTCGTACCAGGAGCTGCGCGGACCACGGCCCGCCTCGTAGAGCGCGTTGGCGCGATCGACCTGCTGGCGGCTGCGATCGACCGTCTCCACGAAGACCTTCAGGGTGAGCTGCGCCTTCACCAATTCGTAGAAGCGGCGCACGGCCTCGAGCTCGCTGGACAGCTGCTGCTCCTCGAGTTGTCCCTTCGCGGCCTCTTCCTGCGAACCGGTCTGCGAGATGCGCGACCACCAACGCCCGCCGTCGTAGAGCAACTGGTTCACCGACACGCCCATGTTGAAGCGGCCTTGATTGATGGGGTCGGTGTCGACGACCTGCTGCTGGAAGCCGGTGATCTGGTTCGTCGTCGGGTCGGTGACGGGCACCGTCTGGTACGACTTCAGCTTGCCGACGAACGTGATGCCCGTGCCCAGGTTCATGTCGACCTGGGGAAAGATCACGCCGAGGGCGCTCTTGCTGTTCGACTCCGCGCGCTGCACGTCGAGGCGCGCGCGAATGGCGTCGAGCTGCTGGCGCGAGGCGTCCCGCACTTCTTCGAGGGTAATTGGCGTCGCGGCGAGCTGACCGGCGACGAGGAGACTCAACAGACTCACTTCAGCCACCCATCCCTTCTGGTGGGGCCAGACCCGGGAGCCCCACGAAGAACACCGCTGCGAAGAGGATGTAAAGGAACAGCCCGAAGAGAGCGCCCTTCCACGGCTTCCACTTCGAGGCAGCCGCGAAGCCCAGGCCCATCAGGAGCGACGCCCAGATGTTGATGAGATCGATCGCGGTGTAGAGCCGGGTCATCGCTGGCGGCCCCTTTTCGAAGAAGAACTTCAGAGACGAAGGCACCAGGGTCTCGGCGAGGCGCGGCGTGATCACCTCGAGGCGCAACGCGGCCAGCACTTCGATGCCGTGAAAGACCGCCACTGGAAGCATCGCGAGCGCGGCCACGGTGAAGAGGTCAGCGAAGAGCGCCTTCCGGCCAATGAGCCACGAGGCGATCTTCAGAGCGATCGAGAGGAGCAGCACGAGGAAGGGCATCAGCATCAGCCCCTTCGCGATTCCACCGACGAGCGCCACGCGCTGCGCCTGCTCGATGGCCTCGTTCACCTCGCGCTCGGACGCCTTCATCAGCTCGCCCGTCATCTGCATCTTGGGAATCACGACGCGTGCGGCGTCGAGACGAAGCGCGATCACCGCTCCGGCAGCAGCGGTCAGCAGCGCGACGAGGAGCAATGGAATCAGCCAGCGGCGAGTCTCCACCGCGCGAGGAATGGCCCCCACGGGATCGAGCAACGCACGGAGGGGGAGAGTCAGGGCTTCCATGGAGGCAGTCAGCGCGGCACACAACGCGGGCGGGGTGCTGTGATTTCACCAACCCCTTTGTTTCGCCATGGAAAAACGGTTTTTCCAACCGACTGTAAGCACTGGACTGAATTGGCTGACTTCCTCCCTCTCCCTGCGTCAGCGGGGAGAGGGGCGATCTTCGCGCGCATTGGGATCACCCCTGTGGCGACCTGTAG
>CBIHPJ010000502.1:0-6938 GCA_966211295.1 uncultured Myxococcales bacterium | reverse complement strand
GTGGCGATCCTCGAAGTCGATCCCACCACGGTCATGTTGCGCGGCGACGGTGGCATCGGGGCACAGCTCGCCACCGCCACGATCCGTACCAACGAGCGCGGTGAGTTCACCTGGCAGCCGCGAAAGATCAGCAGTCCTGATCCGCTGTACCAGGTCGCCGTGGTGGAGCTCTGGCAGGCGAAGGCGGACCCGGTGCTCGTCAGGCTCGATGACGCTCCGCTCTCGATCGTGGTCGAGCCCGCACCGCCAAGATGATGTTTGACGAACATAATGTTCGTGAAGCATCATCTGTCGCGTGGAGCTCGACTTCGTCAACCGCACCGAAGAGCTGAAGCAGCTCGACCAGCACGCCCATGCCGGTGGGCTGCTGGTGATCTTCGGCCGCCGCAGAGTGGGCAAGACGCGGCTCCTCACGAGGTGGCTGCAGGGCCACGACGGGCTCTACAGCCAGGCCATCGAGGCCGCGAAGGAGCAACAGGTACAGCAGGTCTTCGAAGATCTCCGGCTCCCATCTGCCATCGTGCCGCGTTCCTTCGCTGAGCTCCTGGAGCTGCTCGACCTGCAGCCGAAGGACTTCGTGCTCTGCCTCGACGAGCTGCCCTACCTCGTCGCCGCCGACCCTTCGCTGCCTTCAGTGCTCCAGCGCTGGATCGATCACCGCAAGCGAAAGAAGAGCTCGCTCATTCTCTCCGGCTCGAGCACGCGGATGATGAACGACCTCTTCCTGAATCGCGGCGCGCCCCTCTTCGGCCGCGCGCGGAAGATCCTCGAGGTGGCTCCGATGAGCTACCGCGCCTTCTGCAAGGCGTGCGGCCAGAACCCGATCTCGCGCGAGTCCTTCGTCCGCTTCTCGATGGTCGGCGGGGTTCCCAAGTACTGGGAGCTCGTCCGCAGGGGGCAGACCGCCGTCGCCCTCGCCGAGGAGCTGTTCTTCGGCTCCTCTCCTGCCCTCGAGTTCGAGCCCTCCCGCCTCCTCAAGGATGAAGGCATCGTCGGGCTCACCGCCCCCGCCGTGCTCGAGGCCGTGGGCCGCGGCTCGCACCATCCATCAGATATAGCAGCTCGACTCGGCACTCCACAGACCCACCACTCTCGACTCTTCCAGGTGCTCCTCGACGCGAAGCTGCTCGAGCGGGAATTGCCATTCGGCGAAAGCGTGCGCACCACCAAGCGCACCCTTTATCGGCTGGCCGACCCGACGCTGCGCTTCTGGTTTCACGTCTACTCGCCTCATCGCTCCCGATGGCGGAGCTATTCCACTGCAGACAAGCAGAAGCTCCTCGAAGACCACGCCTCGACTGTCTTCGAAGATCGGCTCCGGGCGCGCTGGCCCGGCAGCTCGCGCTACTGGGAGGGCGACGTCGAGCTCGACCTCGTTCGCGAGGAAGGTGACGCGCTGATCGTCAGCGAGGTGAAGTGGGCGAGCCTGGGCAAGGTCGGGCGAAAGAACCTGCTGCCCCAGCTCGAAGCCCGCTTCCGGCGCACGGCCCTCGGCAGGAGTCACGCAAAGGCTCGATTTGAGGTGCTCGATGCCGAAGCGTTGAAGCTGATCTGACCTGCAATCGACGGCAGCCCCGCCCGTAGAGGGGGCATGACCGACAAGACCTGCAGCGCCTGCTTCAAGGACATCGACAGCCGCGCGCTCCGCTGCCCGTTCTGCACGCAGCGCCAGGCGGACGTGGTGGGCCTCTATCGCGACCTCCCGGGGCGCGCAGTGGGTGGTGTCACCGCGGCGATCGCGAATCACTTCAACTGGGACGTCACCCTCGTGCGCGTGGCGTTCATCGTGAGCCTCGCGATCCTCGGCCCCATCCCGCTCTGGGCGTACCTCGCGGTCTGGTTGATGACGCCGTTCAAGCAGGACGACAAGGCGCCGCTCTCTCGGTTCTTCGAGTGGGTCGGCCAGTTGTTCTCGCCTCCCGCGGGTGGCGAGCAGAAGGTCGAGCAGTCTGCTTCGGAGTAACCGAAGTCCGCCCCTCTCCCCTGCCCCTCTCTTTCCCGGGACGCTGCTGCCTCGGCACCGCTGCGCGGCGCCGCGAGACGGCTCGCGCCCCGCTGTCGCAGGGAGAGGGAAAGCGTTAGTGAGGCCGCGCGGCGAACATCGCCAGGATCGCCGCCGCCAGGCCCCACACCAACGACAGACCAATTCCCGAGAGCGCCTGGTAGCGCCCGTCGAGCTCAGGCTTGATGGCGGTGCGAATCAGGCTCGCGATGCCTGACACCAGGCTGGTCAGCACGCAGATCGCCGAGATCGGCATCGCGCACATTCCGACCAGCGGCATCACCGACACCAGCGCCAAACACAGCGCGGCGATGCCGGTCGCGAGCGAAAGAATCGAGAGGGGATCAGCCGGCCGCGTCGGCTCTTTTTCTTTTCGCGGCTCTTCGTTCGTCACAGCGTCATTCACAGCTTGTCGCATTCAGGAGACTTCGTGATCACCCCAATGGGGATCACCTTCTTGTGCCCGTCGGCTACCGCGTTCCACTTCGTCGACGCCAATGAGCACGTGTACGTCTCCTTATCGTCCCCAAGGAGAGACAGGGTGTACTTCTCGTTGCGCGAACCCTCTCGCTCGGACCCGAGGGACGAACCCAGGCGCAGCTGACCCACCGGCGGCCAGTTCGGCGCGGGCTCCACACCCTGCCCGGCGGCTCTGGCCGTGCGCGCCACCTTCCAGCGATCGATCGTGAAGCGACACCGATCGTCGTACACGGGCTCGGAGCGGTACTTCGTGCGGCACTCCTGCTTGCGCTCGAACGTGCCGTCTCCGCGATCCACGTCGCGCGTGGTGCACGTCTGGCCATCGGGAATGTCGCGCGTGCTGCGCTGCTCACGCGAACGGCTCACGCTGTACGCGCCTGAGGGCATCGAGTCGCACCAGGCGCTCTCGTTCACCGCCGTCATCCGCTCGATGTCGATGGTGCGTTCCCACGTGTGACTGGTGACGGTGACGCCCACGTCCTTCGTCCAGAACATCGCGACCAGGCAGAACGCGACCAGCACGGTGATCACGCCACCGATGATCCACGGGAGCTTCGACTTGGTGGGCGGCTTCGCTCCCTTCGCAGGGGCCCTGGGCGCCGCGCTCGAACGATCGGCCACGCGATTCACTTCGGCCGCGCCGTCGAGCGGACTGCCGCAGCTCCGGCAGTTGTGCGCCTTCGCTCCGTTGGGGGTCTGGCACGCGGGGCACGTCTTGTCGGCGCCGTCGTACTCGTGATTCGCCGCCACCTCTTTTCCCGGCGGAGGGAAGTAGCGCTTCGTGGCGTCCTGCTGCGCGCCGCAGTTGGGACAGAACTTGTTCGACTTTCCGAGGAGCGCCTTGGTGTCGCAGAAGGCGCAGTCCCAGAACATCTCGAACACGCCGACGGTCTTGCTGGTCTCACCCGCCGTGGGCTTCGCCTGCGCCTCGAGCCCCGCGCCGAACTTTCCACCGCTCACGCGCTTCAACTCGCCGCGATCGAACCAGGCCGAGCCGCACGCCTCGCAGAGATCGAGCTCGATGCCCTTGTGCACCAGCGGCTTCAGCGGGCCCTTGCCGCACGAGGTGCACGCCAGGGGCTGCGCCTGCTGCTTGGCCGCCGCGAAGCCGATCATCGTCTGCAGATCGGTGAGCGAGAGCCCGAGCGAGGTGAAGAACTTCTGCGCGGTCTCCCAATCGGCCATCACGCCGGTGCACTTGGGGCATACGTGCGCCTTCGTGCCGGGACCGAACACGTCGTTGGTTTGCTTCAGCGGTGTTCCGTCTCGGGGGCAAACGGGAGTGGGCACGGCGCGCGAGGTTACAGAATCTCGGGCGTGGAGTGTCGCGCGAGAAAATCCGCCAGCCGCGGGAGCACTTCGTCAGGCGCTTTCAAGCCCAGCACGAGATCTCCATGGCCATAGTCGATGGAGAAGTGTTCTCCGGTGCCCACCCGCACCAGCTCGGAGGGACCCGAGACGAGCGAGCCCACCAAATGGGCGGCCTCAGGAGGGGAGAGGAAATCGCGAGCCCCCGCCATCGAGAGCACCGGCACGCGGATCGCCTTCATGCCCTTGCGGTAGTCGAACCCGTCTTCGCCATCGAAGGAATTGGTGCGCACCCAGCGCGCGAACTGGCGCCCCACACCACCGGGAATGTCGGCCGACACATGTGCGATCGCCTGGCGGATCACCACCGGATCCATGTTGTCGGCGCGCAGCAAGTACTTGCCGATCGGATCAGGAGGAAGCCCCAGCGGCCAGGCCCAGCTCGCGAGCTCGAGGGGCAACGTGGGGAGCCGGAAGGTGGGCCCCAGCGCGTTCACGAAGCGCTGCACACCGGGCTGCGAGTCGAAGGTGAGCGGGCTCCCCAGGGTGGCGATGGCGCGAATCGGCGCGTTGGGATTTCGCGCGAGGTGCGCGTACGCGAGCAGACCTCCGCGCGAGTGCCCCACCCAGGTCACCGCCGGCGCGCCCGTGGAGGTGACCGCGGTCAACGCCGCCGCCACGTCGTGCTCGGCCTCGATGTCGAAAGTGGCGCCTTCGGAGCTCCCCGCGATTCCACCTCGCAGCTCGAGCACCCACGTCTCGAAGCCCCGCCGGGCGAGCCCACGCGCGAACGAGTACCGCTCGTCGAAGTCGAGATTGAAACGATTGGTGCCTAAGGAATGACCGAGCACCACCGGCTCGACGAAGCGCCGTGGACCGCGTGGGTGGTAACGGCCGAGCGCGATCGCCGTCCCATCAGCCGTCGGCACCCGGTACAGCTCGTCGGGCTTGAACACGAGCGGTGGCGGGAGACGAAACGGCATCTTCGTTCTCCTCTACAGGTTCACTCGTGCAGGAGCACCGGCTTGAACTGTGCGGCGTCGCACGAAGCGAGCACGTACTTCACGCCGCTGTGATCGCCGACGAAGCCCGCTCCGATCCCCGGGCCATGCAGGTGGCCGTACACGCAGAGCTTCGGCTGCCAGGCCTCGAGGGTGCGGGAGAACGCAGTCTCCAGCCCGTTTGAATAGAGCGGCGGAAAGTGCACCGCGCAGATACGCACCATCGGCCGCCCCGCCTTCGCTTCGCGCTCCTTCGCGTCGTCGATGGAGAGCTGCAGGCGGTTCGTCTCGCGCACGATGTAGTCGGGCTTCTGCACCGCGTCGCCCATCTCTCCACCGGGCATCGGCGGCGCTTCAGGCGCGGTCCACAAGCGCGAGCCGGCGATCAGGTACGGGCCGATCTCCACCGCCGAGTTCTGAATGAAGCCGTGGAAGCTCTTGAACGGCTCGAAGAGCTTCTTGAGCTTCGCCGTCGAGTCACCCCACCAGTAGTCGTGATTGCCCCGCAGCAGCACCTTCTTGCCGGGGCGCTCGTCGAGCCACTTCAGATCCTCCATCACCTCGTTGGGCCGCGTGGCCCAGCTGATGTCGCCCGCCACGATGATGGCGTCGTCGTTGGTGACGGTCTGGTCCCAGTTGCGCTGCAGCGGGCCGGGGTGCTGCGCCCAGCCGAAGCGGTCCATGTCCTTCTTCCGATCAGACGGAAGGTGGGTGTCGCCGATCCCGAAGAGCCGCATGTGGATTTCAGTAACGGCAGTAGAAGCCGCAGGAGCCGCCATCAGCCGCGGTCGTGACTTGGATGCCCTGGCCCGGCGAACACTGCATCGGCAGCGACGGGTAGCAGACGCCGTTCGTGCAGGTCTGGCCGTTGGGGCACCCTGCATCGGGGGCGGCGGAGCAGGTGCAGCGGCCGCTGGTGTTCGCCGGCTCCGAGGGGACACAGCCGCTGGACTGGATCGGCTGACACACTTGAGACGCTCCGCACGTGAGGCCACAGCCGCCGCAGTGGGTGCCGTTGAGCGTGGTGTTGATGCAGGTGCCCGAGCAGCAGCGGGCCGCTCCCGCACCGCACGACGTGCCGTCCGGGAGCTGCGGGTACACGCACACCCCGGTGGTCGGCGAGCAGGTGCCCACCATCTGTTGGCACTGACCCGGCGTGTTGCAGGTGATCGCCGTGCCGCGCGGGCAACTGCCCCCGAAGCAGACCTCCCCCGTAGTGCACCGGTCGCCATCGTCACACGCCACGCCGGTGCAATCGGAGTCGGCGCAGTCGGTGGTGTTGTCGCAGTCGTTGTCGCGCCCGTCGCCACACTGCGTCTCGCGCGCGGTGCAGGTGGACGCGTCGGGCAGGCCCCCGTCATCCTCCGCCACGCCCCCGTCCATGCAGAGGCCTCCGTCACCGTCTGCGTTGCGCACGCAGACGTGGCCCGGCGCGCACATGAAACCGGTGTCGCAGGGCTGGGACTCGTCGAACTGTTCCTTCACGATGAACGAGCAGCCGAACCCCACCACGGCGGCCGCCAACACCACGCTGAGCCAACGAATGCTTGCCACGGTTGCCTTCGCTCCTTCGAAAACGAGCTCTCTCTCCAAAACGGAGAAGGATGAACCTCCTACCTCACGGGCAGCGGTGCTGGTGACGCCAATCGGTGGCCGTCGCGTCGTGATAGACGACGTGCATGATGCCCGCGGGCGAAGCCGCGAGGCCCACGAAGCTGCCCGAGTTGTAGTTCGTGACGCCCGGGGTCGACGAATCGAGCGTGCGAATGGTGAACATGGTGCCGCCCGCGGCACGCTCGGCGTGCTTCAGGTCGAACCACTGCTGCGTCGCCGTGCCCACCAGGACCGGAATGCGCATGCCGTAAGCGATGTGCAGCGCGCCGTTGGGCGCGTACTTCACCGCTGTGTAGAAGCCGACGTCACCCGTGGCCTCGACGGTCGAGGTGGTGAACGTCGCCGCGGCAGCGGCCTTGGTGGCGAGCCGGAGGTTGAGGCCCGTGGCGTCGTAGTGGGTGATCGCCACCTCGTTCATCGGGTTCGTCGCGATCGAGGTGTACTGGCCCACGTTGCCGGTCGCCTCGATGGTGATGGGGGCGGCGAAGTTCGGCGAGCCTCCCGCGCGCGTGATGTAGCGGAGGTCGGCCGCG
>CBIHPJ010000501.1:0-6938 GCA_966211295.1 uncultured Myxococcales bacterium | reverse complement strand
GTGGGTCGCGATGATCATCGTGGGCGCGATCGTCGCGTGGCGGATGAAGGAGAACGCCGCGGTGTGTGGCGTCGCGCTCGGGATCTTGATCAATGCGTCAGTGCTGCTCGCGTTCGACATCGTCGCGGAGCGACGTGGGGCGACGTACCTCGCAGCGCTCAAGGCCTAACCCGGGCTAACCCTCACCCGAAGGGAGAGGGAGACACCCGTTACGAAGCCCGTATCGGTCACTTGACGGAGAAACCACTCAGCGAGCGTCGAGATGATCCGGGCCGAACGAGGGATCGTGGCGACGTCGTACGCCGTTAGTAGTTCGCCATTGGGAGGGGCGGAGGAGCCGTCATGGAGCGCGAAGCCCATCTCAATCGTTCGTACTGGATCCTGAAGCTCACCTACGGCCTCGTGCCGATCGTGGCGGGCCTCGACAAGTTCACCAACTTCCTCACGGACTGGAAGCAGTACCTGAATCCGATGGTCGCGAACGTCGTCCCCGCAGCGACGTTCATGCACATCGTCGGCGTGATCGAGATCGTCGCGGGCGTGATCGTGCTCTCACGACTCACGCGCGTCGGCGCGTACCTCGTGAGCGCGTGGCTGTTCTGCATCGCACTCAACCTGGTGACGACAGGCCACTTCCTCGACATCGCGGTGCGCGACGTCGTGATGTCGTTCGGCGCATTCGTGCTCGGTGAGCTCGCGGCGGTGCATGTGCCGGCTCCGCGAACCACGACCACCACTCGTCCTCAGCCGCGCAGATGGCAGCCGAGCTGAGCTACTCGGCTTGCCACCACGTCTTCACGTCTCCGAAGCGGGAGACGCGGGGCACTCCGGGAAGACTCGCGAGGAAGCGCGCGCCGTAACGCTTCTTCAGCACTCGTACGTCACCGAGCGCGACCACGCCGCGATCCTTCGCGGTGCGGATCAAACGTCCGAAGCCCTGCCGCAACGCGAGCGCGGCCTGCGGCACCTGGTAGTCGTCGAACGGTTTCCCGCCCGCTTCTTTCACCGCGTCCATGCGCGCGGCCTGCAGCGGCTCGTTGGGTGGAGCGAACGGAAGTCGATCGATGATCACCATCGAGAGCGCATCACCCGGCACGTCGACGCCTTCCCAGAAGCTCTGCGAAGCGAAGAGCACGCTCGGCTCCTCGAGGAACTTCTCGAGCAGCGCACGTCGCGGGAGATCGCCCTGCTTCATCACCGGCACCTTCAGATGCGGAGCGACGAGCTCGTGCACCGCGTCCATGTGCTTGAGCGAAGTGAAGAGCACGAACGCGCGCCCACGCGAGAGCTCGAGTAGCCGATAGACCTCACGAGAGAATTGGAGCGTCCACTCCGGGCTCGACGGCTCGGGCAGATAGCCAGGCACGTAGAGCAGCGCCTGCTTCGAGTAATCGAAGGGTGACTCCACCTCGAGCGCGTCCCAACTTCGCTCGGTGAGTCCCAGTCGCGCCACGAGATAATCGAAGTCGCCGCCCTTCATCGACGCGGTCTGCAGCGTGGCCGAGGTGAAGACCACGCTGTCCACCGAGTCGTAGAGGAACGTGGAGAGCGATTGGCCCACGTCGATCGGCGCAGCACGCAGCGACAACGTGCGACCGCGCGTGCTCGCCCAGTAGACCTGCGACGGATCATCCGCCGCCATCGTGGCTTCGAGCGCGAACGCGGACTCCACGGCACGCCGATGGAACGCGCCGAGATCCGGATCATCTTCGGGACAGAGCGCGATGATCCCCTTGAGCGTCTCGAGCAGCAGCACGGACTGCGGCCGCGCATCCGTGAGCGAGTCTTTGAGCAGACGGAGATCGACCTGGGGCCGCGCCTCCGGAATCTCCTCCGCGTCGGGGGGAGCAGTGAACAAGACCTCGTTCACCTGGGAGAAGAAGCGCTCCGAGCGCGTGCGCAGCTCGAGCGCCATCGCGGTGAGCGTCGCGTGATGCTCCGAAGTGCCCGGCGTGTGATTGAGCACGTCGGTGGCGAGCGTGGCGAGACGGCCGGAGGACGAGGTGATGCCGAAGAACTCCGTCGCCACGTCCTCGAGCGCGTGCGCTTCGTCGAAGACCACCGCGTCGTATTGCGGGAGCACTCCGAGCTCGAGCTCGCCACCTCCACGGAGCTTGAGCGCGAGGTCGGCGAAGAACAGCGCGTGATTCACGACGATCAGCTGGCAGTCCGCCGCCTCACGCCGCGCGCGCGTGACGAAGCACGACTCGTACAGAGGACACCGCGCACCGGTGCACGACTCCGAAGTCGTCGAGACCTGGAACCACGTCGACCAGAGATCGGGCAGCTTCGTCTCGCCGCGATCTCCGGTCTCGGTGGCGTACGCCCATTCGCGAAACTCGTCCCAGTGCACGGCGTCGTCAGGCGCGTTGAAGAGCGGCTGCTTCTCGAAGCGCTCGAAGCGCGCCGCGCAGAGATAGTTGTTCCGTCCCTTCAGCAGCGCCGCCGTGACCGGCAGCCCCACCTTGTCGCGGAGCAGCGGAATGTCTTTCAGGAAGATCTGCTCCTGCAGCGTGCGTGTGGCGGTGGAGATGATGATGCGCTTCCCCGAGAGCACCGCGGGCACGAGATACGCGAGCGTCTTGCCGGTGCCAGTTCCCGCTTCAGCGAGAAGGAAGCGTTTCTCTTCGAGCGCGTGCGCCACTGCTCGCGCCATCTGCAGCTGCGTGGGCCGATGCTCGTAGTCGGGCATCGCCGCCGAGAGCGCGCCATCAGGACCGAGCACGCCATCGACCGTGAGACCCTCGGGAGCGTCCCACCTGCGGCGCCTCCGCGGCCCATCGTCGTGGTCGTCTTCTTCCGCCTCACTGCTCACGGCGCTCTTGTACGCGGCTGCGCGACGCGAGTGGAGAGGAGGTTGCGTCATGGCTCCCTGTTCGGCGCGCCTCGTGATTGACCGTAGCGACCTGAAGGAACGAGAGTCGGGTGGCTGAGGAAGAAGGACGAGGAGCCGATGCTCAGAACAGTCACCGTCCTCTTCTGCTTCGTCATCTCCAGCTGCCGCTGCGACTCCCCCCCGGTGACGACCCCGGAGCCCGCCGAGCTCTTCGCGACTCCAGCGAGCCTGAGCCTTCTTCCGGCGTACGTGGGCCAAACGGTGCGCGGTGAAGTGACGATCACCAACCGTGGCGGAAGCACCGCCTCGGTGATGGTCAGCATCACGCCACCGTTCGCGGCGAGCGTCGACCAACTCACGCTCACCAAAGGCGAGACGGAGACGATCACGGTTCAAGCCATGCTCACGACGCCCGGCCCCATCGAGGGGTATTTGCTGGTGGGCGAGCTCGTCATTCCAATCATCGCCGTCGCGCTCGAAGTCCCGCCCTGCGCTGCGGACGTCTGCGCCGAGGCCCACTTCGATCTCGACCAGCGCACCTGCGTGTCGAGCCAGCAGCCTGAGGGAACTGCATGCGTGGGCACCTGCATCGTCGCGGGCCAGTGCGTGTCCGGCAGCTGTCGCGGAACGGCCCCAGCGTGTGACGACGCCGATGCGTGCACCATTGACGCCTGCGCGGCGGTGACGGGTGCGTGTTCTCACTCGCCGGTCGAGTGCGCGAACTCGACCAACCCGTGCCGGACTGCGCGGTGTGATCCCGCGACCGGTTGCTCCTTCACCGACGCTGACGACGGAACCTTGTGCGGCCCCGACGACTGCTTGCTCTCGCAGCTCAATGTCTGCCTCGCCGGCGCGTGCGTGGCGCGCACTCGGCCTGCGCAAGCGCGCTGCACGAACATCTGGGTGCCCGCGACGCTCTTCGCCCGACGCTCTCCTGCGGTGGCATGGGATCCGCTGCGCGGACGGGTGCTGCTCTTCGGCGGCGAGGGAACCAACAGCTTCACGCCGCTCGACGACACCTGGGAGTGGGAAGGAACGCGCTGGACGCGGCGAACGCCGCCGGCTTCGCCTCCACCGATGCGCACGCCGGTGATGACGTGGGACGCCGCGAGGAGCCGCATGGTGCTCGTCGGTGAATCCCAGTCCACTTCACAGACCTGGGAATGGGATGGAGTGACGTGGCTGAAGCGCGATCCAGGTCAAACGCTCCCGGCGCGTATCCGCCCGGGCATCGCCTACGACGAGGTCCGGCGGCGGGTGGTGATCTTCGGCGGGTACTCGCAAGCGCAGGGAAACCTCGACGACACCTGGGAGTGGAACGGAACGCTCTGGGCGCGGCGTGAGCCGGCACAACACCCGCCCGCGCGCACGGGCGCTTCGATGGTGTGGGATCCAGATCACCGGCGCGTCGTCTTGTTCGCGGGCCTCGGCATTCTCAACGACACCTGGGAGTGGGACGGCACTGACTGGGCGCAGCGCACGCCGCAGACCTCTCCGCCCCGTCGCGTGGGGCCGCTCGCGTGGGATGCCGAGCGTCACCGCGTGGTCCTGTTCGGGGGCGAAGGCGTCACTTCCCTCGGAGATCTCTGGGAATGGGATGGCACCAATTGGATGCAGCGTCAGCTCGCTTCGCCACCGACGCGCTCGCATCACGGCATGGCCTGGGACGCTCGCCGGTCCGAGCTCATCGTCGTCACCGGCGCGCGGAATGGACTGCCCCTCGACGACACGTGGGCACTCAACGCTCAAGGCTGGGCACGGCGTACGCCGCCGACACCGGGAGCGCGCACGTTTCACGCGATGGCCTGGGACGACGCCCGGCAGCGAGTCGTTCTCTTCGGCGGGCTCTCTGATTCGCTCGCGCCCCTCCCCGCTGAGACCTGGGAATGGGACGGCCAGCTCTGGTCGCGCGCCGCGACGATCGGGCCCTCGATGCGCACGTCCCATGCGATGACCTTCGATGCGCTTCGAAACCGCGTCGTGCTCTTCGGAGGGACCAGCGCCAGCGCAACGACGCTGGGCGATACGTGGGAATGGGATGGCACCACGTGGAGCGAGCGCATGCCGGCCCTCGCTCCGCCGCCACGTTCCGAGCACGCGATGGCCTTCGACAAGGGACGCGGCCTCGTGTTCCTCGCGGGTGGCCAAGCTGGTGAATGGGAATGGGACGGGACGACCTGGCACTCGGTCCCCTTGATCGCTGCGAGCAGCGGCACCGTATTGGCGTTCTACGAGCCGACGCAGCGCATGCTCTCGATCTCGCGCTCTTCGATGCAGGCTCGGCTCCCTGGACCTGATGCGGGCTGGGAAGATCTCGAGCCGATCAACCACTCGATCGAGGTGAACTACGCTGTGGCGTACGACAACCAACGCCAGCGGATCTTGTTGTTCGAGGGAACGCGGCGCGAGACGTGGCAATGGGACGGCATCGCCTGGTCCATGCTGGTCCCCGGAGAGTCGCCTCCGTACTCCGCTTTCGACAACGCCATGGTGTTCGACCGCGCACGCGGCAGAGCGATGCTCGTCGGTCAGTCAGGCGCCTGGATCTACCTGCCGTGATGCTGACCTCCGTGGCTGATGTGCGGTCGGGATTGACCGTAGCGATCTGAGCTCCTGAACGATTGGCCCGGTGCTTCTCGGCGCGCAATGCCCCACTCATTGAGTGCGTCCGAAAGGGGCAAGGCCATGGGTGAGAAAATCAAAGTGACGACTCCGAGCGATCGCGAGATCCGCGTGGAGCGAGAGTTCAACGCGACTCCTGAGCAGCTCTATGAGGCGATGACGGATCCCAACCTCGTCTCCAGGTGGTGGGGCCGCGGAAACAAGTTGGTGGTGGAGAAATTGGAAGCCGAGAAGGGCGGCCACTGGCGCTTCGTAGAGCACGCGCCTGAAGGCGTGTTCGGCTTCGAGGGCCGCTTCCGCGAGCTGCGTCCCAATCACATCGAGCAGACCTTCGAGTGGGACGGAGAACCCGGTCATGTGAGCGTCGACACGGCGGACTTCGAAGCGATCGGTGATCACCGCACCCGGCTGATCAACACGTCGCTGTTCCACACCGTGAAGGAGCGGGACACGATGCTCAACCTCATGCAGGACGGGTTGCAGTCGTCGTACGACGCGCTCGATCGCCTGCTCGCCGCGGCGTGAGTGAAACCAGGGCGCGACACTTCCATTTGCACATGAATGGGATGTGAGGTGTCTGCGCCCCCATGGACCTGGGACAACCGCTGACGACGTATGAACGCCGCTTCGCTCACGCGTGGGGTGCGCGAGTGGTGTTGCTCGTGCTGTCGCTGTTCTTCGTCGTGCTCTTCGGTCTCTTGCCCACGATCGGACCGCTGCTCGCGCTCGCGGGCCTGGGAGCGATTGGCTACTTCGGCTTCAAGACCTTCGTCGGTTCGAGCGTGAAGCTGACGGTGTTCGCGAACGGCTTCCGGTGGGAAGGCAAGACCGTGCTCGAGGGCCCGTGGAGCGCGATCAAAAACGTGAACTTCAACCAGGCCAACGTGTTGGTGAGCGGCGTGGCGGTCTCGCACAACGTGTCGCTCGCGGTGACTCTGGAGAGCGGCGAGCGCTTCGACTTCATGACCCGGGAAGAACAGGGCCGCGCCGCGATCTTCCTGTTCATGGAGATGTCGCGTCCCGTCGTCGAGGCAAAGCTCGCCAGTCAGCAAGCCAGTGGAGGACCGCTCGACTTCGGTGACCTCTCGCTCGACGGCGAGGCGCTCACGCACAAGGGCCGTCGATATCCGTGGGCGACCATCAACGGGTACATGCTCGACCAGGGCCACCTGATGGTGGACGAGAACCGCGAAGCGCCGCGCATGGCGTTCAAGGTGAACATCGCGCGCATCTCGAACGTGAGCTCGCTCCTCGAGCGGCTCGATCAGTATCTGCCCAAGGGCGACTACGCACGCTTCCCGCTGGAACAGTCGAAGTTCTCGCTCCTCCGCACCACGGCGGCGACGCACGATCCCCGCTACCTGACGCGCGGTCAGCGACTGAAGGTGCTCGCGCTGCCGCTCGCGGTGTTCCCGCTGGGAATCGTCTACGCGCTGATCAGCATTCCCTTCGCGATGCAGCACCAGAAGGCGTTCAACGC
>CBIHPJ010000500.1:0-6947 GCA_966211295.1 uncultured Myxococcales bacterium | reverse complement strand
TCACTTTCCGGTGATCGCCGAGTTCGTGCTCGCAGGTCCGCGTGTGATCAGACCAGGTGCTCCGAGTGGGAGCTCGTTGTCGATTTCTCTGCGGTGATTCGACGTGCGCCCCTCTCGCTGGCGCAGGGAGAGGGAGTTAGGCGGCGAAGGAGGATGGTGCGCCGCCGGCGCGCATCGATTGCGGATTCGACTTGTACCGGCTCAGCAACTCTTCGCTGTAGCCGAGCGCAATGCCTGGGCAGCGCTGAGCGATCGCGGCAACGAGTGACTGAGCGTGCTGCTCTCCAGTCCCCGGAATGTTCACGATCAGTCCGGTGGAGAGCGCCATGCGCGCGCTCCAGTGCACGCTGGTCGATCCCGTCTGCCGATTGATCACTCGCAGTTGGTACACGTACGCCCAGACCACGAGATCGGGCCTCCGCTCGAGCGCCCAATTTCCGAGCGGCCCCTGGCGTTCCACCCAGAGCGAGCCCCACAACGACGCGGCGACGGAGAGCGCTCCGATCACGGCGTAGGTCGGCTGCATTCGCGCCGCACCCGTGCCGAAGATCGCGAGGACACCGAACGCACCGAGCATCACGCGCGGCACGGCGTTCACGCTCTTGTTCAAGTTGGCGACGATCGCCGGCAGCGGAGCGGGAACCTTCGGGTGGAGCTCGTCGACGAGGATCATCAGGCCGTAGACCACTCCGCCGACGGCGCCGACGTGCACGAAGCCGCCCGCGAGGAAGAGGTACTCGTTGTTCATGAAGTGGTGCGCGAGCGCGTACGCGACCTCGAGCCCCGCGCCGATCATGAGCGGCAGCGCGGCCCGCTCCGACTTCTCACGCACCTGCGTCTGCGCGAGCACGATTACTCCGATCGCGCCGAGCACGGGCAGCACCTCGAGGATGATGAAGAGCGGACTCACAGGACCCCCTTCGGGCGAGCGGACTGCACGGTGGCGAGCACCGCCCACGCCATGAAGAGCCAGAAGGGCGTCCTGGTGATGATGGGCACCATGCGCCACGGCTCCATCGGCAGTCCGCCCCACCGACCGAGCTGGTCGATGAAGAAGACCATTCCGAAGTCGAGCAGCGGAGCGAGGAAGAGCGACGCGGCCGCGAGTTTGATCGCCAGGCCCGCGGTCTTCGAGACCAGCGAGAGATGCGGAGCGACGGAGAAGAAGAGAACTCCCGCGATGAAGAGCGTGGAGATTGAAGCGGCGTTGATGAAGAACATGTCACCTCAGGGGCGCGGACGCAGTTGTACGTCGCATGACCCGAACCCTACTGAGTTGAGTGCAACTGTCTCCCTCTCCCCGCTGTGGCAGGGAGAGGTAGGAACTCTCACGGACAACGCTGCACGCACGCGTGATTCACACACCGCAGCGTGCTCATCGCGCCGTTCATGCACATCAGCGCCGGCGGCGCCTGAAGTCCCGCGGGACAATCGAAGTCATTCACGCACACGCCCTTCTTCGTGCACCTCCGCAGATCCGCATCGCACTCAGGGCACGCATCGCGGCAGTACAGCTCGGTGCCAGGACCGCAGCCGGGCGAAGTCCCCATCGATCCGCAATTGAGTCCCTCTCCCTCCACACACGCGCCCGCGTGGAAGACGGTCGTGCCCGCGTTCATCGCCTCGCACGAATTCCCGAACGTGCGTGGATCCATGAAGCGTTCCGAAGTCGCCGCGCAGACCGGCAGGTACACCGCGGGGCAACCGGTGCTCGAGCACTGGTAGCACCCCGGCGCCG
The DNA here is from genome assembly GCA_966211295.1 of uncultured Myxococcales bacterium. Classification (GTDB taxonomy): domain Bacteria; phylum Myxococcota; class Myxococcia; order Myxococcales; family Myxococcaceae; genus Archangium_A. The sequence goes on along the minus strand of CBIHPJ010000500.1, from coordinate 5,209 downwards.
TCACGCAGCCGGTGAACGCATCGATGCTCGGCGGGAGCGGGCACATGTTCGGCGGACACTGAGGAGGCACGGGGATCGGACACTGCTGGCAGCACCCCGACTCGCAGGAGTTCTGACCGAGCCCGCAGTTCCACGACGTGCGGCACGGAGCCGAGGTGCCCATGCACATCGGAGGACCGCAATCAGGATCCGCGGTGTCGATCAGCCCGTCGCAGTCATCATCGAGACCATTTGTGCAGCGCTCCCCTTCACCGGGATTGATCGACGGATCCGTCGGCGCGCAATCGCCGCCGGGAATTCCGCTGCAGCCCGCGCCTGGTGCGTAGCCGTCGTTATCCACGTCGACGCACGTCGGGCCGCGGCACTCGGTGTCGAGACACGGGCAGGTGAGACACGAGATGCCGAGGTTGATGCAGCTCTGGCCCGAGGGGCACGCGTGCTGCGGATTGCATCCCTGCGCGCAAACGCCGGGCTGGCCTTGCTGGCAGACGTAACAAATCTCACCTGCAGGGCACTGACTGTCGCTCTGGCAACCCGCAGGACTTCCACCACCACCACCGCCGCCGCCCACGGAGCCTCCACCCGCTCCGCCGCCGCTCACTCCGCCACCAGATCCGCCTCCAACTCCGCCGCCAGAGACGCCACCTCCGGAGCCGCCACCCGAAGTGCCGCCACCGCCTCCGGCTCCGCCATCCGTCATGTCCATGACAGGGGAGAAGCAGCCAGTGGCGAGGACCAGGAAGGAGATCGAGATGAGCCGCATCAGCGCGCCCTCTGCATCCTGCATTCCGATCGCGCTCCGAATCTTCGTCAGTGGTTGCGCGCCGCCGCCCCTCGGATTTCTGAGGAAAACAGGGTGCTCATCACGTCGAGATGTCGCTCGAACAGCCCCGCATCGAAGACCGGAAAATCAGGCACCGCGAAGCCGTGTTTGCCCTGCCAGGTCTCCACGGTGTGCCTCACCTTCGCGGCCTGCAGCGCGGCGATCAGCCGTTCGCGGATCTCCTCAGAGAAAGAGGGGTCCTCCATCGCGCCCGCGACGAACACATGGGCGCGCGCGTTCGGCAGACCGAGATGCGGTGAGTCAGGCCCGGGATGCGCGAGGTAGCCCGCGTGAAACGCAGTCACCGCGGCGATGCGCGTCGGGAACAGAGTGGCCACGCGCAGCGCGATGCCTCCGCCCATGCAGTAGCCCGTGATGCCGATCGGCCCCGGTTCGAAGTACGGCTCGAGCGCGGGGAGGATCGCTGCGAAGTCACGCTCGACATGCGCGGGAGAGTTCGCCGACTTCACGTACTTCTCCATCAGCGTCGCGCGAAACGTTTGATCACCACGCATGCTGGTGAAGAACGTCGCGGTGTCGCGCTTCCCCTCGGGCAACAACTCGAACGGAGATCCCACGCGGTACATCAAGTCGGGCACCGCCACTGCGAAGCCGCGCGCGGCGAGCTTCTCCGCGATGGTGAAGAGCGCCTCACGCGGACCACCCGCATCCATCACCAGGACGACGCCGGGTCCCTTTCCGAAGATCTGCGTGCGGCACGTTCCGTCGGGCGTGGTGATCTCGATCGTCGTCATGCATCACAGCTTTGCCAGCAACGCCGTGTGATGGAAGCCAAGTCTCGGGTCGTCGAGCAGTCCGAAGTGTTCGGGGAAGAATTCCCGAATCGAGGGGAAGCGGATGCGCTTGTGCAGCTCGAGCGAGGGATAGCGATAGACGCGCACTTCGTTGAGTCCGCGATGCGCCGAGAGCAGCCACTGCTGGTCGGGTGACCGCTGCAAACCGTAACTCCCGTCGAGCGTGGAGAAGCGCGTCGCGCGCAGCGCCTTGAGCAACACGTGCGGCTGCCCCGGGATGTTCGCGCGGCTCGCGCTCTCGAGAATGTTGGACCACGCGGTGCGCAGGGTGCGGAGTGAGTCGAGGCCGCTTGGCCGCTCGTCGATCCACTTCACGTCGGAGAATCGATCGAGCGACACGCGCACCAACGCTCCACTCGCGCACGCGTTGTAGAGCACCTCGTCTTCCGTCACGACGACGTCGGAGGTGAGCGCGCCGGGGAGATCCTTCGGAATCGTGAGGTGCCTGGTCACGATGCCCGCCGCCGCGTCGATCTCGAAGAGGTAGTTCTTGAAGTGAGCGATCGTGTACTCGACGAAGCTCGCGTCTTGCGGAGCGCAGCGCTGGGTCGGTGCGTAGAAGACGTCGCGCGTGGGGTGCATGCCGAGATGCCACACCGTCGCCGGGAGCTTCACCACGCGCGCCTTCTTCGTCTCGAGATCGAAGATGCCCGCCTGGTTCGCGAAGCCCGTGCCGTCTTTGTCCATCGCGCCGTAACAGAGGTAGCGACCTGACGGAGTGCGCTTGAGCGCGTGCGGCACGGTGACCCCGTGCGCGCCCAGCAGTCTGGGGTGCTCGAGATCGTCGAGATCGAACTCATAGAACGAGGGACCCAGCACCGTGATGAAGCGCGCGTCGTCGAGCCACAGCACGTGCGTTTGGCTCGAATAGAACGTGTCGGGTGCGCAGAAGCGCAGCGTGGAGAAGCGCTTCACTTCTTCGAGTGTGCGCGGATCGTAGAAGAGCAGCGTCTGCGAGAGATTCCCGAGGAAGCCCACGCTGCCGCTCGGATTGAGCTGCGTGGCGTGGCCTCCGGAGAAGCCGTCGAAGAACTTCACCTTGATGTCGAAGCGATCGCGCCCGGGATCGCAGGAGAGCTTCGCCACTCCGCCGAAACCTTCGAACCCGTTGAGGCCATTTCCATCGAGCGCGATGAAGAAGTCGAAGCTGCTCATGCGGCCTCCGCGACAACCGCGGTGACCGGGCTCTCGAGCGCAGCGCGGATCTCCTTCGCGAGCAGGCCCGCGGCGTGGCCGTCGATGATTCGGTGATCGAACGTCGCGCACAGGCGCAACACCGGGCGCACCACGAGCTTGTGATCTTCCACCCAGGGTCGCTCCTTCACCTCGGTGATCAGGAGCAACATCGGGCAGCGGCCCAGCGGCACGAACGGAGCGAACGCGGTGTCGATGCCGAACATCCCCACGTTGGTGATCACCGCGCTGCCGAAGGGATCGCGCGGCATGCCCTGCGACGGCAGGTGCACGTGGAGCTCGTTGGTGAGCACGTCCACCATCCACAGCAACGGGCGGAGCAGGAAGAACGGCAGCACTTTGAAGAGTGAGCGGCTCTTCTCGAACGAAGGATCCTTCCCCTCTCGGATCTGACGCGCGCGTCCGCCGATCGCCTGCGTCCAGCCAGACCAATCGAGCGCGTCGGCACGTTCGATCTTCGCGCCCGAGAGATCCTTGCCGTTGCCGGTGGAGACCGAGACGAAGAGATCCACCGTGGAGCGCTTCTCGAGCCGGCCTCCGAAGCGCACCTTCGCGTTGAGCTCGGGATACTTCGCCAGCGCCTTCGCCACGGCCGCGCACACGAGGTGCGTCATCGTCAGCTTCTCTCCAGTCCTCTCGCGGTGCGCCTCGAGGAACGCGAGCGCGTTCGTCGCGTCGACGTCCATCGAGCCGTGGATCGAAGGATCCTTCGGCGCGCTCCACATCGAAGCGGCGGTGCGGCGAAAGCTGCTGGCCTCGGGCGTTGGTTGAAAAGTGGTCATGCCTCGTTGTCGCTTGATGCAGCGCAACGGGCGTTCGCCCACGCGCCAATCAAGGTCGAGCGCGCGCCACGGCTTCTCAAAACGCTGCGCCGCGAGACGGCTCGCGCTTCACCAGCTCGAGCTGGCCCCGCCTCCGCCGAAGCTTCCTCCGCCGCCCTTGTAGCTGCCGCTCGAACTCGAACTCGAACTCGAGGAGCGCGAAGAGCCCGAACTGGAGAACGGAGAATCCCAGGACGAGTCCGACGACCGCGTCGACGAGAACAAAGAAGGCTCCTCGTTGCTGCTCGACGAGGACTCATCATCGTCGCTCGAACTCCGGCTCCCGCCGCTGCTTGCACCAAGCGAATCGAAGCTGATGCCTGAGGTCGTCCCATTCAGGCCGCGATCGAAGGCCGCGAGCCCGAGGGTAATCAACAGCTGCGCGAGCCCGCATGCGAGCTCCCCCAGTCCAAAGGCCCAGGCCACGGCATACGAGAAAAATGAGCCGAGCCCCATGAAGAGCGGCCATTGGAGCGTGGTGAGGAAACCGGAGAACAGGAAGGTGAGCCCCGCGATCGTGCCGCAGAGCGCGCCCCAGCCGGCGAACCAGGTCCAACCCGCGACGCCGAAGCCGAGCTCCGCCGCGACGATGAGGAGCCCGAGAATGATCGCGACCTGCTTCTTCGGCGGCGGATCGTCGGCGTTGAGTCGACTCTTGGCCGCGCGCCCGATGATTCCAAAGACGAGCAGCATCGCGATGTACGCGAAGAGCCCGCGCATCTCCGGCGGGATGAGCGGCTGCGCTGCCTCGATTGCGGTGTCGAGGCTGGCTCGCTCTGCGGCGGTCATCGTGCCCTCGACGGTGAGCATCATCAGGCCCCCCATCACCGACTGAACAGCGCCGTCGGGATCGTTGTCGCGGAGGTACGACTTCGCGCGGTCGAGGAGTTGTTGGGCCTGGAGATCGGTGACGCGGCCCTCGAGGCCGTAGCCGAGCTCGATGCGCATGCGACGGTCTTTGATCGCGAGCAGGAAGAGGCCCCCGTCGTTGCGGCGCATGGCGCCTCCGCCCCACTTTCTGGCGACCTTCAGGGAGTACGTCTCGATGGGCTCGCCGTCGGTGGTGTCGATGGTGAGGACCGCGAGTTGAACTCCGGATTTGGTTTTGTGTTCCTCGAGTTGATTGCTGAGTGCTTTGACCTTCTCCTCCGAGAGGACTTTGGCGAGGTCAGTGACTGGGTCGGCGATCTGCGGGACTTCGGCGGCGAGCGCGATGCTCGAGAGCAGGGCCAGCGGGAGGATGTATGCCCTCACCCCGACCCTCTCCCGCGGGGAGAGGGAGACACTCGGTTTCATTTTCATGATCACCACCCCTCCGCAGTGGAGGGCTCGGCGCGTGTCGGCTGGCCTTTCACCTTCGCGACCGCGCGTGACCACCAGGTGCCGACCGCTGCGTTGTACGCACTCGCGGCCTCGTCGTAGTTGCGGCGCTCCACTCGCACTCGGTTCTCCGCGCCTTCCAATTCGGTGTCGCGCGCTGGTCCCGGCTCCGCGTTCGCGAGGCGCGTCTGGAGCTCGTGCTGACGCTCATGCACGTTCACCAACTGCGAGCGACA
>CBIHPJ010000499.1:0-6956 GCA_966211295.1 uncultured Myxococcales bacterium | reverse complement strand
CCACCCTGCTCTGCGCCACGCGCCGCGACTCTTCAGCGGACTGGAGCTGGGCCTGCGCGGCCGACAACTGCGCCACCGAGGCGTCGTACGCGGCCTGAGCGTTGTCCACGCGCTCCTGCGGGAAGGCGTTCGCCTCACGCAGCTTCTTCGCGCGCTCGAGATCGGTGGTCACGCGCCGCACGTCGGCCTGCGCACGCACCAGCTGCGCCTTCGCGCTGGCGATCATCGCGTCGGCACCGCTCACCTGGGCGATCGAGGTCGAGACCATCGCCTTCGCAGACGAGAGGCCACCGCGCGCTCCGGCTTCCGCCACGCTCGCCTGGGCCTCGGCCGCGGCCGCCTGCGCCTTCGCGGCACCGAGCTCACCTTCGGCCTGCTTCACGCGCGCCTTCAGATCAGCGGCGTCGAGCTCGAAGAGCACGTCGCCCTTCTTCACCACCGCGTTGTCCCCGACCTTCAGCGACGAGATCTGCCCGCCCACGCGAGGCGCGAGCGCCACCACGTCAGCTTCAATCTGCGCATCGTCGGTGCTCTGCCGCGACGCACCGAGGGTGTGGATGACGAAGTACGCGCCGATCGCGAGCGCGCCGATCGCGATCACGATGAACACGCGCTTCTTGCCGGCGGCGGCCTTCTTCACTGCCGCTTCTTCGTTTTGCTCGGCGGACTTCGACTCTTCGATGTTGGGGACGGGTTTGACGCTCATGGTTTTCACTCCATTTCAATGTGGACGGGGCCGGCACCAGCGGGTGCAGCGGCGGGTTTGCGAAGCAGCATGATGAGAGGGATCAGGAAGGCGAAGCAGATCGCCCCGACGATGAAGACGTGATCGAACGCGATGACCATGCCCTGACGAGCGACCGCGCCCGCCATCGACAAGAGGCCAGCGTGGTGAGCGCTCGCGGCGTCGGCTCCGCGCGCCATCATTCCCATCTCGGTGCCTGCGAGCCGCGCCTGCACGGAGGGATCAGAGGCGACCAGGTGCGCCCGCACGCTCGCCGAGGCGATCACCCCGGTGCGCGAGAGCACGGTGGCGAACGCGGCCACGCCCATCGAGCCGCCGATCTGCCGGAGGAGCGAGCTCAAGCCCGTCGCGTCCGCCATGCGCTCGCGGGGGATCGTCGAGAGCGCCACCGTCTGCAGCGGCACCATCATCATGCTCATGCCGACGCCTTGGAAGATGAGCGAGGTCCAGATGTTCGCCGCGCTGCTGTCGAGCGTGAGCGAGCCCAGCTGGTACTGCCCAAAGGCGGTGAAGAGCACGCCGAGGGTCGCCATCATCGCGGGAGACATGCGCTGATAGAGGCGCGCCGCGAAGGGCATGCACACCATCATCGCCAGGGTGCGCGGCATCAACGCGAGGCCGGACTGCGTGGCGGTGAAGCCGAGCAGCTCCTGCATGAACAGCGGCAGGAGGAACATGCCCGACATCATCATCGCGAACATGCCGGAGGCCGCCAGCGAACCCGAGGCGAAGGTGCGGTCCTTGAACAGCCGCAGGTTCACCGCGGGCGCGACGGCGGTGAGCTCGCGGATGACGAAGGCGATGGCGCCGACGATCGCGACGATGGTGCACACCACGATGCGCGGAGACTCGAACCAGTCGTCGGCCTGACCTTCTTCGAGCACGAACTGCAGCGCGATGAGCGAGACCCACAACAGCGCGATGCCCAGCCAGTCCATGTGTTTGCGCTGCTGCTGCGCTTCGAGGCGGGCCTTCTCCTTGAGGTCCTCGGGCTCCTGCACGAAGCGCTGGACCATGAAGAACCCGAAGATGCCGACGGGAACGTTGATGAAGAAGATCCACGACCAGTGGAAGTTGTCGACGATGAGGCCGCCGAGCGTGGGGCCGAGGGCAGGCCCAATCATCACCGCCATGCCGAAGAGGGCCATCGCGGTGGCCTGCTCCTTGGGCGGGAATGTCTGACGCAGAATCGCCTGCTCGGTGGGCTGCAGTGCGCCAGCGCCGAAGCCTTGAATCGCGCGGAACATGACCAGCGAAGGAAGGCTCCACGCGAAGCCGCAGAGGAACGAGCCGAAGACGAAGAGCAGCAGACAGGCGAGGTAGACGTTCTTCTGGCCGAACATGCGGCCGAAGAAGCCGGTGAGCGGCATCACCATCACGGTGGCGATGGCGAAGCCGGTGCTGATCCAGGTGATCTCCTGCACCGTGGCGCCGACCGCGCCGCGGATCTGCGAGAGCGCGACGTTCACGATGCTGGCGTCGATCGCGCCCATCAAGGTGCCGAAGGTCACCGAGAGCGCGACGATCCACTTGTTGGTCTTCTTCGCCGGGGAGCTCACGCCTTGCCCCGCTTCGAGATGCCCTGGAGGAAGAGCTCGACGACCACTTCGGCGGCGCGGTCAGGCGGCAGCCGCTTGGGGTCATCGGCGGTCAGCCCGAACATCGCGTGAATGAGCCCGTGGAGCGCGATGGGCTGGAGGCCGTCAGGGTCAGGATTGATGACCCCCTGCTTGCGGCCTCTCTCCAGCGCCGGCCCAAAGACCGTACTGATGCGCTCGCGGAACTGCGCGCGCTTCTTCGCATCGGGAACCTGCTCCAGCTGCTTCATCACCAGGAAGATGCGCGACCAGGCCGAGACCATCGCCTGGAGCATCGCCAGCAGCTGCGCTCGCACGGGCTGGTCGGCAGTCGCGAGCTCCGCGGCGTGCACGTCTTCACGAAGCTGCTCGCGATGCTTGTGCAACAGCGCGTCGACCAGCGCCTTGCGATCGGAGAAGTGGTTGTAGAGCGTGCCCACGGCGACACCCGCGCGCGCGGCGATGACCTCCATCGGCGCCTGCAGTCCTTCTTTCAGGAAGACCTCTTCAGCGGCCTCGAGGATGGCGGCCGAAGCGACCTCCTTGAGCTTCTCCTTCAGTCGCTGAGGCTTCTTTCTAGTCGCTGAATCCTGATTCATCGTTTGCACTGATAACTTCAACGCACGTTTTTCTGCAACTCCGCCTGACGGCTGGGGCCATTTGCCCGCCTGCCGGGGAGTGCTCTGTGCGCCCTTGCGTCATTTCGCCCCGTGGCTAGCGTTCGGCGCCATGCGAACCGGCTGGTGGTTGCTGGCGTTGTTGGTGGGTTGCAGGTCGTTCCCCGCGCTCGACGTGAAGTCGCTCCCGACCGCGAAGGATCATCCCGACGCGAAGTACGTGGTGCTGCTCGACGAGTCGATCGCGCGCTACGTGCCCGAGGGTCCCGGAGGCGCTCCTCAGGTGGTGATCACCGATCGCCGTCGCGTGAAGATCTTGAAGCCCACGGTGCTGCCCTCACTGCACGCCTGGTACGACCGCGCGTTCACGAGGATCGAGTCGATCCGTGGGCGCATCGTGAAGCCCGACGGCACCGAGGAGCCGCTCGACGACTCGAAGAAGTCCGATCACCCCGAGAACATGAGCGGCTTCTTCACCGACAACCGCGTGATCACGATGCCCGTCCCTCCGCTCCCTGTCGGCGCGGTGTTCGAATCGGAGATCGTCACTCGCTACCTCGAGACCAAACCCTTCGTGGTGCGTCAGGTCTTCGGCGACGAGATGCCAATGGAGGTCGCCCGCCTCGTGGTCACCGCGCCGAAGGACTGGCTGGTTCGTTGGCAGGTGCAGTCGTGGGACAGCGTGGTGTTCGCGCCCACCGAGACCGTCGAGGGCGACGTGAAGACGTGGACCTTCGAGCGCAGCAAGATCCCCGCGGCCGAGATGAATCAGCAGGGCCCCGACTGGTGGGCGCTCTTCCCCAGCGTCGCGGTGCGGCTGGAGGAGTGGAGCCAGGGCGGCAAGAAAGAACAGGCGTTCGCCAATCCCGAGGTGCTCTCGGCCTGGCTCGCTGATCAGTACGAAGAGCGTTCAGCGATCACTCCGGAGCTCGAGCGCACGGTGAAGGAGGTGCTCGCAGGAGTGCCAGATGAGCCCGAAGCGAAGGCGCGCGCTCTCTATGAGCACGCGTGCCGCAGCATTCAGTACTGCGCGATCATGATCGGCTACGGCGGTTGGATTCCGCACCCGGCAGCCACGGTGCAGCAGGGCCGCTACGGAGACTGCAAGGGCAAGGCGACGTACCTGCACACCTTGCTGAAGGTCGCGGGGATCCCGTCGGCGCCCACGCTGATCTATTCGCACAAGGGCACGCCGATGCCGTTCCAGCTCCCCTCGCTCGGCGCGAACTTCAATCACGCGATCCTCGCGGTCGATCTCCCCGAGGGCCGCACGGTCTACGCGGATCCGACGTGGCGCGTGGTGCCCTTCGGTCAGCTGCCTCCGAACGATCAGGAAGCCACGGTGCTCGAGCTTCGGCCTGGAAACGGTGCGCCGCTGAAGACCACTCCGGCGAGCGAGGCCGCGACCAACGTGGAGAAGCAGACCCTCAAGCTCACGCTCGATGGGCGTGGCGATGGTCAGGGTGAAGTGACCTTCGAGACCCGCGGGGCGAGCGCGCTCGAGGTGAAGGACCGTCTCCTCACCGGCACCGGAAAGTTGAGCGAATGGCTCAACAAGCAGCTCTGGAATCGCAGCACGAACGTCTCGACCGCGAAGCCGCTCGCCTCCGGAGACTTCGTCGACACCGCCTCGGTCGAGGGGACGGTGGAGGTGCGGCACCTGCTGGTGCGAGGCACGCAAGGCGACGCGCTGTTCCGCCTCTCTGACGTGTTCGAGCCGTGGGCGAAGGTCTGGCCCGATGATCGAAAGACGAACGTGGTCACCCGCTTCGCGAAGACGTTCGAGTCGAAGCTGATCGTTCAGCTCCCCGCGGGCGCAGAGGTGCGCTCGGTGCCGTCGGATGAAGACATCGAGTCCGTCGACGCCGACTACCACGTGCGCTGGAAGAAGGTTCCCGGAGGGCTGGAGGTCACGCGCACGCTGGTGCGGAAGAAGCGAGTGCTCCAGGTCGCGCGTCTGGCCGAAGCGAACCGGTTCGCGAGCGAGGTGTTGATCGCCGAACACGCGGCCGCGGTGCTGCGCCTTCCGGTGATGACGGAGGCCTCGCGATGAGGACGCTCCCGATCAGCCCGTTGCTCATCCTGCTGCTGGCGAGCGGTTGCGCGACCACCAGGGGCCTCGACTTCGTTTCCGCGGAGACCCTCAAGTTCGACGCCGCGAAGTACCCCGACGATGCCGCGCTGGTGCTCTATCGCTCCGACAGCACCGAGCTCGTGGAGAGCGGCAGCGAGTCGTGGACCCATCACGCGCGCCACGAGGCATTCGCGGTGCTCGGAGAAGGTGGCTTCGACCTCGCCGAGGTGCGAGTCCCGATGTGGAACAAGTCGAAGCTGCTCCAGTTCAACGCGCGCGTGGTGCAGCCCGACGGCAGCACGCAGACCTTCGACGGCGAGCAGATGCTCAGCGAGTCCGGAGGCACCGGAGAGCGCGACAGCAACATGAAGTTCTTCCGCTTCCCCGACGTGCGCGTGGGCAGCATCTGCGAGTTCACCTACGTGATTCGCACCCCGGGCCTGTGGTGGGCTGATGATCAAGAGACGCTCGGCAACTTCCCCGTGCGCCACTACGAGTTCGAGCTCACCGCGGCGAAGCCGATCGTCCTCGAGACCATCGAGTTCAACGGCGGCGCGCCCATTCAAGTGCGCACCCTGGGAGACGGGCGGCATCAGCTGCGCTTCGAGCTGGAGAACCTGGCGCCGCGGCGCGATGCCGACTTCGCTCCGAACTGGACCTTCACCGAGCCGCGCTGGGCGTGGCGAGCGGTCGCCTATCAACAGCGCGCGTACCGCGAAGATCTCTACCGAGATTGGAAGGACGTGGTGGAGCGCCGCGGCCGTGCGTTCTTCGTCGACGGGAAGTTGGAAGAAGGTCTCTCGGTGCCGCTCGACGTGAAGGACTGCGCCGACGTGAAGTGCAAGGCCGAGCGAGCGATGAAGCTGCTGGTGGAGCGCACCACCACGCGCGGCGTGAAGTGGAACCGCGAAGAGAAGCTCTCGTCGGCGCTGGAAAGCGGCAAGGCGAGCAAGGTGGAGCGGGCGCTGCTGCTCAAGTTCCTGCTCGCCCGCGAAGGCATCGACGTGTGGCTCGGCTACGGCACCGGAAAGCTCTCGCAGCAGACCTCTCCGACCTTCCCGCGCATGGAGCAGTTCGATCACCTCTTCGTCTACTTGCCCGCGCAGCAGAGCCTCGACACCGACGTCGCGATCGATCCCTCGTGCGACTACTGCAAGGTGGGCCAACTCCCGGAGTGGTTCCAGCGCACGCCCGTCTTCGTCTTCAAGACGAAGCCCGAGCTCAGCCGCGTCGACACCATCGGCCGCTGGGTCAACGTGAACGAAGAAGATCCGATGCCCTCTCGCTTCGTGGTCACGCACAAGGCCGAGCTGCAGACGAACGGCACGGTGAACGATCAGGTCACGGTGCGCACCTCGGGCGACGTGGCGCAGGAATACCGGGAGCGCCTGCGCACCTGGAAAGCGGACAAGCTGATGGAGTCCGAGCAGGGCGTCGCCAGTCGCGCGAGCCTGGTGGCCGCGGTGGAGAACGCCACCTGGGCGGAGTGCACCGAGTCGAACTGCGGCTGGGACTTGAAGGTCTCGTTCCCCCACGAGGCGAGCGCCGATGGGCAGCGCTGGTTGGTGCCCACCACGGTGCTGCGGCCGATGTGGGAACGCTCTTTCGTGAGCTCGACCCGCGAGCTCGACGTGCACTTCGGCCGACCCGAGCAGATCGAAGAGACCTACGAGCTCAAGGTGCCTGCGGGGCTCGAGCTGGTCGAGGTGCCCAAGCCGGTGACGCTGTCGCTGGAGGGCTTCTCCACTGAGGTGAAGTTCGAGAAGACGCCCACGGGCGTGCGAGTGGTGCGCAAGACGCACCAGGACGTCGGCGTGATCGCGAAGAGCGACTACCCCGCGCTGCGTGCCGCGATCGAAGCCTTCAGGCGCGGCCGCCGCGAAGTGCTCGTATTCGCACCGAAGAAGTGACGGGTGCTCCCTCTCCCTGCGCAGCGGGGAGAG
>CBIHPJ010000498.1:0-6959 GCA_966211295.1 uncultured Myxococcales bacterium | reverse complement strand
CCCGTGGCTGAGGTTTCGTCGAGGGATCGCATCGCCGCGTTCTTCGCGGAAAAGACTCCGCGTCGCGCGGTGGCGCTGATCATCTTCCTCTCGCTCGTCATCGTCTTCAGACAGCTCGCGGTGCTGCTGGTGTTCTTCGTGCTCTTCGAGCGCGCGCTGTTCTTCACCGCGGGTGTGCTCAACCGGCGGCTCAAGTGGCCTCGACTTCCATCTCTGTTGCTGGTGCTGGTCCTCGTCGCCGGCGGACTCACCGCGACGGGCTTCATCGCTGCGCCAAGACTGAAGGAGTTCGCGCTCGAAGCGAAAGAGACGCTGCCCGCGCGCATCGCCGCCGTGCGCGAGCACCCGTGGTACCAGGAGCTGTCAGAGTACCTGCCGGATCCCGACAATGTCGCGAAGGCCGCCGAGAAGTACGTGCAAGACGTCGCGAAGTCGGCCGCGACGATCGGCCGCGTGCTGATCTCGATGGTGGTCGCGTTCATTCTCGCGACCGTCTACTTCGTCGATCAGGATCGCATTCGGCAGTTCCGCGACGGGCTCAATCCCAAATCGTTATTCGGCACCCTGGTGCGTTGGGGAGAACATCTGGCAGAGGCGGTGAGCCTCACGGTGCAGATCCAGCTCGTGGTCGCCGTGTGCAACACGGTGCTGACGCTCCCCATCTTGCTGCTCATCGGCGTGCCGCACGTGCCGCTGCTGATGGCGTTCATCTTCGTCACGGGGTTGATCCCCGTGGTGGGAAACATGATCAGCGGCTGGGTGCTGATCTTCATCTCGTTCCAGGTGAAGGGCTGGGTGGGCGTGGTGGTCTTCGTGGCGCTCACCTTCGTGCTTCACAAGATCGAGGCGTACTACTTGAACCCTCGGCTCACCGCGCGACACGTGGCGTTGCCGAGCTTCATCTTGATCCTCTCGCTCATCGCGTGGGAGCACCTGCTCGGCTTCGTCGGCCTCTTCATGTCGTTCCCCGTGCTGTACCTCGCGGGGAAGTTGCGCGCGGAGTTCCAGGAAGAGGACTCGCCGGTGATCGTCGAAGTGCCTCCGCCTGAGCCCACTCCGTCACCGTCTCCTCAGGAAAACTCGCACGTGATTCATCCGCGCCGGCCTCCCGAGCCGCTCACCTCTTGAAGGGCCACAGTCCCTGCCACCAACTCGGTCTCGTCGCTGGAGCAAGGTTGAGCCTGGGCGTGCGCTGACGTGGCGGAGGCAGAACACGCTCTGGGGCGCGCGACTTCTCGAGGCGATCGAGTGGCGTCATCGTCTCGAGGAGCTGATCTTCGAGCACCGCGAGGCCGCCGTTCCGCCAGACCACGGGCAGCAGCGCGGGATCGTCCTTCAACGGACCGAGATGAACTCGCCAACGCTCCGGCGCGGCACCGAGCACCACGTCGCCCACGCGCGCCGCTGAAGCCGGCTCGAGACGCGCAGCGGCGATCAATTTCTCCAGCAGCATTCGCGGAGAAGCGGGCCGCTCGCCGGGATCACTGTTCATCGCAGCACTGAGCACCGCGGCGATCGTGGGAGTGCACGCGGGATGATCGTTCGGCTCCCAACGCGCTTCTCCGTTGGTGATGGCGGCAGCGGTGTCCCAACGGGTGCTCCGTCGCATGGGATGCGTGCCGGTGAGCAGTTCCACCAACGCCACGGCCAGCGAGAACACGCGTGACCGAGGCGCATGCGCCGCGTTCGCGAGCAACTCAGGAGAGGCGTAGTCGCGCGTGGGCCAGAGTGATTCCACGAGCGGCTGCTCGATCATCAACTCCTCCGACACCGATTGATCCGCGTCGGGGAAGACGAGCAGGCGGCGGCGCACTTCCACTCCGAAACGCTCGGGGCTGGGCATCAGGCGGCTCACCAGTCCGTCGAGCGGAAGCACTTGCCACGCGTTGCAGAGCGTCGCGGCGATCGAGAGCCACACGTCGAGCGGCAACACGCGACGCGAGTTCCTCAGCGCGATCAGCAGCTGAGATCCGACGACGCCGAGGAAGCGCTGCTGCACCACCTCGAGCAGGCCGTCGACCATGCGCACTTCGACGATGGGTCGAAACGGTGACGGAAGACCCGCGAGCATCTGCACCTGCGCTCGCGCGAGCGGCAACACCGGGTCGCCGAGCAGATGCGCCCGCGTGCGCTCGAGCATCAGCGGGAAGTCGAGCTCATCGCGGGCCGGGCATTCCCACGCTTCGCTCCAACCGTCCTGTCTGAGCTTTCGCGCGGGCACGAGAGGAACTCTAACGCCCGTCGGTGGGGCGGTTTCGCCCCGTCAGATCGTTCTTACGAAGAAAAAACACGCAGGCCTGAAACCAAAGACCTGGAGTAGTCACTGCCGACGTCGGCTCCACCCTCAACGAGGTCACATGCAACTCCGATTGGTCGGTCTTCTTTGTCTGATTGCCTCCACCGCGTTCGCGCAGCTCAAGCTGCCTGCGCTCAGCCCCGAAGCGAAGGTCGTTCAGACCGCCGGGCTCACCACCATCACCATCGACTACAGCAGCCCCGCGGTGAAGGGCCGCAAGATCTGGGGCGGGCTGGTTCCGCTCGACAAGGTGTGGCGCGCGGGCGCGAATCACTCCACCACCATCAACTTCACCCAGCCGGTGGTGATCGGTGACAAGGAGCTCGCCGCGGGCACCTACGGCTTCTTCACCATTCCCGGCGCCGCTTCCTGGACGCTGATCGTCAGCAAGGCGAACGATCTCTGGGGCAGCGATGAGTACAAGCAGGAGAACGACCTCGTGCGCGTGACCGTGAAGCCCACGGCGATCCCCAATCGCGAGCGCCTCGCGTACGCGGTGACCAACTTCACCGACGACGCGGCGAACATCGATCTCGAGTGGGAGAAGGTTCGCGTCACGCTCCCCGTGAAGCTGAAGACGGCGGACCAGGCGGCGGCGAACATCAAGGCGCAGCTCGAGGGCGAGTGGCAGCCGATGAACAACGCGGCTCGCTACGCGCTGGAGCACAAGGACTACGCGAACGGCCTCATCTACGTGGACAAGTCGATCGCCACCAAGGAGACCTGGTTCAACACGTGGGTGAAGGCGCAGCTCCTCGCGGGCAGCGGCAAGAAGGCTGACGCGCTCGTGCTCGCGCAGAAGGCCCAGACCCTCGGCAACCAGACGCCCGACAAGTTCTTCTTCGCCGAGGACGTGAAGAAGGCCCTCGTGGATTGGAAGAAGTAAGTCGCGATGTCGTCCGCATTCTCGGCGGCGTTTCTGCGCGGAGAAGCGCGGGCGACAGCGTTGCTGCCCGATGATTTTCGTCACGCCGCGAGGCGGGCGGAGAACGTTCGACGGGCGGCGACGCGCGCGGTTTCGGTGAAGACGCTCGCCGCGCTGCGCGCTCAGTCAGCGCGTTTGCCGGCGAGCGCGGCGCGAGAGGCCCATCTGCAGGCGCTCTCCCAGCCGGGCACGGTGGTCGTCGTCACCGGGCAGCAGGTCGGGCTGTTTCTCGGGCCTCTGTATTCCCTCTACAAGGCCGCGAGTGCAGTGGTGGCCGCGCGCACGCTCCAGCAGGAGACGGGCGTGCGCTGCGTGCCGGTGTTCTGGCTGCAGAGTGAGGATCACGACTTCGAGGAGATCGATCACTGCGATGTGAGCGCCGCGTTGCGCGTGCGGTTGCAGGCGCGGGCTCGGGTGGAGAAGTCGTCGCTCTCGTCACTCACGCTCGGTGAGGATGTGGAGGTCGCGCTGCGATCGCTGAGCGAGGGACTCGAAGGTCCGCACGTCGACGAGGTGATGGCGTTGTTCCGGCGGCACTACCGCGCGGACAACACCTGGGTGAATGCGTTCGCTGGCGTGATGGCGGAGTTGTTGGACGAGCTGGTGTTCGTCGATCCTCGTGATGAAGCGTTGGCGGAGGAGATTCGGCCCGTTCATCAACGCTCGCTTCGGCAGAGCTCGGAGATCGCGCGCGTGTTGCTCGAGCGCAGTGAGGCCCTGGAGCGCGAGGGCTTCGCGACGCAGGTGCACGTGCGTGAAGGGGCTCCGCTCTCGTTCTTTCATCCTGAGGGGAGAGAGGGGCCGCGGTTTCGGCTCGAGGCGCGAGAAGGATCGTGGGGACTCGTGGGGCGTGAGGATTCGCGCTCGAGTGAGCAGTTGCTCTCTGAGACGGATCCGCTGTGCTTCAGCACTTCCGCGCTGCTGCGGCCGATCGTGCAGGACACGTTGCTTCCGACTGCTGCGTACGTCGGTGGGCCGGGTGAGCTGAATTATTTCGCTCAGCTTCCTCCGCTGTATTCGCACTTCAGGTTGCCGACGCCGATGTTCGTTCCTCGCGCGCGGTTTCGCGTGATCGATGCGCGGACGAAGTCGCTCTTGCAGAAGCTGGGGCTGAGTGCTGCGGAAGTTGAATCGCCTGAGTTGGTGAAGAAGCTCGCGGTGCCTTCTTCCGGGTTGTCTCCGGCGTTGCTGGAGAAGCAGCTGGTCGAAGCGGTTGCTCCGATTCTTGATTCGTTGCCTCCCGAGCTCTCGGACGCCGTGAAGCGCACTCGGGAGACGATCGCTCGCGCGGCGTCTCGACTGAGTGGGCGTTACTCGCGCTCGTTGCAGATCACCGATCAGACTTTGAGTGAGCGCGTCACTCGTTTGCAGGCAGCTCTGTTTCCGCACGGGGAGCCTCAGGAGCGTGTGCTTGGTGTGCCCGCTTTCGCTGCTCGGTTTGGCGTCGGTGCGTTTGTTTCGCTCGTGCTCTCTGCGCTCGAGCCTTTCGGGGGAGAAGTGAAGGAGTTGTTTCCTTGAGTAATGGAAGTTCGCCCCTCTCCACTGGGAAACAAATTGGGATCACGTGTCACTCCAATTTTGGAGGGAGTGGCGTCATTGCGACTGAGCTTGGACTGGCGCTCGCCCGGCGCGGCCACGAGGTGCACTTCGTCTGCGCTGGTGCTCCGCCGCGATTGACTGAAGAGAAGAACGTCACGCTGCACGAAGTGAAGAGTCCCACGCACCCGCTGATTCCTCACGGTGACTTCACGCTCGCGCTCGCTTCGCGACTCGCCGAGGTCGCCCACGCACATCAGCTCGATCTGATCCACGTGCACTACGCACTGCCGCTCGCGGTGAGCGCGATGCTCGCTCGTGAGCTGCACCCTTCCGTGAAGATCGTCACGACCGTTCACGGCACCGACGTGCTCACGCTCGGCCTCGATCCCGCGTTCAGGCCGCTGCTGCGCCAGGCGCTCGCGCGCAGCGAAGTGGTGACTGCGCCTTCTCGCTTCCTCGCCACCTCCGCGAAGCGCGACTTTGCTCTCGAGCACGACGTCGAGGTGATCTCGAACTTCGTCGACACCAATCACTTCGCACCTGGAGCGACGTCCGCGAAGCCGGTGCTCGTGCACAACTCGAACTTCCGCTCGGTGAAGCGCATGGAAGACGTGGTGCGCATCTTCGCGCGCGTGCGTGAACGCGTTCCGGCCGAGTTGACGCTCGTGGGTGACGGCCCCGAGCGGCGGCACGTCGAGGCGTTCCTGCAGCAGCTGGGACTCACTTCGCACGTGCGGATGATCGGTGAGTCGCGCGATGTCGTGCCGGTGCTGCAGGAGAGCAGCGTGTTCCTGCTCCCCAGCGAGGTGGAGAGCTTCGGTCTCGCCGCGCTGGAAGCGATGAGCTGTGGAGTGCCGGTGGTCGCTTCGAACGCCGGTGGAATTCCCGAGGTGGTGGAGCACGGCAAGACCGGCTTCCTCCATCCCGTGGGAGATGTGGAAGCAATGGCCCAGAGCACGCTCCGGCTGCTCGAAGACGCGGCACTGCGCCGCTCGATGTCGCTCGCCGCGCGGGAAGCCTGTCTCGCGCGCTGGCAGCTGGGGCCGATCGTCGATGCGTGGGAAGCGCTCTATGCGCGGGTGACCAAATGATTGGAATGATGATGAGCCTGATGATCTCGGCGACCGGTCCGGGCCACGACGGCGCGGAGATTCTCAACGACCTTCGCCGCGTTCAGGTGCTGGGCACCGTGCTCTACGTGGCGGCGCATCCTGACGACGAGAACACGCGGCTGCTCGCCACCTTGGCGAAGGAGTCGAAGGTGCGCGCGGCGTACCTCTCGTTCACGCGCGGTGAAGGCGGACAGAATCTGATCGGCGCAGAGCTCGGCCCGTTGCTCGGCGTGATCCGCACGCAGGAACTCCTCGCCGCCCGCCGCGTCGATGGCGCGGAGCAGTTCTTCACGCGCGCGCGCGACTTCGGTTACTCGAAGAGCGTCGATGAGACGTTGGCGATCTGGGATCACGATCGCGTGCTCGCGGACGCGGTGTGGATCATTCGCTCGCTGCGTCCGGACGTGATCGTCACTCGCTTCTCTCCGGATCAGAAGGACACGCACGGTCATCACGTCGCTTCCGCGCGGCTCGCGTTGGAGGCGTTCAAGGCTGCGGCGGATCCGCAATTTCATCCGGAACAATTGGATCGCGTCGCCGTGTGGCAGGCGAAGCGCATCGTGTGGAACGCGTGGTCGCGCGACAACTCGCTGCAGATGCCGCCGGGCACCATTCAGTGGGACTCGAGTTTGTTCAGTCCGCTGCTCGGGTACTCGTACGGAGAGCTCGCCGCGCTCAGCCGCAGCATGCACAAGAGCCAGGGCTTCGGAGCCGCGCCCGTTCACGACGCGAGCGTGGAGAACTTCGCTCCGCTCGCAGGAGAGCAGGCGACCAAGACGCTCTTCGACGGAATCGATCTCACGTGGAAGCGTGTCGCGGGCTCCGAGAAGTTCGCAGCCGCGCTGAGCAAGGCGATCGCCGAGTACAAGCCTGAGAATCCCGCCGGCTCGATTCCCGCGCTGCTGCTCGCGTTCGAAGAGCTGAGGAAGCTCCCCGCGAATCCGTGGAAGGAGCAGAAGATCGCGGAGCTCACCGAAGTGATCTCCGATTGCGCAGGGCTCTTCGTCGAAGCGAGCTCAGAGGTCACCAGCGTGGTGCCGGGGGCGAAGCTCAAGCTCAACGTGTTCGTGCTCAATCGCTCGAGCGC
>CBIHPJ010000497.1:0-6984 GCA_966211295.1 uncultured Myxococcales bacterium | reverse complement strand
GTGAGCTCATCGTGTTCCTGCTCGTAGGTGACGAGCACTTCGCCGTTCTGCCGCGCGACGGTCGCGGGCACTTCGCGCAGCTTGCGATTGCGGAACCAACCTTTGTGGACGAATACGGTGTGCGGCACGTCCATGAAGTTTTCGACGAGGTTGGTCACTCCGTTCGGGAACTTCGTCACCATGAAGTAGACGGTCCAACCCGGCTCGCCCCACTTCGGCACTCGGAAGGGCGGACGACGCTCGTTCTCACCGAGGAACACGAAGACCAGTCCGTCCTGCTCGCGCGTGCGAAAGCTCCGCACGCTGCCCACGTCAGCCGGCTTCAGCTGCAGCCCGGAGTCCATGTGAGCGCCCGCTTGCGAAGGACCGAGAGAAGGAATCTCCACGCACGCACCGGACGGCTCGTAGACCCAGCCGTGGTACGGGCAGCCCAACTTTCCATCGAAGCAATCGCCGGCAGAGAGCCGCGCGTTTCGATGGAGACAGCGATCGAACAGCACCGCGGGTTTTCCATCGCGGCCTCTGAAGAGCGCGAGCGGAGTGCCGAGGATCTTTCGCGAGATCACCTTGTTCGGCTGGAGCTCGCTCGAGAGACAGGCGACGTACCAGAAGTCCTTCAGCGCTCCGCAGCGCTCGAGGTCCGCTTCGGCTTCGGGATCGATGCGGCGTGAGGCCGCTTTCGGATCAGGCTGCTGTGGTTGCGTTCTCCAGTGCTTCACTTCGCGCCCGCGGCCTCGAGGCAGGCCGCAGAGCCACCACGCATCGGAGGATCGAAACACACCGGCTTGCCCGGCCCGTTGGTGTCGCAGCTGCCGTCAGGCGTCTTCGCGCACGCGATCTCATCTCCTGCACGCGTGCAGGAGTAGCCGCAGATCACCGAGCCCGATTGCTTCACGCACTGCGCCTTCGCCATCGAAGCGCCCTTGGCGCAGATGGTGTTCTTGTCGGGATCGAAGCAGCCCGGAGCGCCTCCCGCTTCACCGCACACCCCGAACGGCGTCTTCGCGCACGCGATCTGGTTGGCGCCGGCCACGCAGCCGTAGCCACACGCGACGATTCCGTCCTGCGCCTTGCACGAGGGCGCGGGCACCGACTTGCCGAACACGCCGTAGACCTCAGGTGGAGGATCGAAGCAGATCACGTTGCCGTACTGCCTGGTGCAGATGCCCAGCGGAGTCGTGGCGCACGCCACTCGCTGGCCCTCGCGTTTGCAGTCGTAGCCGCACGCGATGTTGCTCCCGTCGGTCTCGCAGGTCGGCTTCGGCACGGGACCGCCCCACACGCCGTTGAGCCAGAGCGGGGGGTCGAAGCACATCACCGTGGAGCTGTTCTTCGAGCACACGCCGACCGGGGTCTGCATGCACGCGCCGCGAGAGCCATTGTCGACGCACTCGTAGCCGCAGGTGCGGATGCCACCGACGGTGACGCATTTCTGACCGCTTTGAGAGACCACCAGGAGAGCGAGGGCGACGAGCATGTCGCCCAGACTCTAATCATGTGGGGATTGTTCAGTCCGCCAACAGTCGCTCGAGTTCTTCCTGATTGGGCTCGGTCTGGGGAAAGACCTCGAGGCCGAGGCGAAAGCGGGCAGGGTGCTCAGCGGATTGCCTGCCGACCCAGGTCACCTCAGCGATTGCCTCCACGGTCGTGCCGTCGTGACGAATGACGTCGAAGTTCAACTGGCTGCCGATCGCAGGCGCGTCGTCCGTCCACACCAGCACGCGCAAGGGATTCGGGGTGTGCCGCGGCGCCGACGAGCCAAAGAGCGGCTGCTGCCACTTGCGATACAGCGAAGGGCTCTGCAGCTCTCGATACCCGACAGGCGGACGTGCGCTCATGGCGCCCAGAGTTCCAATGGGTGAACTCGGCCGCACCCCCGAAACGAGGGAATTGTTACGCCTTGTCCAAGTATTTCTTCGGGCAGATGTCGCTCATCACGCACTCGCCGCACTTCGCCTCGCGCGACGTACAGATGTAGCGGCCGAGCAGCACCATCGCGGGGCCGAAGAACGTCCAGCGATCCTGCGGCACCAGCTTCATCAGATCTCCCTCGATCTGATCCGGGTCCTCCAGCTCGGTGAGGCCCATGCGGCGAGAGACGCGCGCGACGTGCGTGTCGACGATCACCCCAGAGGGAATGTTGAACGCGGTGTTGAGCACCACGTTCGCGGTCTTGCGCGCCACGCCGCGCAGCTGCACCAGCTCGTCGACGGTCTTCGGTACTTCGCTGCCGAAGAGATCGATCAATCCCTGCGAGGTCTCCTTCACCGCCTTCGCCTTGCGCCGGAAGAAGCCGGTGGGCGTGAGCACCTGCTCCAGCTCCGCTTGATCGGCGTTCACCATGTCCTGCGGCGTGGGCCACTTCGCGAACAGCACCGGAGTGACCTTGTTCACCCGCTCGTCGGTCGCCTGCGCCGCGAGGATGGTGGCGATGAGCAGCTGCCACGGGTTCTCCCAGTTGAGCTCGTACTTCGCGTCGGGGAACTTCTGCTCGAGGCGGGAGATGACGTCGTTGATGTCGGCGGACATTTCGGCGCGCAGCCTAGGCGTCGCGAAATAGGCTCGCCGCATGGAAATGCTGCCGGCGGTCCTCTCGAGCCTCGTCACGTCGATCCCCACCCTCGCGGTGGACGTGGTGCTCCTCATCGTCGCGGTGGCGCGTTGGAATCGTCACCCGCGCGTCTCGATGTTCGCGGCCGCTGCTGGAGGTCTGCTCTTGATGCTCGATCTGCTCGGGCGCGCGTTCTTCGCGATCCTGCCGCTGAAGCTCCACGAGTCGGGCACGAGCACGGCGAGCATGGGCCTCTATTACGCGGTGCTCGGAGGTGCCTCGAGCCTGCTCCATGCGATCGCGATGTCGCTGCTGATCGCCGCGGTGTTCTCCGAGCGCGCGAGCGTCAGCCCGCCGCAGGGCTTTGCTTCTTTTTCGGAAAGATGAAGTACCGCATCAGCAGCATCTGCGGCCCGGTGACGACCAGCATGTCGGCCAGCATCTTCGAGAGGATGTAGTGAATGCCGGCGTGGTCACGGAGCATCACCACCACCTGTCCGTGCGCCAGGCCGAGCACCGCTTGCATGATGAAGTACTTGATGCCCGAGCGCGCGACCGGCTCTTCGTGATCTTTGAACGCGAAGTGCCGATTGGCGATGTAGCTGAACGTGGAGCCCACGGTGGTGCCAGCCATCGCGGCGGCGCGCGTGGGTCCTCCGAGCCAGAGCACCAGGCCACCGGTGACGAGATCGAGCGTGGTGGAGACCGCGCCGATCATCAGCGTGCGCGAACCCCAGAATTTCCACGCGCGCTGGAGGAAGCTCACGGCCATCAACTTAACGCTGTCTTTTGGGGTCGCTACGCCTCTGCGAATCTTTCGCTTCGCTTCAGATTCGCAACGCCCCGCAACTGCGGCGGGGCCGGCTCCGCTCCCGCGTACCGCACTTCAGCGAGGGATGACTTTGGTTACTCGTCCCACTCGACGCGGAACGTGTGGCCGGGCGGCTGGCCCTCGACGGTGGTCACGCGAATGCTCTTCGCGTGGGCCATGCGGCCGCCTTCCTCGATGATGCCCTGGTAGAAGCTGGGCATTCCGTGCACGTCTGAGAAGCGCAGCTCGATGCAGTTGCCGGCGATCACGGTCGACGACGTGTCGAGGAAGTTGTTCCCGCCGCGCATACTGGTGTGCATGCGCAGCAGCGAGCGCCGCACGCCGATCAACTTCAAGATCTGCATGAGCGCCTTGCCGAGCAGGGTGTCGCTGTAGCCGCGCATCGACACCTGGCCGAGCTGGAAGAAGGCCTCGGCCTCCGACATGCCCGGGTAGAGCGACGGCGCGACGGCCTTGCAGGCCTTCTCCATCACCTCGACGGGGTACGCCGGCTGGAGCTTCGCGAGATCGATACCCGCCTTCTTGATCTCCGCCTTCATCGAAGGAGTGAGCTTGTCGCTCAGCCCCTTGATGAAGACCGCCTCGATGACCTGCGAAAACATCAACCGCTCAGACGCGCCCATTCAATTCCCTCAAAGTCCCAGATGGTCCTTCCAGTACTTGGTCAGGAAGGTGTTCTTGGGATCGACGCGAGAGCGTACTGCCTTCCACTTGTTCCAGTCTGGGAAGCGTGAGGTGAGACGGTTCGGATTCGACGGATCGGGCGCCGGTAGAAATTTGCCCCAATGCAGCCGGTAGCCGAGCGGCTCGAGCACGTCCCAGAACTGCTTGTAGAAACCCTGCACCGGATCGCCCGCGTTCTTGCCGAACCAGAACACGTCGATGCGGAACACGTGCGAGCCGGTGGCGGGGCTCAGGAAGAACGTCTCGTCCTTCTTGCCCACGTAGAGCTCGTAGGAGAACGCTCCGGTCGCGGCGTACGCACCCTGGTCGGTGCCGTCGGCGTCGAAGTGTTTGCGCAGGAGCTTGATCGACTCCTGCAGCTTTCCGTCGCCGGGCGTGAAGGGCACCCAGATCTCGGTGAACCAGGTGGGCATCAGCAGGTCGTCCATCTGGTTGTCCATGGGCAGGCCCATGAACCCGCGATCAGAGAACTCCTGTGTCGCCGGCGTGCCGTCCTTGCCGGTGGTCACGAAGAGCCCCAGCACGGTGTCGATGTGCGCGGGCACCAGCGCGCCGAGCCGCCTGAACAGATCGCGGAGGATGGGGAGCTTGAGCGCGAACGCGAGGATGTCGTCGCCGGTGGTGACGAGGAACTCGATCACCACGATCCACGCAGCGCCGAGCGTGATCGCCGGATGACGCTCTCCCTTGAGCACCTCGATGATCGCGCTCGCCCAGGGGAAGAGCTTCTGCGGCTCCTCGGGGAGCGAAGGATCGATCGGCGGTTTTCCGAGCCGGTGGATCCACTCCTTCACGGCCTTCCAGTCGATCTCGGTGGCGCTGCTGCGCAGGTGCTTCAGGTGCTCGGCCGCGGCCTCGGGCTCATCGAGGTGACCGATGATCGTGTACACCGCCGACGCGAGCGTCTGCATCATCACTGGGAAGTGCGCGATCTCTTCGTAGGGGTTGAGCTCGCGCTTCTCGTCGTACGGCGCCCGGCTCGCCTGCCAGGTGACGAGGCGATCGAAGTTCTTCTGCGGCCACCACATCAAGCGGCAGTAGTCGGTCTCGAGCAGGAACTTCTCGAGCGAAGGCAGGCCCGACTGCGGCCGGTCTCCGTAGAAGTCCATGTCGTCGGAGAGCGCGGTCGCGCTGATCGTCTCGCTGCCCACGATGTCGAAGGTGGGGACGCACTTGAAGGTGACGGTGCTGATCACGCCGCACAGGCCCATGCCGATGCCTGCCGCGCGGAACCAGTCGGGGTCGTTCGTCTTCGAGACCTCCTTCACGGTGCCGCTCGCGTCGATCACGCGCAGCTTCTCGATCGCCTCGTGCACCGACCACTTCACGGTGCCGCCTGCCGAACCGGTGGAGATGAAGCCCGCGATCGTCTGGTGCGAGATGCCGCCGAGATCAGGCAGCGCGAGTCCGTCGCGGTGATGGAGCACCGAGGTGAGGCTCGCCTCCCAATCGCCGATGTGCCACGGCGACGGTTGGCGCACGTCGCTGTCGGCGGGGCGCTCGATGATGCGCGCTTGCACGGGGCGCGTGGGCGAGAGGCCGACGTGACAACCGGCCTGCACCTCGACGAGATCGCCGGGCTGCTTCTCGAACACCCTGGTGTAGCGATCGAGCACCACGGTGACTTCGTTGTCCGGAGTGACGGAGCCCGCGAAGTTGTCGGTGACGATCGCCTTCCACACCGAGTGGGTGGAGCCCATCACGCGCAGCTGCTTGTTGTGATCGCTCGCGTGCTTCACCAACGCGGCGAGCTCTTCTTCAGTCGACGGGTGGTAGCACCCGTTGGCCTCACGACTCGGAATGTGCGGCATGATCAGGCCACCAGGTGGCTGAAGACCGCGCGGTACAGCCAGCGGAAGGGCGGGAACGGTTGCACCAGGGTGCCGAGCGGATCGAAGTAGTCGCGGCAGAGGAAGACCTTGCCGTCCTTGCCGTGGCAGTCCGTCGCCATCTGGGTGGTGAACGTGGGACCGAACGAGAACTTGATGTTCATCGAGTAGGTCAGGCTGAAGACGTTGTCGTCGCCCGACACGATGAGATCTTTGAACTCGAAGACCTTGTACTGCTTGAGCGCCTTCACCCAGACCTCTTTGAAGGCGTCGATGCCGGTCTGATCGACGACCGGATTGATGAAGTGAACGTCAGCGCTGTAGATCTTTTCGAGCTCCGGGAGCGCAGCTTCGCGCTCGATTGAGATCCGCTCGTAGAACTCCTTCACTCGCTGCGGCAAACCATTCGCAACCGGCGACGGCATCAACGACTCCTTAGAATGGGGGAGTCGCAACTCTAGGTCGGTGCCGTCAGGCGAATCGAGAATTTCTCGGTGTGTCCACTCGACTGGACCGTCTTTCCGCCTTCAGCGGCGGCGATCTTCACGAAGCTCGCGGCGATCTTCGGCGCCTTCCCGCTTGTCACGCGACAGCTCGGTAAACGAGGCGTTGAGCACCTGCGCATACAGTGAACGCTTCTGCGAGATGGCGCCCGGGTCGAAGCGCCCCGCCAGCGGAGTGAGCTGGTTCTGAACGTCGATGAGGTGAGCGCGGCTCAGCGCTTCGCGCGTGGCGTCGGTGCGATCGTCAGCAAGGTTCACCCGGTCACGGCGCTTGTCCCGATCGAGGGCGAGCTCGCGCTTGTCTTCGCGGACCTCCTGGCGCGCCTGCGCGCTCTCGACCTTCGACTCGGCGATCTCGCGGCTGAGGTGCTGATTGAACGAGACGTCGAGTTGACCCAAACGGGTGACGTCGTTCATCGCAGCGGCGGCGTCGTAGTCCTTGAGCAGCTGCATCGCGCGAGCGGCATCGAAGCGATCGTCGGCGAGCTGACGGCCGTCTTGCCGGAGATCCTGGCGATCGCGTGCGCGCTCTCGGCGGTTCTGGAAGGACTGAGCGCAGGAGACGGTGCTGAACATCACGGCAGC
>CBIHPJ010000496.1:0-6985 GCA_966211295.1 uncultured Myxococcales bacterium | reverse complement strand
GACAGCGGTTGCTCCGGAGAAAGCGGCGATCGGGAAGGACCTCCCCAGTTCCGGCCGGTCGACGTTGATGAGCTCGAGCTGTCTGCGGTCGGAACTCTCGACCAGATGCGACACCCAGGGCGAGCCGGGAGCTGACCCCACAACGATCGCCGACTGCTCCGGCGACTGGTTGTGTACTCGCCACGAACGGCTCTGCTTATTCCAAACGCAAAGCGCCTCACCCCGTTCCCCGAGATGGATAGCGAGTGACGACTTCCCCTCCGCGATCGGCGCGGCACCGCCGTCCTGCGGGTAACCAATTTCACAATCAGGAACCAGTTGCTCGGAGACGCGTTGCGCCGCCAAATCGAAGCGCATCAGACCCCAGCGGACGGTCTCGTCGCAGTAGTCGACGAAGAGCTGATCGCCGAGCACGCGGGGATAATGCAGCAAGCGGTGAACGAGGAGGACCGAAGGCCCCAGCTCGCCGATCTGCTTCACTTCGTGAGCGTGAGCGTGTGACCGTCGTCGCCGAGATCCGACGGCGAGCTGATCGTCTGCGACTTGTAGCCGCTCGCCTCCACGGTCACCGGCTGGCCCGCGAACGGCTGCCGCTGCGTGAAGAACACGTTCGCCAGGGTGTTGGCGCGCAGCTGCGCGATCACGTCTTCGCCCTGCTTGAAGGTCACCGTGGTGTCCGCGAGGTAATTGCCGTCGCCGTCGAGCACCTTGAGCCAGAAACCCTCAGCCGGCATCAGCTCGAGCTCGAGCACGCGATCCTTCACCGACGTCGCGTTGCTCAGCATCGACGGCGAGAAACCATCAGCCACCGCCACCAGGCGCGCCTTCTCCACCGGCGCGATCAACTTGAGCTGGCCCTTCGCGCTCGTGAAGCCCTTGAAGAGCACCTCGCCACTGCACTCGGTCCCCACGGGGCACGACATCGACTCGCGAGAGACAGTCACCGCGAGACACGTGACGGGACCACCCGTGCGCGAGTCGAGCAGCACCACGTCACCGGGAGCATCAGGGCCGCACTGCCGCCCCTCGACCTTCACCGCGTCTTCCTTCGCCTTGTCTTCGTCGAGCCGCGAATCACCGCCGCCCACCGAGTCCTTGGTGGTCGCGCACGCGGACAGCGCGCACACCGCGCACACTGCCCACACGTCGAGCGAGAAGAGCCCCCTCCGAGCATTGATCACTGGTTCAGGCCGAGAACGACGAGCCACAGCCGCACGACGACTTCGCGTTCGGGTTCTCGAACTTGAACCCGGCGGTCATGTCGGTCGTCACGTAGTCGACCTGCGTGCCCTTGAGGTACTGCATCGAGAGCGCGTCGGTGGCGATCTGCACGCCGTCCTGCGTCCACACGGTGTCGCCCGCCTTGGTCTCCTTGACCAGGTTCAGGTCGTAGCCGAGGCCGCTGCAGCCCGCCGGCACCACGCGCACGGTGAGGAAGTGACCCTCGAGCTTCTGGTCAGCGATCACGCTCTTCACCTGCGCAACCGCGCGCTCGGTGAGGGTCATTGCTGCTTCAGAGGCCGTCGGTTCAGCGGCCTGCGTGGTCTGCGTGGTCGTGGGGGAAGCGACTGAGGTGTCCATAGCGGGTCTCTTATAACGGGGGTCTTCGCAACGACAAGCGGTGCCGAGGCAGCAGCGTCGCCAGGAGGGAGGCCGGCCTACTTCTTCTCCAGCTCGCCAGAAACGTCCTCGTTGATGTCGAGGTTCTTCGAGTTATCAGCGAACTCGACGACGAACTGGTGGGGCTGGGCGAGCTGATCGGAGCGGATCTCCAAATTGTGCGTGCCCGGGAAGAGGCTCAAGTTCACGCCCACCTGCCCGAGCTTGTAGTTCCCGCGCCACACGGTCGCCGCCTTCAGCGCGGGCGTGGTCCTGATGCGCACCGCGCTCTCCTTGAAGGTCTTGCTGATCAGCTTGAGCTCGTTGGGCTGCCCGAACTCGATCACTTCCTTGTAGCGAATGCCCCGGTCCTCGTTGACGAGCAGCACGGTGTCGCTGACGAAGGCGCCTGACTGCTCGTCGATCGGGGTGCGGCCCAGCTCGAGCGGCGAACGGTTCTTCACGCCCGGCGGAGGAATCACGGTCACCACCACCGGCGGGTTCGTCTTCACCGAGAGCCGCACCGGCACGCCATCTTCACTGATGGCCTTGCGATTGAGCGCGCTGACCAGGTTGTCCTTGAAGACGAAGACCAGCACCAGGGCGCCGATCAGCACCAGCACCGAGATCAGCGCCTTCAAGCGGGAGCGCTGGCGCTCCTTCATGCCGGCGACGTCGACGTACTTCGAGATGTTGTCGCCGCTCGGCCGAGGAGCGTTGTCGATCGGCATCGACGCCCGCGACTTCGAGCGCGGAGGCGCTTCCGGCATCACACCCGAGCTGGTGCGTCGCTTGGCGGCCGCGAGCTGACCCGTGGGCCTGCGCTTGGGCTGATCCTCATCGGCAGTCTGAGAGGGAACGTAGGCCTGGCTCGCGCGCGTGGCGGTCTTGCGCTTGACCGGCTTCGCGTCGTCCTCGTCCTCGATGGGCGACATGCGCGTCATCTCGGCCTTCGAGCCGCGCGCGGCGTTGGTCGCGTCCTTCTTCAGGTACGCCCGGCTGGGAACGACGGTGCCGGCGGGCAAATCGTAGCCGCCGCGCAGATGCGGCCCCCCGGGTTCATCGGGAGCGATCGTCGCCTCATCATCGTCATCGTTCGCGACCTCGTCGTCCTCGTCGCTCATCGTCATGTTCGGCGAAGCTCGAACACGATCTTCCTTCTGCGGACGAGGCGGCGGCGGAGGCGGCGCGGTCACCGACTGAGGCGCGCTGCTGTACGAAGGCGGCACCGGGTTGCTGGTGCTCGACTCAGTGGAAGGATTCGGAGCGCCCAGCCGCGCCTCTTCGCCGAGGCGATCCGCGAACAGCGCAGCCATCAGCTCGGACACTTCCGCGCTGGTGGCCATCTCCTTCGAGTTCAACAAGTACTGCTCGAGCGCGCGCTGGAACTCGCGGGCATCGACGTAGCGATCGTCGGGCGCCTTGGCGAGCGCGCGCATCACGATGCCGTCGAGCTCGCCGGGAACTTCAGCGACGGCCGAGGGCGGATCGATCTTGCACTCGAGCGCGGCCTGCAGCGTGGCGAGCTCGCTGTCTCGCTTGAGCGGGCGCACGCCGGTGACCAATTCGTAGAGCACGAGGCCCACCGCGAAGAGATCGCTGCGCGCGTCGAGCGGCTTTCCCGCAGCCTGCTCGGGAGCCATGTACGCGAACTTGCCCTTGATGGCGCCCGACTTGGTGTTCGAGACCTGGTCGCTCGCCTTCGCGATACCGAAGTCGACCACCTTCACCGCGCCGTCGAAGCTGATCAGGATGTTCTGCGGCGAGATGTCGCGGTGCACGACGCGCAGCGGACGGCCCTGCTCATCGTTGCGCGTGTGCGCGTAATAGAGGCCCTGGCAGGTATCGGCGATCACGCGCAGCGCGATGTGCCGCGCGATCCACTGGCCGGTGCTCCAGGCGCGCCGCATCACGCGCCCGAGGTCCTCGCCGTGAATGAACTCCATCGCGATGTAGTACTGGCCGCCGGTCTCGCCGAGGTCGAAGATCTGGCCGATGTTCGGATGATTGAAACGAGCGGCGATCTTCGCCTCGTTCAAGAACATCTGGACGAACTCAGGATCCTCCGCGAGGTGAGGCAGAATGCGCTTCACCACGACGTGGCGATTGAAGCCCTCGATGCCTTGCTGTTTCGCAAGCCACACCTCGGCCATGCCGCCGGTCGCGAGCTTCTTGATGAGCGTGTAGTTGCCGAATGACTGGTTGACGGACATCGCAGTACCGGACGAGGGCGAGGCATCGTAAGAAAGGCCAGTCGAATCCACAATGTTCCTCAGCGCTTACCTCACCATCCTCCTGACCCAGATTCCCGTCGATCCACGGGCGGGTGAGAACAAGCTCACGCAGCTTGACTTGAAGGCCTCGGCGGCCGGGTACACCTTCGAGTGGAGCGACACCGACGAGTCGCTCAAGGGCCAGATCTCGCCGCAGCCCGTCCGCGCGGGAAGAACCGCAACGATTTCAGCGGTCTTGCAGCCTTTCAACGGCGAAGACTTCAACGGACCGATCACCTTTTCGCTCCGCCCGCTGAATGAAATGGGGTCGACGTGGAGTGAGACTGTCACTCGTAAGGAAGGTGAGCGCGGGTGGGCAAGGGAGGTCGTGCTGCCTGAAGCGGGCGACTATCGGTTGGAAATCAGCTGGCGCACCACCCACCACAAAGTGGTCCGCGGAGTCTTCCCTGTCTCTCCTGGCGGGTTGCCGCCCTGGGTGACATGGCTCGCTGGCGGAGGCGCGATCGCCGTTGGATTGTCGATCGGGCTATGGGTCCTCTTCGGTCGTAAGGAGCAGTCGAACACGTGAGCACCATGAAGAAGCGGCCCCTGGGCCCGCCGAGAAGAGATCGCCCGAAGGCTGAAAAGCGCGAGCGTCCTAAGCCCAACAAAGATCCGAACGCGCTCTCGAATCGTGCGCTGCGCGAAGACCTCGTGTTGCTCGCGTGCCTCGAGGCGTACGGAGCGGTTCGTCACGATGGCCGCCTCGCCGATCGCGCGCTCGAGTTCACGCTGCGGCGAGAGAAGAACCTCTATTCCAACGAGCGTCGCGGGGTGGCTGAGCGGGTCTACGCGCTCCTGCGCCGGCAGCGGCTGGTCGATTTCCTCGCAGAGAACCAGGTGAAGGGGTTCGACGCGCTGGTCTCGAGCCGCAAAGACGTCTACCGCCTCGCGATCTCGCGCGTGCTCGAGGGAGAAGATCCTTCCTTCGTCGTGCAGTCGCAGGGACTGCAAGGTGCGGATGCGCAGTGGCTGCGCCGAATCCCGCTCGCGATCGAGAAGCTGACCTCGCTCGGAGAGCTGGAGCACTTCGCGATCGCGGCTTCGCTCCCTGACTTCCTCGCGAAGAAGTTTCTCGTCGAGCTTGGGTCCGACGCCGTGAGCGTGGGCGAGGCGATGAACAAGCGCGGTCCGCTCTGCGCTCGCATCAATCCGCTCAAGGGCACGCGCGAAGAGGTGATGAAGAAGCTGGAAGAAGAAGGGGTGAAGGTCACTCCCACCCTGCTCTCTCCCTTCGGCGTCATCCTCGAGACGCGCACCAACGTGTACTCGCTCGAGACCTTCAAGGAGGGCTACTTCGAGGTGCAGGACGAAGGCAGCCAGCTGCTCGGCATGCTCGTCGACGCTCCGCCGCGGAAGGTGATCGACGCCTGCGCGGGTGCGGGTGGCAAGGCGCTGCAGCTCGCGGCGCAGATGAAGAACCGCGGAGAGATCTACGCGCTCGATGTCGATGCTCGCCGGCTCGAAGATCTGAAGCTGCGTGCGCGCCGTGCGGGCGTGCACAACATTCGCATTCAAGCGATCGCACAGGGACCTGAGGCCGAAGAGCAGCTCTCGAAGCTGATGGGCCAGGCGGAGCGGGTGCTGGTCGATGCTCCGTGCAGCGGTACCGGCACGTATCGTCGCAAGCCCGACGCGAGGTACCGAATCACCGAGGCGCTGCTCGCGGAGCACGTGGAGAAGCAGAAGGTGCTCATCGATCGCTTCGCGAAGTTGGTGAAGCCGGGCGGGCGATTGATCTACGGAACGTGCAGCCTGCTCCGTGAAGAGAACGAGGGCGTGATCGAGCACTTCCTGTCGACGCATCCCGACTTCGAGCTGGTGCCCGTGACCAAGTGGCTCGGTGAAGAGCTCGCTGCGAAGACCACGAAGGACGGGATGCTTCGCCTCGATCCGTATCATCACGACACCGACGGCTTCTTCGGAGCGGTGCTGGTGCGCCAGAAGTGAGGCGAAAGAAGCCCCTCACCCCGACCCTCTCCCCGCTGTCGCAGGGAGAGGGAGATCATTTGCGATGACCGATCAGCTCCAGCTCGCGACTCCCGAGCGCGTCTCCGTCGATCTTCCGATCGCGGGACTGGGATCGCGGGCGATGGCCTACGCCGTGGACGTGGCGTTGCTCGGAGCAGCAGCGCTCGTCGTGTACTTCACGGGCAGCTTCTTCATCAGCGATCCGCTCGAGCTCGCACTCGGACTCTCCAGCCTCGCCCGAACGCTGATCGCCGCGGGTCTGTTCCTCATTCTCTGGTGCTACTGGACGGTGTTCGAGGTCGTCTGGAACGGCCAGACGCTCGGCAAGCGGCTGGTGCGCATTCGCGTGGTGAAGAGCGACGGCTCTCCGGTGACGGTGTTTTCGTCGGCGGTGAGGAACCTGCTGCGGGTGGTCGACTTTCTTCCGGCCTGTTACCCGGTCGGACTGATCACCATGCTCGTCGACAAGCGGCATCGCCGGCTCGGAGATCTCCTTGCAGGAACGGTGCTGGTGCGCGACGAGCAGATCGATCTCTCGCGCTACGAGCAGGTGAGCACGTCGATCGCGGTGAATGAGCTCGAGCTCGCCACCAGTTACCTCTCGCGCTTCGATCAATTCGAGCCGGCCGCTCAGCTGCGTCTCGGCAAGAAGCTCGCCCAGCGGCTGGGTCTGCAGCTTGGCGAAGCGGTGACGGCGAACGAGCTGCGTCAGGCGATCCAGGCGCACCTGCAGGCGAAGGTCTGACGAATGGCCGAGCCCCTGCCCTCCTTCGTGGCGCGGCGGAAGCCCGACTGGAATCGGCTGGAGTCGCTCCTCACGCAGCTGAAAGCCGGCTCACTCACGCTGGCCGACGTGTCGACGATCGACGCGCTCTACCGGCAGACGAGCGCGGATCTCGCGGTGGCGCAGTCGGCGTACGCGGGCACCGATGTGCTGCGCTTCTTGAACCAGCTGTGCGCGCGCACGTACGCGGCGATCTACAAACCGCGCGGTGGGCGCATCGATTCGCTGCGCACCTTCTACCTGCAGACGTTTCCGCGCCTCGTGCAGGAGACGATCGCGATGACGAAGCTCGCCACCGCGCTGCTGTTCTTCGGCGTAGTGGTGGGGGGGCTCACGGTGCTGCTGCATCCCGACGGCG
>CBIHPJ010000495.1:0-7016 GCA_966211295.1 uncultured Myxococcales bacterium | reverse complement strand
CGACGATCGAGAGCACCTCGGCCTGCGCCAGATTCTCCACGGCCGCGAAGTCGAGGGCCGGCACGCCGAACGCAGCCTTTTCCACGCCGCGGATCTCCGCGCGGATCGATCCTCCGCCCTGCGGAAAGAAGCCCGCCGCGTCGAGATGCAGCGTGGCGTCGAACCCATACGCCCGCACCATTGGCATCCACACGCGCGCCACGTAATCGAACGAAGGACTGAACGTGACATGCGTGCCGCCACGCAGCGTGAGATGCGAGCCGCCCGCGAGCGCGAGCGGATAGAACAAACACTGCAGGAGCAGCGAGGTCGCTCCAGCGGTTCCGACATCGAACGTCTGAGGCGCAGTGGAGACCGCACCCGGATGAAACTCGACGGTGCTGCTGCCCAGGGTCGCGCCCTCGACCTTCGCCGCGCAGATCGCCGCCGCACCGTTCACGCACGTGAGGTGCTGCGCCTTCAAACCACCAGGCCTTCGCTTCGCGCGAACCTTCTCGAGGCGAAACGGCTTTCCAGTGATCGCAGAGAGCGTGAGCGATGAACGGAGGACCTGGCCTCCGCCTTCACCTTCACTGCCGTCGATCACGATCAGGTCGGCGCTCATGGCCCCCCGAGGACGAATGGGTTGGATCGAACTGACTTGCCCTCGCCCCGAGCAACCTCACGGACGCCGAGTGAGCACCGGCATCGCGCGAGCGATCGTCGCCACCGTCGTCGCATCGAGCCGCGACGAGAGGAACTGCAACGTGAGCGAAGCCACCAGCGCCGCGTCCTGCTTCTTGATGCGAAAGCGCTCCAGCAATCCATCGAGCTCTGCCTCGTCACCCAGCGGCGTGGGGAGCGGCATTTCGTTGATGTGCAGCGACCCAGGAGCGAGCGTGGGCGACGAGGTCTGCCACTCGATCATCTCGGGCACCGCGTCGCGAATGCGCGAAGCGACGCCGAAGCTGACCTTCTCACGCACCGTGTCTTCGACGAGGCCGAGCAGCTGCCCGGCCAGCCCGCGCGCAGCGTTCTCAGGGAGCTTCAGCTGCTGCGAAATCGCCTCGACGATGTTCATGGGGGAGTTCGGCAGCGTACCCGTGAGAAGCGCGCACGTCCTGATTTCCACAGGCTGTTACATTGCTGCGCGATGACGTCTCGTTCACTGACAGCCGTGCCCCTCACCGCCGACGCTTTCGCTCCGTTTGGAAGGGTCGTCTCCGCGGGTCTGCAGCCTGGGTCATCTGCAAACCAGGGCACCGCGGTGCGCTTCGACTTCTGCGCGGAGCTGGTCAGCACGCGCGCACAGAGCAAGCCGAACCTCGCCGTCTTCCGCTCGGTGCCCAGGACGTTGCCGCATGAGATCGTGCTCCTCGAGCGTCACCCGTGTTCGACCCAGGTCTTCATTCCCATGGTGGTCGCCCGTTACCTCGTGTGCGTGGCGCCCACGAAGCCCGACGGAGGCCCCGATCTCGACGGCCTCGAGGCCTTCATCTGCGCGCCGGGGCAGGGCGTGGCCTATGCGCCGGGCACGTGGCACCACCCGATGGTGGCGCTCGATGCTCCGGGTGAGTTCGCGATGATCGCGTGGGAAGACGGCACGCCGCTCGACTGCGAAGTGCGTCAGCTCGGCGTGAAGTTCATCGTTTCAGAAACGCGCTCAGAAACGTGAGAGCGCGGCGTCGAACAGCGCCGTCTCCAACCGGCCGAGCCGCTCTTCACCCAGCCCGTCGAACTCGCAAGTGAGCTTGGTGGCGCCCGCCTTCTCCTTCTGCGCCGTCTTCACGTTCGAGACACCCGCGAGCGGATCCTGCGAGCGCGAGAGCATCAACGAGAAGCTCACCCGCTCACCGATCTTGAAGGATCCAGACACGAGCGCGGTGAACTCGAGACACGAGATCTCGCGCGTGGTGGTCTTCGACACTCCGGCGATCTCGATTTGGTAGACGTAGGCGACCTTGAACGCGCGCCGCGGAGGCACGCCCTCGGGAATCGCAATCCCCTGCGACTGCATGATCGAGCGCGCGAGCTCGTCGCGCATGCCCATGTACTTGCGAACGTCACCCTCGTTGAGAGTGCCCCGCTTGTAATTCTCATGGGTGATTCGGAACGAGGCGAGCCACTGGGCGGCATCCATGGGGGACCCGGTCATATCCCACCCGAATGAGCGGAACGACGACAGTTGGGCCCCAGCGCACGTTTGGAGGGATACTCCGGCGCGCGCATGGACCCGGCTCCCAAGACGATTGATCAGCTCATCGCCGAGCATCCCTGGCCGAAGGAATTTGCCGGCAGAGAGCGAATGGAATGGCTCTGGCACTTCGAAGTGCCCGTCGCGGTGAAAGACATCTGGCCCATCCTCGTCGACACCTCGCGGCTCAATCGCGCAATGGGCTCGCCGGAGATCAAGTTCGAAGAGCGCGAAGACGGGAAGTGGGGCGTCTCGAAGCGCGGCGGCATGGTGCAGGAGTGGCTCGAGGTGCCGTGGAACTGGCTCCTCAATCAGTGGGTCGAGATCCCTCGCATCTACAAGCGCGGCTTCGCCGAGATCATCTACTCGGTCTACGACTTCACTCCGCTGGGGCCTGATCGCACGCGCGTCTCCACCTATTACGGAGCGATCGCGCGGGGGCTCGTGGGCCACCTGGCGATGAAGTACGGCTTCCCTTCGCTCGAGGAGACCACGCGCAAGGTGCTCCACCAGGTCGCCGAGCAGATCATCGCGCTCAAGCCCGCGCTCGCGATGCCGGGGCCTGAGGCGCTCTCGCCCACCGCCGAGCAGAAGCTGCAGGAATCGAAGACGCGCATGGTCGGGCTCGGGCTCGAGGCGCAGTACGTCGACACGCTCTTCGACTGGATCCGCAAAGGAGATGAGGCGGATCTCACGCGCATTCAGATTCGTGAGCGCGCGAAGACGTGGGGGCTCGACGAGCAGAAGCTGCTGCGCGTCGCGCTGCACGCCACGCGGGAAGCGGTGCTCGAGATCTCGTGGGACATCATCTGTCCGCACTGCCGCAGCGTGACCGCGGA
Source organism: uncultured Myxococcales bacterium (assembly GCA_966211295.1). Taxonomy (GTDB): domain Bacteria; phylum Myxococcota; class Myxococcia; order Myxococcales; family Myxococcaceae; genus Archangium_A. Next base: position 4,004 of record CBIHPJ010000495.1, on the reverse strand, counting down.
ATCGAACGCGCTGGGCGGCATCACGAACAAGAGCTCGTGCGGCGTGTGCGAGCTCGACTTCAGCACCAACTCCGCCGAGTCGGTGGAGATCACCTTCCACGTGCACCCGTCGATCCGCGAAGTGTTGGAGCGCACGTACTGCTCCGCGGAGCCCGCGGGAAAAGATCACATCAAGCTGCAGCGCGATCTGCAGCCGGGCCAGGAGCTCACGTTCAAGCCGAACCTCGAGCCGGGCACCTATCGACTGCGCCTGCACGCGCGCACCGAGTACGGCTACCTCGACGTCTCGCCCAGCGGAGAGCAGACGAAGCAGTTGGTGTGGAAGGCGAACAGCCTCGAGCGTCACTCCGCGAGCGGGAGCCCCGAGCTCAAGCTCCACAACGTGAGCGACAAGCCGCAGCGCTTCATTCTCGAGTCGGCGCGCTGGAGCGATCACGCGCTCCGTCCCGGCCAGCTCTTCAGCCTGCAGGAGTACCGGGATCTCTTCAGTGAGGATTACCTGAGCACCGACGTGCAGCTGGCGATTGGAGATCAGACGATCCTCTTCACCGACATCGTGGGCTCTACCGCGATGTACGCGACGCGCGGCGATCCCGCGGCGTTCATGGAAGTGAAGAATCACTTCGGCGAGGTGTTCCCCGTGGTGGCGAAGAATCGGGGCGCGGTGGTGAAGACCATCGGCGATGCGGTGATGGCGGCGTTCAGCGATCCACTCGACGCGGTGAAGGCGTCGCAGGAGATCCACGCGTGCTTTCCTCCCGGGCGCGACACGCGGTTGCGCATCTCGCTCAACAGCGGCCCGTGCATCGCGGTGAAGCTGAACACCGGCGTCGACTACTTCGGGCAGACGGTGAACCTCGCCGCCAAGCTGCAGAGCCTCGCGGAGTCGTGGCAGGTGGCGATGAGTGAAGCGGTGGTGCGTTCGCCCGGCGTGGGCGCGTTCCTCGAGAAGGAAGGCGTGAAGCTCGAGGACGTGACCTTCGCCTCGAAAGCGCTGAAAGAGCCGCTCCCGGTGAAGCGGTGGACGTGCTTCGTCGAGAGCTAACAGCGATGAACTCCCTCTCCCATCGGGAGAGGGTCGGGGTGAGGGCATACATCCTCGTCTCTTTCCTGGTCTCCTGCGCCTCGGTCCAGCTCACGCCCGCCGACGCGAAGTCCCTGAGCGAGCGCAGGTGGGAAGGCGCATCAGACGAAGTCTTCGACGCGACCTGGCTCACTCTCGCGAGCAAGGGCTACGAGATCGCGGCCTCTGATCGCGTCGCGGGCACGCTGCTCGTGAAGAACGGCTCAGACGTCTGGGATCTCGACGTCGCCGCGCAAGGCACCGAGCAGCGAGTGGTCGTCGCTCCACGCCAAAGCACCACGCGCGCGGAGTTCAGCGCGCTCCTCGACGATCTCTTCACCGGCACGCGCACGCTCCTTCACTCCTGGCACGAACTGCCCGAGTGGAAGTTCGACGGCCGCAAGAACGAGCTGCAGCTCCCCGGCTTCAGCGTCTCTCCGCCGCCCGACTGGGAATGGCTCGACTACGACATCTCTCGTCGCTTCGTGGTGGTGCAGCGCAAGCGCGCCCGCACCGGCATCAACCCCACGCTGCTGGTGGATCTCGATCGCCGCCGCCCCGATTCGCAGCTGCGCTCTGAGCTCACCCGCGGATCCGCGCTCACGCTCGCCGCTCGTGCGCGGCTGGTGCTCCCCGATGACCTCGAGGCCACCGAAGATCAGACCGGGCAACACGGAACGATCCGAGTGCTCGACGGCACCACGCCTCAGGACGTCGTCTGGCACGCGTACCAAACAGTGCTGGGACCGGCCGACGTGCGGCTGATCATGATCTGCCCGAAGGCCTCTCAGGGCGAGTGCAGGGCGCTGTGGCGGACCATGATCCAGTCGATTCAGCGCACGCGCTGACGGTTCTTCGCGCCTGAGAAATCGCGTTGACGCGCATCTCCGCGTCCTCAGGCGGCTTCTTCCGAGGTGAGAGTTTGTGCACTCCAGTTCCCATCTTGCGGATGGTTGAAATTTGCCTGCAGTCTGCAACTTCGAAAGCGCGACCTCAGAGAAAGAACCCATGCGAACGCTGATCATCTCGACCCTGTTGCTCTCCACGGTGGCGCTCGCAGACGTGTTCGTCGACGATCCGCTCACCTCGGCATCAATGGCGGGACGCGGCCAACGCGGTGGCAGCTTCGACGTCGACGGGTGGACCATCTCGGCCGAGGACGACACGATTTGGTACGAGCTTCCGGTCGCTACTCCGGAAGCGCGCATCGAGTTCACGGTGACCGGGCTCTCGGTTGGACCCGGCGGCACCCTCTCGGGCGCGGATCACGACATCCTCACCATCTACCAGGCGCCTTCCGGCATGGGAGAGCCGGTCGCGTACTCGCCCGGTTTCCGGAACAACGACTTCAAGGCGTTCCTCCGCATCTTCGGCAACCAGGAGACGGGCCGCGCAGGCGCGATGAAGCTCGAGCTCGCGGCGTGCCCGCAGGGTTCGCCCTGGTACCACGACGATTGTCCGGCCGGCTGCGGCTTCGCGGGCATCGCGTACGCGAACGGAAATCAGAACAACCCTGGTTGGGATCCGTCGGTCTCGTACCGAATCGTCCTCGAGTGGGGGAACGGGGCGATGCGCTTCTGGCGTGATGGTGCGTTGCTCGGCACCGTGACGTTCCCCGGTACGTACGCGCCGGAGCCGCTGCGCATTCGCTTCGGCTCTCCGCGGCATCAGGGCGTGTACCCGGGTCAGGCGATGATGCCGCTGGGCATCAAGTTCAAGGACATCAGCATCACGGGCACTCCGGGATCGCCAACGCTCGTGTGTGGAGCGATGCCTCCGACGGGCGGCGGTGCCGGAGGTGGAACAGGTGGTGGAGGAGGGACCAGCGTTCCAGGCGAACTCGGTGCGATCGCTGACGTGACCGCGGCGAACTGGGAGTCGGGCGTGTTCCCCGACGTGAACGATCTCAACGTGGAAGGGCCGGGCGGCATCGCGTACCTGCGCTTTCCCGCGACGGTCGGAGCTGCGCAGAACGCGACGCTCACGCTGCGGACCCACGCGACCTCGAACGCCGCAGGTGGCTCAGGTCGGATCTGCGCGGTCAGCGACAACAACTGGAGCGAGACTGGCCTCACCTGGGCGAACAAACCGATCACTGGCGTGTGCGTCGGTGCTTCGGTGCACGTGAACTCGGATACCGAGGTGCAGTGGGACGTGACGTCGCTCGTGCAGGCTGGACGCGCGACGAACCTCGCGATCGTCTCGACCGATCCCGACGGCGCGCACTTCATCTCGCGTGAAGCGGGTGGCGGAGCGACGGGTCCTCGGCTGCGCGTGGTCGAGATGCCGGTGCAGCCTGAAGTGGATGCGGGCACAGGTCCTGAAATCGACGCGGGAGTTCCTCCAGTGGTCGATGCGGGGCAACCCGAGCAGGTCGATGCGGGCACCACGTCCCCGACCGACGGAGGAATGATCGGTACGCCTCCCGACAACGGGCGGAATCCGTTCGAGCCGGGAGATGTCTCCGGAGTGGGCGGCTGTGGGTGTCAGAGCGGCGGCGAGCTGACGCTGCTGCTGAGCGCGGTGGCCCTCTTCGTTCGCCGCCGGCGCGCGCAGTAAGAAGGAGGAACGGTTCGGCAGCACGCGCTGTCGAACGCGCTCTCCGAGGAGGCCGCATGCGCAAGATCCTGGTCCTGATGGTCGTGTCGATGTCGATGGCTGCGTTCGCTCAGCAGCAGAACAAGCAGCCAGCGCCGAAGGAGATCATCTTCGACGGTGACGTGATCGAAGGAGCGCTCGATCGTCCGGACGTCGAGTACTTCGACAGCAACGGGCATCCGAATCACCCGAGCCTGATCAAGGTTCGCGAAGAGTTCAAAGACAAGGTCCTGAACTCCGCCGGCGAGCTCTGATGCGCGGGATCCTGGCCTTGACGGTCGCGATGTCCGCGACCGCGTTCGCTCAGCAAGAGAAGAAGCCCGTGCAGCCTCCGACGAAAGAG
>CBIHPJ010000494.1:0-7022 GCA_966211295.1 uncultured Myxococcales bacterium | reverse complement strand
GCGGAGGCGGCTTCTCGGTCTGCGCGACGATCTTCGCGGCCTGCTCTTCGGCGTGCTTCTCCTTGGCCTTCTCCTCCATCGCGGCGACCTTCTGATCCGCGATGGCGGCGGCGGGGCTGGTCTCGAACTCCTGGCTGGCGCGGAAGCCGACGACACCGACGGTGACGAGGGCAGCGAGCGAGGCAAGCGGCATCAGGAACCGCTTGAAGAAGGACGGAGCGGGCTTGGACTCAGCGGCGTTCCGCTTCGCGGCCTGCTCGGCGTAGGTGAGGAGCGACTCGAGACCAGCGTCAGGCGCGGGCTCCATGGGGAGGCGGGCCATCGCCGCGCGCACTCCGCGGATCTCGGAGAGCGACTGCGAGCACCGGTTGCAGCCACGCACGTGAGCGTCGACCGCCTCGGCCTCGTGCTGTGGAAGTTCGCCGTAAGCGAACTCGAGGAGCTTGTCCTCGTACTGGTGCGCAGCGCTCTTCATGACGTCAGGCCACTGTCCTTCCTTCTACGTCGGCGATTTCTCCATCCACTCCGAGTTCTCCGAGCCGCTTTCGCAGCCCTTCGAGCGCGTACCTCATTCGACTCTTCACGGTGTTTTCATTCACGCCCGTGACCTCTGCGATCTCCTTGAAGCCAATGCCCTGGTACTCACGGAGCAGGAAGACTTCACGCTGCTCGGTGGGAAGGCTCTCCAGCGCCTTCTCGATCATGGGTCGGATCCGCACGTTGTGCGCCGCCCGGTCGGGAGTCAGGCCCTTGTCGTCAGCCACGAGGTCGCCCATCGACCGTCCATCCGACTCGTCGTTCGACGCCGGTGCGTCGAGCGAATCGGCCTTCCTGAAGCTCTCTTTCCGCGCGCTGTCCACGCAGAGATTCCTCGCGATCGTGTAGACCCAAGTCGTGAACTTGGCCTTCGGTTGCCACTCACTGCTGTTCCGAACCACTTTGAGCCAGGTCTCCTGCAGCACGTCCTCGGCCCTTTGCCGATGACCGACGAACCGGAGGATGAAGTTGTAGACCGGACCTCGGTGGCGCTGGACGAGCGTTGCGAACGCTCGAGCGTCACCGGACTTGAAAGCGAGCATCAATTGCTCGTCCGAAGTCGTGGGTCCCAACCGTGTCCTCTTGTTGTCGTACCCATTTCAACGAACGGGCGCGCGGAGTGATCTAGCCCCGGCGTTTTCGCCGGTAAGCGGTGAAAATGACAGGCAAACAAATGGCTGTCACCACCATCCCTTGCGCCAAAAGGGCAGGAGGGAATGGCCGCTGAAGGTGGATGAACAGGCTTCGGCCCAGACCCAGTCCCAACAAAATGCCGGTGATGCTGCGCCAGGCGTTGGAGAAGCGGTGGGGATCGAAGCGGCCCAGGGCCCAGTCGATGGTCGCGGGGAGGATGAGGGCGATGCAGAGCGGGAGGTCGAGGGGGTGCTCGAGCGGGGCTCTGAGGGCGAGCTGCAGGGCGATGGCCGCGAACATCACGGGGTAGGTGCCGAGGCAGCGCGCGCAGACGTGCGTGTTGCCGAAGCGGTAGCAGCGATCGAGCTCGTCGGCGTGGTGGTGGCTGAGCCAGAACACTCAGGACCCTCCAAAGACGAAGCACGCCACGCGACGCTTCTCTCCCTCTCCCTTCGGGAGAGGGTCGGGGTGAGGGGGCGTGAGCCTGGGTACTTCCGAGCGACACCGCTCGATGGCGTGCGAGCAGCGGGGATTGAAGGCACACCCGGTCGGGAGCGCGTGCAGTGAAGCGGGCTCCCCCTTCGCCTCGAAGATCGTCTTGCGGCTCTCCACCAGCAGCCGCGTGTACGGGTGCAGCGGCCGCTCGAGGACGTCCTGAACTGGACCACTCTCGACGATTTCGCCCGCGTACATCACGCAGACGCGCGTGCAGAGATGCGCGACCACCTCGAGGTCGTGGGTGATCACCAGGAGCGACAGACTTCGCTGCTTGGTGATCGCGCTGAGCAGATTGAGCACCTGCGCCTGCACGCTCACGTCGAGCGCGGAGACGGGCTCGTCAAGAAGCAGGAGTTCTGGCTCGAGCGCGAGGGCGCGGGCGAGGTTGATGCGCTGGCGCTGACCGACCGAGAGCTCGCGCGGAAGACGATTGAGGAGCTCCGGGCTGAGCTGGACTTGCTCGAGGAGTGCGCTGAGTTTCGCGTCGTCCACGGGGCGATCGTGGATCTGAAAGGGCTCAGCGACCACGTCGCGGATCCGCATCAGCGGATTGAGGGCGGCTCCGACGTCCTGGAAGACGGGCTGGAAGCGGCGGCGGAGGGCCGGCTTCGCTCCGTGCATCGGTTGGTGGTCGAAGGTGACGGAGCCGCTCGAGATTGGTTCGAGGCCGAGCAGTGCTCTCGCGAGGGAGGACTTTCCGCTTCCCGACTCTCCTATGAGTCCGACTCTTTCGCCCTTCTCTACCTGGAGCGTGACGCCTCGGACCGCGTTGAGGGATTTGCTTCCCACGCGGTAGGTGACCGTCACGTCTTTAGCTTCGAGGAGCGCGCTCATGTGCCCCCTCTCCCTGCGCCAGCGGGGAGAGGGTCCGGGAGAGGGGCGCACTGGCACGAAGTGAGGCCCCTCACCCGGCCTGCGGCCGACCTCTCCCCGCGGTCGCAGGGAGAGGTATTTCGGGAGCGAGTCATGGCGCCCCCTCCGCGAGATGACAGGCGACACCGTTCGCGAAGGCGGGACGCTCGGTGCGGCAACGATCGATGACGCGAGAGCATCGGGGGTGGAAGCGGCAGCCGGCGATCACTTCGCTGGCGAGCGGGACTGAGCCAGCGAGCGTGGGAAGTGGATCGCCTGGTCTTGTGGCCGCGGGATTCGCGGCGAGCAACGCGGCTGTGTACGGGTGACGAGGGGACGAGAGGACCTGCTCCGTGGGCCCCTGCTCCACCACCCTGCCCGCGTACATCACGGTCACTTCGTCGCTCGCTCCGCGCACCGCGTGGAGATCGTGCGTGATCAGCCAAACCGAGATCGATCTCTCGCGCGCGAGCTTCCGCAGCAGATTCAGAATCACGCCACGCATCGAGGCGTCGAGCGCGGTGGTCGGCTCGTCGGCGATCAGCACTTCCGGAGAAGCCGCGAGCGCGAGCGCGATCGACACGCGCTGACGTTGTCCGCCCGAGAGCTGATGCGGGTACATCTTCATTCGCTCGGCTGGCGACGGGATTCCGACCTCGGTGAGGAGCGCGTGCGGGTCTCCCTTCGCTCCGTGCACCGCGAGCGTCTCCGTGAGTTGATCTCCGATCGAGAGCACGGGGTTCAGCGAGCTCAGTGGCTCCTGCAGCACCATCGCGAGGCCCTTGCGGCGCTTCGCGGGGTTCGCGGTCAATAGCTCCACCCCCGAGCGGATTGCGCTTCCTCTCGTCGTCGCTCCGTCGGGGAGGAGATCGAGTACCGCGAGCGCGGAGAGCGTCTTGCCGCTGCCTGATTCGCCGACCACGGCGTGCACGCGACCGGGCGTCAGGGCGAGGGAGAAGTCCTCGACCAGAGCGTGGCCGTCCAGCACCACTCCGAGCGCGGTGACCTTCATGACGGGACATCCCTCGGAAGTACGCGAAGTCCGCCCCTCTCCCCTGGCCCTCTCCCCGCTGGCGCGGTGATCATGACTTCTTTGGGCCCTGACCGAGCGCGGCGAGGATCTCGGCCTCGGTGATCAGCCCTTTCGCGAGCAGCACCCTGGTGAGTCCCAACACGAGCTTCGAGGGCATCAGGTGATCGAGCGCTCCGGTCCACGTCGCGGCGGACTCTGCCGTGTTCTGCGCTGCACCCGCATCACCCCGCAGCCAATCAGGCAGGGCGTCCCCGGCGACTGGCGGGGGCAGCGGCTCTCGAGCGGACGAGTCGGTCACCTCGGGCGCAGGCGCCGTGGGCTGCGGCGGAGGAATCGCGAGCGCGCTCAACGAAGAGCGGCTCGAGCTGAACGGCGGCGCGTCGGCCACCGGGGGAACGATCGCGCTCGCGGAGGCAAAGAGAATGTCGACCACGGGCCCGGTGCCTTCCTTGGGGATCAGATCACCGAGCGGCTGGCTGCCTTCCTTCAAGAGCATGTCGAGGAGCGGACCCGTGCCCTCGCGAACGCCCACGTCGACAGGCCCGGACTCGTTGATGACTTCACCTTCGGGGACGATCTCTGCGTCCGGGGGCGACGGTGCCGGATCTGGGATCGCGGCCATCTCGGTCACCGTCACCGCCCCCATGGGGATGGTCACGTTGCGAATCACTCCTGAGACCGGATCCTCGGGCGGCTTGGCCGCAATCCCGGTGCGCGCGGAGTCGAGGTTCAAGTCGCCGAAGAGATCGGAGGCGCTCGGAGGAGCCGAGGTGGGCGCGGCCGGTGAAGGCCGAGGCACCGCGTGCAGCTCGTTCGACACCGGAGCGATCACGGGGAGCGGAGAAGGATCGGTTCCAGTCGCGGAGAGCGTGGTGGGCTCCTCCAGCTCCTCGAGATCGAACGAGCCGAAGAGATCATCCGCGGTCGGCGCAGCCGTGGTGGCCGCCGGAGTGCCCATCGCCGGAGAGAACAACCCCGAGAGCGTGGCGTGGAGCGCGTCGATCTCGTCACCGCCCGCGACGTGCACGTGCACCTTGCTCCATTGCTGCTCGAGCACCGCGAGGACCTCGATGTTCGCGAGGTCGGCCATCGCGATGTAGAGCTCGGTGTCTTCGCTCTTGAGCGGCACCACGCGGAACTGGCGCTGCAGATCCATCGGCACCAGGTCGAGCACCGCCTGCGGCAGCTGCGGCAGCTCGACGTAGGGCAGCTGGTATTGCTCGGCGAGCGCGCGGGCGAGCGCGGAGGACGACAGCTTGCCGGTGGCGACGAGGAGATCGCCCAACCTGCTGGGCTCTCCAGCGGCCTGGTCGGCGAGCGCAGCAGCGACATCAGCGCCTGATGCGGCGCCAGTCGATACGAGGATCTCGCCCAGCTTCTTCTTGGCCACTGAAAAGAACCGCCCTCGGGCTAGCGCTTGACCTTCGCCAGGTATTCCTCACGCGTGAAGACACCCTTCTCGATCATCAGCTCGACCATGCCCTTGAGCGCGGTGACCTCTTTGCGCTGCGCCTCTTCGATGGCGCGGAGGGTCTCCGCGGGCGACTTCCCTCGGGGGACTTCGGCCGTGGCGGCTCGAGGCGGAGGCGGGGCGGGCTGCGGCGGCATGCTGATCGCCGCGGCGCCAGCGCTCGAGCGTCGAGCGGGAGCCTTCACGTCGTCGACGTTCTTGATGAGCGTGTGACCCTGCGAGTCGACGAGCTTGAAGCCCTCATCAACCTCAGAGCCCATCTCCGCTTCGCCCTCATAGAAGCGAGCGAACGACTTGGCGATCGCCTGACGTCCCGCGAGCTGCGGCTGAATGCGGCAGCGGCTCACCGAGCGGAGCGTGTCGAGGTGCTTCAAGTTCTGCGGCTCGGCCATCGCGACCAGCAGCGTCTTGCCCTCGTCGCGAAGCTGCAGCGGGAGCGCCACGAGATCGCGCGCGACGTCACCGGGAACTTTGGCGCGCACGTGCGGCGGGATGCTCTCGATCGCGTCGAGGTTCACCGCTGGCACGGTCATCTGCTTGCTGAGCGCCTTCACCAGCATGTCTTCCGTGAGGAAGTTCATGCGCACGAGGAGCTCGCCCAGCTTGCCTCCCCACTTCTGTTGCTCAGCGAGGGCGGCCTTCAGCTGGCTTTCGCTGATCACCTTCGCTTTGACGAGGAGGTCGCCGAGTCGGATGGATGCCATGAGCGCAAGGGATTCTAACGATTTACCCCCGCCCGTCGACTGATCGCCGCACTGCTTCTCCCAACGCATTCACCGAAAGGACGGTCAGGGCGATGGCGAGGCCGGGAAAGACCGCCAACCACCAGGCGCCGGGGTGTTGAAGGGTGCGATGCGCCTCGGTCAGGAGCTCTCCCCAGCTGGCAGTCGGAGGGGCAACTCCGATGCCCAGGAAGGAGAGCGCGGTCTCCAGAAGGATGGCCGAGCCGACCCCGAAGGTTGCCACCACGAGGACCGGACCCAGTGCATTGGGCAGCAGATGGCGGGCGATGATCCTGGTCGGAGACGCTCCGAGTGCCCTTGCGGCGAGGACGAACTCGCGTGATTCGAGCGAGAGCACCTCGGCACGGACCAGGCGGGCGACTTCGGTCCACCGCGTCAGACCGAGCGCGATCACCAGGGGCAGCAGTGATTGGGTCCTCAAGACCGAGAGCAGCGCGATCAGGAAGAACACCACGGGGAAGGTCTGCATCACCTCGAGCAGGCGTGAGAGCGCGGCATCGGTGACTCCGCCGGCGTAGCCACTCACTCCGCCGATGATCATGCCCACGCCCACGGCGATCAGCATGGTGAGGAGACCGACGAGCAGGCTCACTCTCGCTCCGTGAACGAGCCGTGCGGCGACGTCGCGACCGAGCTCATCGGTGCCCAGCCAGTGCAGCTCGTCGGGGGCCCAGGGCGGGGGCTCAGGACGATCTTCTCCAGTGACCGCGAGGGTCTGCAGAGGGCCGTAGTGGATCGGCGTGCGCCACATCCATTCTGCCTTTGGCGCCAGGGAGATCTGGCTCGAGTTGCGCAGCGCCGTGGGCCTCGTCACGCAGGGCAGCCAATAGGTCACGCCGTCCACTCGAACTGCCAGCGGAAGATCGGAAGCGAGCAGATCGGCACCGGCCGCGATGAGGCTCAACGAGAGCATCACGATCAGCGCCAGCTTCCCGCTGCGATCTCTCCAGAGCCGCTTCACGAGGAGCGCTCCGCCTTGCTGGGTCGCTGCGCTCCAAGGTCCGGTCTGCGCCGGACCATGCTCCGCTCCAGGCGAATTCTGGGGTCGATGAAGCCGTACGCGAGATCGACGAGCAGCATCGAGAGCATGGTCACGATCGCCATCACCGTCGCGACGCCCATCACCGTCGGGTAGTCGCGCGTGCCGATCGCGTCGAACGCGAGCAAGCCCATGCCAGGAATTCCGAAGATGCGCTCGATCACCACGCTGCCGCCGACGAGGTGCGGGAGGTGAAGCCCCAGCAGGGTCACCACG
>CBIHPJ010000493.1:0-7030 GCA_966211295.1 uncultured Myxococcales bacterium | reverse complement strand
CTCCCCGCTCCGCAGGGAGAGGGAGCGACGGACGGCTGATGTGGAGGACCGGCAGCCTTCTCTACTTTGCGTCCCTCATGACTCGGCTCGGGCTCACCTGTGTGGTCCTTGTGTGCGCTTGTGGGGCACCGCCGCCCGCGGCCCCTGAGATCTTCTATTCGGCGTGCGATCCCGTCCTGCTGATTCCTCAAGACGCGAGCCCCGAAGAGCTCGCCAGTCTGGACACCGCGATCGGCCTTTGGAGAGAGGCGGGGCTCACCGCGTTCAGCACCACCGCGATGGACGCAGGGTCGCAGGTGCCGGTTCGTTTCAAGGACGCCCCGGCTCCCTTTCACGGCGTGTACGAGGCGGGCGTGGCCTTCGTGAACAAGAAGCTCGCGGGCTCAGAGCGCGACATCACCGTCGCGCACGAGCTCGGTCACGCGTTGGGGCTGCCCCACATTTCGAAAGAGGAGCGCCCCTCGTTGATGAATCCGGGCAACCTCACTGTGCCTCCCTCCACCGCAGACATCGACGACCTGAGGCGCCAGTGGGGTTGCCCGTAAGCTGAGCATCAGAACTCGAAGCCGACCTTGGCGTCGACGCCCCACGTGCTCAGGTTCGCGTTCGGGATGATCGTGGTGGCAAAGGCATTGTGCAGGTTGAAGCGCGTATCGAGCACGAACGGACGGAAGCGATACGCGAGACCAGCAGCGACCGGGATCTCACTCACGTTGCCGCGATCGGCCACGCTCGAGGTGTTGAAGGTGCTGTTGGTGATTCGGTAGTGACGCCAGGTGTAGCCAGCGCCCACGTACGGCTGCAGCGCGCCGGTGAGGATGTTCACGCGCACCAGGCCTTCGATGCCGTTCGACATGATGTTCGCCTTGTCAGCGACACCGATCGCGTCGAGCGCCTGGGCGGAGCCGACGTACGCACCTTCGAAGGCGAGATGGCTGCGAGTACCGACGACGGCACGAGCGGTCCACGAACCACCCGGGTCCGTGATGCTGCTGGCGTCGCTGTCGAGGAAGCCCTGGGCACCGCCGCCCACTTCGACCTGGAGACCAACTCGCCTCGTCCAGCGGGCTGCGTGACGATCAGGCGAGGGGTTCGGCTCTGCCAGAGGCGCGGCCGTGGGCTCCGCTGGCTTCGGCGGCGGGGCGTAGGCCGGTTCCGTCGGGTATGCCGGATTCACTTCAGGGGCGGGTACGGCCGGATCGGGAACATCGGGAGTGGTCTGAGCGAACGCTGCCGCCGAGACGAAGACTGTGACTGCGCCAAACAAACTCAGGTTCTTCATGATCTGCTCCTTGTCAGCCGCGTGACCGTCACGCGCTCTGCTTCGGGAGCGTGAATGCATCAGGAGCGCCGAGCGCCGAACGTGCGGGGCCTCACGCTGAAAGGAGCAGCCCGTTGGTCCTGAGTGTGGCGCGAGCGACAGGCCGTTCGGCCAAGGACTCCACGACCCACCGGGCACAGCGAGGCGCGATGGTGCTCACGGGTTGAGCTGGCGGCCCTCTTCATCGACCTCGACCACCGGAATTCCCTCGGGCGGCTCGAGATCGAAGAGGGTGAGGTCGGGCGCCTCGTTGATGGCGACGTCCTTCCAGATCAGCTCCACTTTCGTCTTCGCTGACTGCGCATCGAGCGTGGCGTGCGTGGGGAGCGAGATGCCGTTCGTCTCTTTCAGATCTTCGAACTCGAGATCGTAGGCCTTCACGTTCTCGGCGGTGCTCTTCACCACGCGGTAGCTGGGCGGCTGCACGTGGAGCGTCTGGCGAATCTTTCCGCGAATGAGCACGAGCACGAGCTGCTGCTTCTTGTCGTCGAAGCTCATCTCCATCGACTCCGCGGGAATGCGCGGCGCGCGGCCGAGCATCACGGCAGCGAGCTCGGCGGGCGGCATGATCAGCGGAAGGAAGCGAGCGAGGTTCGGAGGCGTCGCGGGGCCGCGGTAGTACTTGCCCTCTTGCGACATGTAGAGGCCGAAGCGCTCTCCGTTCGTGGTGAAGACGCCTTGAGGCCGCCCGAAGAAGTCGAGCTGTTCGATGTGGATCAGCGCGGGGTGAGTTACCCCGACGAAGAGACTGACCGCGCCCTTCCCCTGCGGTGAGTCGACGATCAGCTTGGCATCGCCCTTGAGGGAATAGATCTGCGACTCCGCCACGTTGATGCGCTTCAACAGATCTTCCGCCGATCTCGGCTCCCCATCCTTCCCAAAATCGGCAATGCGTTTGGGACACGCGCTGAACGACAGCAACGCCGAAATCAGGAGGATGATCGACCGTTGAGGCAGCATGGCGGGCGGCATTCTTAACCGCTATGAGCAGGATTCATTCATGAGCTTCGACGAGCTGCTCCATTACCTGCGCCTCGGTGGCTTCACCATCGTGGTCATCCTGCTGGCGTCCGTGCTGGCGATTGGCGTCGCAGTCGAGCGCCTCATCACGCTGTGGGGAGTCGGTGGCCGAGCGCGCGAGCTGGGTCAGTTGATCGCGCGCCACCTGCTCCGCGGAGAGATCGCGGCGGCTCGATCGGCGGCTGATCGATCGACCGCGATGTCGGCCGATCTCTTCCGCGCTGGCTTCGAGCGGGCGACCAAGACCACCGGGCCTCCGTTGGACGCGGCGGTCGATCGGGAACGGGTGCATCTGGCGCTGAAGTTGAGGCGCGGACTGTGGATCCTGGGGACGATCGGCGCGACGGCTCCCTTCGTGGGGTTGTTCGGCACCGTGTGGGGCATCATGAGGTCGTTCAAGGATCTCGGCCTCGACGTGGAAGGTGGCGGCACGGGTGGTTCTGCCGCGGTGATGTCGGGCATCTCGGAAGCGCTCATCGCCACCGCGGTCGGCATCATCGTCGCCGTCGAGGCGGTGGTGCTCTTCAACGTGTTCCAGGCGCGGCTCTCTCGGCTCAACCTGGAGTTCAAGTTGATCGCCGAGGAGTTCGTCGAGCTGCTGCGCGAAGCGGCGCCGGGTGGAAAGTTGCCGGTGACTCCGAGTGACTCGCAACCTCCTACCGTTCCCCCGGGGAGCTGACTTCAGATGGCGATCGGCGGTCCCAGCGGTGGCGGGAGCAGGCACGACGACGACCTCGGACTCGAGGAGGGCGGCGGCTTCACCGACATCAACATCACGCCCCTCACCGACATCTTCCTCGTGCTGCTGATCATCTTCATGGTCACCAGCAGCGTGATCGTGAACTCGGGCAACGGCGCGAAGGCTGGCCTCAAGGTCAATCTTCCCGCGGGCGGCGCGGCCGACGTGGCGACGCAGCAGACCGACATGTCCGTGGCGATCCTCGAGGACGGCCGGCTGGTGCTCGGCGGCAACGTGGTCACCGCGGACGAGCTCAAGAAGGCGTTCGAAGACGCGAAGGGCAAGAGTGCCGACACCATGGTGATCGTCCAGGCGGACCAGGGCGTGCCGCACGGCAAGGTGGTCGAGGTGATGGAGATGGCGAAGGGGGCCGGACTCGGTCAGCTCGCGATCGGCGTGCGCGAAGGCGCTCCCAAGTAATCACCTCGTAGAAACAGCACGCTCAGCGCGCCGCACCAGAGGAAGAAGAGGCTGGTGACTGCCGCGCTCGCGAGGCCTCCGCCTGCGAGCCAGCGGGGCTCGCTGGTCAGTGCTCCGCCGCTCGCGTGCAGGCAGAAGACCGCCAGTGGAATGCCGCTCAGTCCGAACCAGCGCGGGAGGCACTCCGTGGAGAGCACCGCCCACGAGGTGAAGCCGACGAAGCCGGTGACGATGAGCAGGAAGGACGCGAAGGCGACTCCGGCGAAGTCGTTGAAGCCGCGGGCGACGGCCTCCTGGCCCGCGCCGAGCTCGAAGGGCACCACCTGGTAGGCGACGAGCGCCATTGCACCCACGGCGTGAGCGAGGAGTGCCGCGCCGAGCACCGCGAGCCAGAGCCAGCCGTGTTCTCCTTCGGCCTTCTTGATGAGCATGCAGAGCGCGGCAATCTGGGCGAACGAGGGCACCGCCGCGCCGATCGCGATGAAGTTCCCGATCAGGAACGCGATGCGGTGCTCGCGGTAGTAGCTGACGACTTCAGCGGTGCTCGCTCCGAGCGGTGGCCAGAAGGGCGAGAGGACGACGATCACTCCGGACAGCAAGACGAAGGTGATTCCGCACCAGGCCGCGATCTTCATGAAAGGAGAGCAGTGGGCTCCGCGGGCTTTGAGGGACGCGTGAGTGTCGGGTTTCGTGCGTTGCTCGACCCGCGCGGGCTCGCGACTTCGCGCGAGGCTCCCAACGTGATGCTGGTGCGATTTTCCCGAAACCGGAGCCAGTTCCGGTTTCGGGCAAGACGTACGCACTTTCACGAAGCCTGGTCATTTCGGAACTGGAGTGGCGTGTCGCGAGGCCTGCTGGGATCGCCACGGGAGAAGAATCACCCGCACCACGGCGCCTCAAGGCGCTGGAGCGACGAATTCGAAGATCGCCTGCGTCTCCTGGCGGTCCCAGAGATCGTTGTGGCCGGCCTTCTCGACCGTGAGCAACTTCGCTCCTGCGATCGCCTTCGACATCCGCTCGCCCAGCTCATACGGGATGACCTGATCGATCGTGCCGTGAACGATCAGCGTGGGGACCTTCACGTCGCTCGCTCGCGATTCTGAGTTGAAGCGATCGCGCATCAGCAACCGCACGGGCACGAAGAACGGCATCGCCTTCGCGCCGACGTCCGGCAGTGAGGTGTACGGAGAGAGCAACACGAGCTTCGTGCCCCACCCTCTCGCTGCGAGCGCGACAGCGACTCCGGTGCCGACGCTCTGCCCTTCGAGGACGATGCGTGAACGATCGATCTTGAGCTCAGTCGTGAGGTGCTTGAGCGCCGCTTCGCTCGCCTCGATGAGTCCATCTTCCGAGGGACCGCCAGTCGTGCCCGGGTATCCCGGGTACTCGACCGCGACGAAGCTCACTCCGCGATCGGCCCACTCGTTCGCGAGGAAGCCGAGGTAGCTGACCTGCTCGCCGTTGCCGTGGAAGTGCACCACCACGGGGCCGTCGCCCTGGGCGCGCTTCCAGAGGAAGAAGGTCGCGCCAGGCACGTCGACCTTCTCCATCGTCTTCTGTTCGAAGAGCTCTTTCGGCGCGGGGAAGATCAGCGAGCGCTGGACCGCGAAGAGCAGCCCACAGAGCGCGAGGTAGAGCCCTCCGAGGACCAGCAGCACGCGCTTCACCAGAGGAACGGTATCAGCGCGCGGCGCGACGCCGGGTAGTCGGGGAACTTCTCTCGGTACCAGCGGTGATTCGAGAGCGCGCGCGGCGCGAGGTTGGCGATGGTGAACGCGGCGAACGCCCAGCCTGCGAGCGTCTGGGCAGCGAGGGCGAAGCCGATCCACTCGAGGATCTCGCCGAAGTAGTTGGGCGCGGAGATGAGACCGTAGAGGCCTCCGTGCGGGATCTTGTAGCCGGTCTCGCCGGGCTTCCTCAGGGTGCGCAGCACGTGATCAGCGTGGATGTTGATGCCCATGCCGATCACGAACATCGCGACGCCGAGGATGAAGGCCAGATCGATGGGGCGGTTCTGCAGGCCCGCTCCGTTGCCCATCGCGTTGAAGGTGTTGAACACCATCGCCAGCGACATGGTGAGTAGCGGCTGCCGCTTCGCCTCGTCGCGCATGAGCATCGAGAAGATGAAGGTGCGCTGGCCGTAATGGGTCAGCCACGCGAGGCCGAGCACCATCACCACCGGCGTTCCCCACTGCGGGTTCTGCAGCCAGAACCAGCCGAAGAGGAAGAAGCTGACTGACTCCATCAGGAGCCAGGAGAGC
The DNA here is from genome assembly GCA_966211295.1 of uncultured Myxococcales bacterium. Lineage (GTDB taxonomy): Bacteria > Myxococcota > Myxococcia > Myxococcales > Myxococcaceae > Archangium_A. The sequence goes on along the minus strand of CBIHPJ010000493.1, from coordinate 1,269 downwards.
TTCGCGGGAAGAGTCGGCCCCCAGCCCGGCCTTTCGTGGCGGCCGTAGGGCGCGGTGATGAAGAACAGGACTGGGAAGACGATCGCCGCGAGGGCGATCACCACTCGCGGCGCTGTCTCTAAGGCGAACTGCTGCAACGGTTCATCCCCTCACCCCGACCCTCTCCCCGCCAGGGGAGAGGGAGGCAGTTGGTCACCCGTGGCCGAAGGCCTCGTCGGAGATCTTCACCGGCGTCTCGTCCTCGAGCAGCGCGATCTCAGCGTGGTGCTTGGCCTGCGGCAGCACGTTGCGCGCGTACCAGAGGGCTGAGTACCGCTTGCCCTCGTAGAACGCGCGGTCTTCGTGAGCCGCGGGCAGCTTCGCGAGCGCGGCCTCGGCCTTCACGCCGGCGTCGAGCAGCAGGAACGAGATGGTCATCTGCGACATCATGGTGAGGAAGCGGTTCGCCACGAGCGGGATGAGATCGATCTTCCCGGCCTGCGACCAGCCCATCATGTTCATCGCCACGCCCATCACGGCCTCGGACGCCGCGGAGAGGAACTGCACTTCCTTCCCGAACACGGCGTGGTCCTTGTTGGCCTCCACGAAGTTCGAGAGGTCCGCGATGAACGCCTGGAAGTTCGCGCCGCCGTTCTGGCCGAGCTTGCGAGCGACGAGGTCCATCGCCTGGATGTGATTGGTGCCCTCGTAGATGCTGAAGATCTTCGCGTCGCGCGTGTACTGCTCGACGGGCCAATCTTTCAGGAAGCCGGCGCCGCCGTAGACCTGCTGCGCCACCGCGCAGAGACGGAACGACTCGTCAGAGCAGAACGACTTCACCAGCGGCGTGAGCAGGTCGACCTGGCCCATGTGGTACGCGGCCTTGTCGTCGTCCTTGCCGGCGAGCACGTGCCAGTTGTCGCGGTGCTGCGCGGTCTTGATCACGAGCGAGCGCAGACCTTCGCTGGTGGCCTTCAGCTCCATCAGCATGCGGCGCACGTCGGGGTGCTGAATGATCGGCACGCGCGGGGCCTTCGGATCCTTCCACTGGGTGAAGTGCGAGCCCTGCTTGCGGTCCTTCGCGTACTCGAGCGCGTTGAGGTACGCGCTGCTGGCGATCGCGACGCCCTGGATGCCGACGCCGATGCGGGCGCCGTTCATCATGCGGAACATCTGCGGCATGCCCTGGTTCTCGACGGTGCCCACGAGCTCGCCGAAACAGTTCCCGTTCTCGCCGAAGTTGAGCGCACAGGTGGCCGAGCCGTTGATGCCCATCTTGTGCTCGATGCT
>CBIHPJ010000492.1:0-7030 GCA_966211295.1 uncultured Myxococcales bacterium | reverse complement strand
CGACAGCCTGATGTTCCGTCACTGGGACACCTGGAAGGACGGCCGCCGCGCGCACATTTTTGCCCAGAAGGTTTCGGGCGGCCTGGTGACCAACCTCCAGAAGAAGCAGAACGCCGACTGCCCCACCAAGCCGTTCGGTGGCACCGAGGACTTCACCTTCAGCCCCGACAGCAAGACGGTCGTCTACGTCGCGCGTGACGTGGGCCGCGAGGAAGCGTGGAGCACCGATCTCGATCTCTTCTCCGTGCCGCTCGATGGGAGCAAGGCGCCGGTGAAGCTCACCACCACGAACCGCGCCACCGACATGGGGCCGGTCTTCTCTCCTGACGGCAAGACGCTCGCGTACCTCGCGATGAGCCGCCCGAAGTTCGAGGCCGACAAGCTGCGCGTGATGGTGCGCGACCTGGCCAGTGGCAAGGAGCGTTCGCTCACCGACGCGTGGGATCGCTCGGCGAGCTCGATCAACTGGTCGAAGGACGGCAAGACGATCTTCGTGACCGCGGATGATCTCGGTCAGCACGGCGTGTTCGCGATCGACGCCACCAGCGGCCAGGCCACCAAGGTCTTCAGCGACGGCAACGTGAGCGCGCTCGAGGTCGGCAAGGACGGCTTCGTGGTGCTGCACGACTCGCTCGTGAGCGCGGCCGATCTCTACACGCTCGCGTTCGACGGGAAGGGCGGCCTCAAGAAGGTCACCTACGTGAACGCGCAGGCGTTCGCGCAGTTCTCGCTCGGCACTCCGGAGCAGTTCAGCTTCAAGGGCGCGAACGACGAGACGGTCTACGGCTACGTGGTGAAGCCGGCGAACTTCGACGCGAAGAAGAAGTACCCGCTCGCGTTCCTCATTCACGGCGGTCCGCAGGGGAGCTTCGGCAACCACTGGCACTACCGCTGGAACGCGCAGACCTACGCGGGCCATGGCTACGTCGCGGTGATGATCGACTTCCACGGCTCGACTGGTTACGGCCAGGCGTTCACCGATTCGATCTCAGGCGATTGGGGCGGCAAGCCGCTCGAGGATCTGCAGAAGGGTCTCGCGGCGGCGCTCGCGAAGTACCCGTTCATCGATCAGAAGAAGATGTGCGCGCTGGGCGCGAGCTACGGCGGCTTCATGGTGAATTGGATCGCCGGCAACTGGAGCGAGCCGTGGAAGTGCCTCGTCACTCACGACGGAAACCTCGACGAGCGCTTCGCCTATTACGACACCGAGGAGCTCTGGTTCCCCGAGTGGGAGCACGGCGGCACCCCGTGGGACGCGAACGCGACGTACGGCAAGCACAACCCGATCGAGCACGTCTCGAAGTGGAAGGTGCCGATGCTGGTGGTGCACGGCGGCAAGGACTTCCGGGTGGTGGAGACGCACGGCATGGCGACCTTCACCGCGCTGCAGCGGAAGGGCATTCCGTCGAAGTTCCTCTACTTCCCCGACGAGAACCACTGGGTGCTCAAGCCGGCGAACTCCATCGTCTGGCACGAGACGGTCAACGACTGGCTCGATCAGTGGACCAAGTGATCGACTGACTCAGTGATTGTCTGACTCAGAAGAGGCTCTCGAGCACGGCCTGCAGCTCGGTCGCATTCGAGGCCTCGTAGAACGCGCGCTCGCAGGTGCGGTTGGAGCGGCATTGCGCGCCTCCGCATTCGGCCGAGGTTCCGTTCGGGCACGAGCGAGCATCGATCCCGAGGTGTCGATCACCAGCATCACGTTGGGGCGCCGGGTGTAAGCGACCTGCACTTCAGCCGTGGCTCGGGTGTGACAGGGCGTGAATGGTTTTACGGCCGGGGATACAAAGGCGCCGAGGGGTTCCATGACACGTTCGATTCGTTTGGCCGCGACGGCGGCGATGTTCGCGCTGGTGGCCTGTGGTGGTCCCGTCAGCGATCCGCAGAAGAGCGCCTCCAAGACGCTCGGAGTCGAGGGCGGCCAGGTCTCCGCGCCGAACGGCATCAGCGTGACGCTTCCTTCGGGTGCGCTGCGGAAGAGCACGGTGATCACGCTCGCTCCGGCGGCGGCTGATCAGGCTCGGCCGAACTATCCTTCGGTCGGCGAGATGTACGAGTTCGGTCCCGAGGGGCAGTCCTTCGACGTGCCGGTGAAGGTGAAGCTCGAGGTCGATCTCACCAGGCTCCCCGCGGGCTACTCGATCGCTGACGTGATCGTGCAGCGCGCTCCGGTCGGCAGCACGGCGTTCGAGATGCTGCCCACGCGCATCCTCGACGCCACACACGTCGAGGCTGACACGCTGCACTTCTCGGTGTTCGTGCCCACGCTCGATGCCGCGCGCGGTACCAGTGATGGCGGCACTGACGGTGGAGTCGATGGTGGGTCGACCTGCAGCGAGCGCTGCGTCTCTCCGAATGATGGCGGCGCTGATTGCGAGTGCTCGCGCGTGTGCGGCCAGGAGACGCTCGAGATTCAGTGCTCGGGTTCTTCGCCGCTCGGCTGCGCGTGCGTGCGCAACGGAGCGCAGGTCGGCTTCGTGAGCACCTCGGTGTGCCCTGGCGTGGGCGATCTCGAGCGCCTCTGTGGATTCTCCTCGGACGGTGGCGTGGATGACGGTGGCGTTGATGGTGGCTTCGCTGATGGCGGCACCGACGGTGGCGTGCGCCCCGATGGCGGCGTGGTGGACGGTGGCTTCCCCGATGGTGGAACCGATGGCGGCCTCCCGACCGATGGTGGCTTCCCGGATGCGGGTACTGACGGCGGCGTGCGTCCCGATGGCGGCGTGTCGGACGGCGGCTTTCCGGACGCGGGCTCGGACGGCGGCGTGTCGGATGGCGGCTTCCCCGATGGTGGAACCGACGGCGGCGTGTTCGACGGTGGTTTCCCCGATGGTGGAACCGACGGCGGCTTCCCTGACGCTGGCTCTGACGGTGGCTTCCCTGATGGCGGCGCGTCCGATGGTGGCAGCTTCGACGCCGGCACTGATGGCGGTGCGAGCGACGCGGGAACTCCTGACGGCGGGCGCGACGGCGGTCCCTGATCAGCGGACGGCGCGTTCCTGCGTCAATTGGTCGGAGCTGCTGGCGCATGAGCTGCGTCTGCTCTGAGGGCCGTGGGGCTGGTGGATGAGCGGCGTTGCTCGCGCCGCTCAGGCCTCTCGCATCGAACTTTCTTCACTCGGTGAGCGAGCCTTCGCCCTCGTGGGCTCTTCGCATTTTGGGAGGTGCACCTCCGGGCGCGAAAAGCAGCGCACTAGAGGTTTTTGCATGTCCATTTCCCTCTAGCAGTGGCGAAGCGGGGCCCCTGGCACCCCTTCCTTCGAAGCAGAGTGCAGTGAAGATCGGGTGCGGCGTGCCGAGAAGCCTGTGTGGACGAGCGCGAACGTCGCGTCCCTCACCGACGGCTCCCTTCATGCTCTTTTCACTCGCGCAACGGCACTTCGACGCTGAACCCGTCGTACGCGACCTCGACCTGGCCGGAGTACTCCTGCTTCGCCTGGTCGAGCAGCGGCTTGGGATCGATGTCGTGACGTGACGAGAGGTGCGTGAGCACCAGGCGCTTCACCTTCGCCTCGTGCCCGACGCGCCCCGCCTCACGCGCAGTGGAGTGCCGCGTCTCGATCGCGCGCGCCTGCTCTTCGTCGCTGAACGTCGCCTCGTGCACGAGCAGATCAGCGTCGCGCGAAGCCTCGATCATCGTCGCGCACGGCCGCGTATCGCCCGAGATCACGATCTTCCGCCCGGGACGCGACGAGCCCATCACCTGCTCGGGCTTCACCACTTTCCCGTCAGCGAGCGTGATCGTCTGACCCTTCTGCAGCTTTCCGAAATCGGGACCCGACGGAACGCCGAGCTTCTTCGCCGCCTCGGGATCGAAGCGACCGGGACGCAGATCCTCTTCCAGCGCGTAGCCGAGCGCGTTCACACGGTGATCGACGCGCACCGCGCGCACGCCGTAGCCCTTGCGCTGAATGAACTCTCCGCCGCGCAGTTCCTGGATCTCCACGGGGAACGCGAGCCGATCGACGCCCAGGTGAATCGCCTCATCGAGGATCTTCTTCGCCGGCGGGGGACCGTAGAGCGTGAGCGATTCCTCGCGGCCGCCCATGCCGAGCGTGCGCAGGAACCCGATGATCCCCAGGTAGTGATCAGCGTGGAAGTGCGTGAAGAACACCGCGTCGACCGAGAAGCCGGTGCCGTAGCGGATCATCTGCCGCTGGCTGCCCTCGCCACAGTCGAACAACAGCAGGTCACCGTCGGCCTTCACCGCGAGCCCAGACACGTTGCGATGCAACGTCGGCATGGCGGCCGAAGTGCCGAGGAAGGTGAGGCGGAGAATGGACATTCCAGCGGAGCTCACGTCGGGTCACGCACCTAACACGCTCGAGACGCATCGGGTGATGTGAACCCGACGAGCGTGCATTGATGAACCTCTTGAAATGAAACGGCCGCTCCAGTTTCCCGGAGCGGCCGTTCACATCACAACGAGTGCCGAATCCCCCAAGGGGATGCTTCGCGATCAGGCCGCGGTCTTCGCAGCCGCGCCGACCGACTCGCTGCCCTTCACACCCTGCTCGATGCGCATGCCGTAGAACGACCGGTACACGAAGAACATCGAGATGGCGAAGAACACCGCCGCGAGGCTGAGGGTCGTGGAGTTGGCCTTGAACGAGTAGATGACCTTGCCCAGCCGGTCCGTACCTGCCTGCACCTTGCCCAGCTCGTACGCCAGCTCGACCGCGAGGAGGCCGAAGAGCGTGGTGAACTTGATCACCGGGTTCAGCGCGACGGACGAGGTGTCCTTGAACGGGTCGCCGACGGTGTCGCCGACGACGGTCGCGGCGTGGAGGTCGGTGCCCTTCGCGCGCAGCTCGGTCTCGACCAGCTTCTTCGCGTTGTCCCAGGCGCCGCCCGCGTTCGCCATGAAGATGGCCTGGTAGAGGCCGAAGAGGGCGATCGAGATGAGGTAGCCGATGAAGAAGTACGGCTCGAAGCAAGCGAAGGCGAGCGTGCTGAAGAAGATGGTGAGGAAGATGTTCATCATGCCGCTCTGCGCATACTTGGTGCAGATCTCGACGACCTTGCGGGAGTCGCTGACGGACGCCTTCTCAGCGCCCTCCAGCTTGATGTTCTGCTTGATGAACTCCACCGCGCGGTAGGCGCCGGTGGACACGGCCTGCATCGAGGCGCCGGTGAACCAGTAGATCACCGCGCCGCCCGTGATCAGGCCGAGCAGGAAGGGCGCGTGCAGGAGCGAGACGTTCTCGATGCCGACCTGCAGCCCATTGGTGATGGAGAAGAGGATCGAGAAGATCATCGTGGTGGCGCCGACGACGGCGGTGCCGATGAGCACCGGCTTCGCGGTGGCCTTGAAGGTGTTACCCGCGCCGTCGTTCTCCTCGAGGAACTGCTTGCCGAGCTCGAAGTTGGGCTCGAAGCCGAAGTCCTTCTTGATCTCTTCCTTCACGTTGGGGACGGCCTCGATCAGCGAAAGCTCGTAGACCGACTGCGCGTTGTCCGTCACCGGGCCGTAGGAGTCGACCGCGATGGTCACCGGGCCCATGCCGAGGAAGCCGAAGGCCACCAGGCCGAAGGCGAAGACGGGCGAGGGGTCGATGTTGCCGGCGATGGGGAAGAGCGTGTGGAGGCCCATGCCGGACACCCAGTAGGCGAGGCCCATCAGCGCCACCATGGTGATGCCGAGCCAGTACGCGGAGAAGTTACCGGCGACGAGACCTGAGATGACGTTCAGCGAGGCGCCGCCTTCCTTCGAGGCGGTGACGACCTCGCGCACGTGGCGCGACTCGGTCGAGGTGAACACCTTCACCAGCTCGGGAATGATCGCGCCTGCCGCGGTGCCGCAGGTGATGATCAGCGAGAGCTTCCACCACATCTGCGAGTCACCCGCGAGGTTGGGGATCAGCAGGTACGACGCCACGAAGGTGACGATCACGGAGAGCACCGAGGTGAGCACCACCAGCTGCGTGAGCGGCGCCTCGAAGTTCATGTGCGCCGCGTTGGCGTAGCGGGCCTTCGCGATGACGTCGTTGATCGTGTACGAGAGGAAGCTGGTGATCACCATCAGCACGCGCATCACGAAGATCCAGACGAGCAGCTGCACCTGCACGGCCTGATCGTTCGCCGCGAGCAGGATGAAGACGATGAGCGCCACGCCGGTCACGCCGTAGGTCTCGAAGCCGTCAGCCGAGGGGCCGACCGAGTCACCCGCGTTGTCGCCCACGCAGTCGGCGATCACGCCGGGGTTACGCGCGTCGTCTTCCTTGATCTTGAAGACGATCTTCATCAGGTCGGAGCCGATGTCGGCGATCTTGGTGAAGATGCCGCCCGCGATGCGGAGCACCGAGGCGCCGAGCGACTCACCGACCGCGAAGCCGATGAAGCACGAGCCGGCGAGCTCGCCAGGGACGAAGCAGAGGATGCCGAGCATCAGCAAGAGCTCGGTGCTGATCAGCATCATGCCAATCGACATGCCGGCCTTGAGCGGAATCGCGTAGGTGCCGAAGGGCTTGCCCGTGAGCGAGCTGAACGCCGCGCGGGAGTTGGCGAAGGTGTTGACGCGGATGCCGTACCACGCGACGCCGTAGCTGCCGGCGATGCCGATCAGCGAGAACACGAGGATGATCAGCACGCGCGCCGCGGTGGGCCACTCGGCGGCCTTGCCGTCGACGTGGGCCATCGAGAAGTACACGGCGATCACCGCGCCGATGAAGATCCACAGGACCATGATGAACTTGCCCTGCGTGACCAGGTACTGCTTGCAGGTCTCGAAGATCAGCTCGGAGATCTCGAGCATCGCCTTGTGCACAGGCAGCGCCTTCAGCTGCATGTACTGAACGAGGCCGAACGCCAGGCCGAGAAGGGAAACCGCGATGCCGCCCATCAGCAGGGCGCGGCCGTTGACACCCATGAACAGCTGGGACTCGAGGGGCGGAAGAACGAGGTTCGCTTCGTTGGCGAAGGCGAACAGCGGGGTCAGGAGCGTCGCGACGCCCGCAAGTCTTGAGAGTTTCATCGGTTTTGGTTCCTTCGTGGACGACAGGTGATGGCGCGCGGCGCATAGCACACA
>CBIHPJ010000491.1:0-7034 GCA_966211295.1 uncultured Myxococcales bacterium | reverse complement strand
TCACCGGCATCGTGAAGGAGCCGGGGGGCAAGCCCATCGCCGACGCCGAGGTCTTTCTGGCGGCTTCCACGCAGCCTTCGCTCACCGGACTTCGCTGCGGCATCTGCTCGGAGTGGCTGCTCTCGTGTCACGCGCACGAGAGCGCGAGGAGCGTGGCCTCACTGCTCGAGGGACGGAAAGGCGAGCAGCAGCCTGCGCTCACCACGCGCAGCGATGCGGAGGGGAAGTTCCGCTTCGAGATGCTCGCGGGTACCAGCTTCACGGTGTGGGGCAGGGCGGGTGGTTTCGGAGACGGAGTGAAGGAGCGCGCGGCACCCGGCGATCCGGTCGAGCTCTATCTGCCGCTCCCTCGTTCGCTGAGTGGCCGGCTGCGCGCGGAGTCGGGACTTCCCGTTGCGGGCGGCACCATCCGAGTCACCTCGCGTCGCCTCGCGCGCGTGATCGAGGGCACTTCGGATCAAGACGGTCAGTTCTCGATCTCGGGACTGGGTGAAGGTCCTTTCGCGGTGAGCGCGACTGCTCCGGGACTCTTGCCCGCGCTCGAGGATGAAGCTGAGGCTGGCGGAGATCCCGTGGTGCTCACGCTGCCTGCGCCTCGCCGACTCGAAGTTCGCGTGATGGCAGACGGCAAGCCGATCGACGCCATGATCTCTCTGCAGGGAGATCACGTCGTTCGGCAGCTCGAAGCGCGCGCCGGGTTCCGATCGATCGAAGAGCTGTACCCTGGAGAGCTGATGATCTCCGCGGTCGCCGGTGAGCTCTCGTCGGTGCCGAAGCCGGTGACGCTCGCAGGCGCCGTCACCCAGATCACGCTCAACCTCGAACGCGGAGGGACGATCGCCGCCACGGTGCTCGACGACAGCGAGCAGCCAGTCACCAATCCGACGCTCGAGCTGCTCACGCGCGGACACGAACGGGTGACCTCGAAGCGTGCGCAGTCTGGCGAGCTGGTGATCTTCGGTCCGCTTGGCGTGGGCGAGTACCAGCTGCGCGCGACCGCGGCGGGCTACCAGCAGGTCACCGTGCCCGTGCAGGTGAAGCCCGGCGAAACGCAGATCACGGTGACGATGACCAGGGGCACCACGATCTCGGGCCGGGTGATCGACGAGTACGGGCGCGCGGCGCCGGGCGTGTCGGTGCTGGTCACTCCGACCGGTGACTCGATCATCGCGGACAGCGAGGGCCGCTTCGTCGCTCCGGTTCCTTCACCGGGCCTCTACGAGCTGCACGCGCACCACTCCGATTGGGGCGGCGGAGATCTGAAAGTCCAGGCTCCGCAAGAAGGCGTGGAGCTGCAGCTCGAGCCGCGCGCCGGCGCCGAGATCACCGTGAGCGCTGGAGGCCGCCGTGTCGAAGGGGCCTCCGTCACGCTCTTCCACGCGAAGGGCAACTTCCGCAGCGATCGCACCTCGGGCGCCGACGGCGTGGTGCTGATGCGCGGTCTTCCGCAAGACACGTACATGCTGGTCGCCACGCATCCGGATTTTCTTCCTAGCGAGCGACAGCCCATCAACCTGCGCGACGGAGATCTGCAGCACATCACCGCCGAGCTGAAGCCCGGCGCGAAGATCACGGGCCAGGTCGTCGACACCCTCGGCGCTCCGATTGCCGGAGTGACCGTGGCCGTGCTCCCGCGTGGCGCCGAGCCCGCGGTCTCTGATGCGCAGGGGCAGTTCACTTTGTCTCCGCTGCGTCCGAATGTTCTCTACGCGCTGCGCGTTGCGCAGAAGGGCTTCGATCAAACCGATCGCGTGAGCGCGAAGCCCGGGGGCGAACCGGTGCGAGTGGTGTTGCGCAGACAACCCGTGTTCCGCGGTCGCGTGCTCGGTGGCGGTCAGCCGCTGAAGAACTTCCGCGTCGACGAGCACGAGGTGTCCTCGGCCGATGGACGCTTCGAGCTGCCGCTCCCGGCCACGGAGGATCGCGTGATCGTCAGCATCGAGGCGCCCGGCTTCGAACCGAAGATGGTCGATCGTCCGAACGCTCCGGACCTCGGTGACTTCGATCTCGATCGCGCTCCGCAGGTCACAGGGATCGTGCGCGACGAAGGCGGCGGAGCGATCGTCGACGCGGTGGTGTCGTGCGACAGCTGCGAGCAGTCGGTGCTCAGCGGCCAGGACGGACGCTTCGCGCTCGGGAAGCCTGCCTTCCAACGCGAGTTCACCGTGGTGGCGAAGAAGGGCCGCCGCACTGCGACTCGCACGGTGAGCGATGGTGCACTGCAGGGACTCGAGCTGGTGCTGAAGCCCGGCGTGAAGCTCTCGGGCCTCGCGTATTTGCCCACCGGCACTCCGGCCGCAGGACTCGAGATCGCTGGCGTGAACGTCGATCGCGGCGAATCGGTGAGCGTGGTCACCAGCGCCGACGGCACGTACTCGATGGAGCTCGCGCCCGGCATCTACCGCTTCATGCTCGCGCTCCCGCCGTCGCAGCACGCCTCCGAAGATCCTCCCGCGGTGATCGCCGAGGTCACCGGTCCCGAGACTCGGCTCGACTTCGGTCCTGTTCCCGGTCTGGGCACGCTCAACGTGCGGCTGGTTCCGAGGCCTGGTTACGCGCTGTGGCTCGTGCGCGGCATCGTGAGCTCCGTGGGGAATCCTCCGATGGAGCTGCTCCGCACCACGTGGGCTCAGCTCGTGTACCAACCGCAGGTCGATCGCATCACGCTCGGCGCGCTCGCTCCGGGCCGCTACACGTTGATCTGGGCGAGCTTCCACGCTGCGGTTCCGGGTGGTCCGCTGATCGTCCCCGTGAACGTCCCGTCGTCTGGCGAAGTCACCCTGGTGCAGTGAGCTCAGCTGAGAGGAGGCCGTTCTGAATCCCAGGGCGCAGCACCGACCTAGTGACCCAGGCGCGCTGGGGTCAGAACGGTGCTCATCTCAGATGAGCGGGGAAATGACCCAATGAAGAAGCTCTGGGCCGTCATCGCCGTGGTGGTGCTCACGACCGTGGGGCTCGTGTGGTGGCTCAGCTCCGATCCTGAAGTGACGACGACGGGACCGAGCACTCCGTCATCGAATGATCAGCGCTCGGCCCTCGATCAGCCTTTCGTGCGCGCGAGCAGCGACGAAGACGAGACCGACGCCGGAGTGGGGCACGTCGGTGGCACGGTGGTCGACCCCGAGTTGAAGCCGGTCCCCGGAGCGCGCGTTCGTCTCTACGCCCACGCCCCCGAACTCGACGACCTGGAGTGCAGTCTCTGCCACGCCCTGGTGCTCGAGTGCGAAGACGTCTCCACCGTGAAGCGGGTGATCGCGCTCGTGCGCGAGGGGAAGTTGCCGGCGCCCGCTCCGATCGCAGAGGTGATCACCGACGCCGAGGGGCACTTCTCGTTCGAGAACGCGCCGCTCGACGGAGAGCTGGTCGCGGTCTCGGGCAAGTCGAGCGCGGTGTCAGTTCCCGAAACCGAGGAGCAGGAGATGATCCTCGAGACCGAGCTCACTCAGGACGTGCACGTCGTGGACTACGACGGCAAGCCGATCACCAACGCGGTGGTGACGCTCTATTCGCCGCGCGAGGGGACGCTCTCTGAGAAGCGAGTGAACTCAGAGGGCATCGTGACCTTCACCACGCTCGATCACGGCGCGTGGTTCTTCGCGGAGGCCGATGGAAATCTCCCCGCGGGACGTCGGCTCTATTCGGGTGGAGAGATCGTCCTCGCGCCTCCGCGCACGCTGATCGTCCGCACGCAGCTCGGCGGCAAGCCGGTGGATGCCGACGTCGAGATCTTCATGCACGGAGAGCCGCGCACGCTCCGCTCGAAGGACGGAGTGCTGCAGCTCGATCAGCTCCCGTTCGGCTACTACTCGGTGAAGGTGAGCTCCGCTGAGTTCGCCGCCGCAGAGCAGAGCACTGAGCTCGTCGAGCCGATCACCGAGCTCACCTTCGAGCTGCGCCGTGGATCGAAGCTGCTCGTGACGGTGATCAGCGCCTCGGGGGAACCGCTCGAGCTGGTGAGCGGCTCGATCTCAGGCAACGACAGCAGCGCGAGCGCCGACGCAGAGCAGGGCGCGCTCTTGATCCTCGGGCCCGTTCCCGAGGGCGAGTACACGCTGAGCATCAGCTCCGAGGGCATGGTGGCCGTCGACAAACAAATCGATCTGAAACCTGGAGAGACCACGCTCGAGGTGACCATGCGCCCCGCGCCCCGCCTCAAGGGACTGGTGCTGGGACCCGATGGCAAGCCTGTGACGATGGCGCGCGTCGGCGCCTGGGAAGGCGATCAGGAGATCGCGCTCGACCTCACCGACGACGAGGGCAAGTTCGATCTCGAGCTGCACTACGGCGGCACGTTCCTCTTGAAGGCCGAGGAGCAGCGGCACGGTGTCGGTGAGCTCACCACGCAAGCGCCTGGCGCAGAGGTCACCATTCAACTCGCCGCGCGCGGCGTGCTCGAGGTCGAGGTGTTCGACTTCGACGGGAAACAGCTCCCTGCCGACGTGATGGTGCGCTCGCTGAAGGACTCCTCGGTGAAGTGGCTCGATGAATCCGAGGGTGTGACGGGACGCCTCGCGGGGCTCAACCCCGGAACGTACGTGGTGGAGAAGACGATCCCCGAGCGACTGCCGCTCTCGCAGCAGGTGGAGATCAGCGACGGCAAGGTGAGCCGCGTGACGCTCAAGGCCGACAAGGGCGCGACCGTCAGCGGCAAAGTGGTGGACTCGCACGGCAAGCCCGTGGAGTCGGTGATCATCTCCATCGATGGACGTCCCGAGACGGTGATGAGCGCCGTCGACGGCAAGTTCGAGTGGAAGGGCGTGAAGCCGGGTGCGACCGAGATATGGGGGCTCGCTCCGAACGGCGCGGAGACTGCGCACGTGAAGTTGAGCGCGCCCGCTTCCGAGGTGGTGCTCACCGTGCCGGAAGTCGCGCGCATCACCGGCCGCGTGGTCGATGAGAAGGGTGCTCCCCTGACCTTGTTCGACGCGAACAGCGAGAGCGTGAAGACCGAAGACGGACGATTCGACGTGCCCGCTCCGAATCACACCCTCGACATCTGGGCCTCTGGCTACACCTCGGTGTTCATCACTCCGGCGGAAGGCGACGTGGGCGACGTGGTGATGAAGAAGGAGCCGGAGATCGAAGGCGACGTGCTCGATCAAGAGGGCAAGCCGGTGAGCGGCGCCACCGTGATGGGCACCATCGACATGACGCCCACCACCACGGATGCCTCGGGCCGCTTCAAGGTCGTGCTCACCACCGAAGATCCCCAGGAGATCGTCGCCACGCGCGGCGCGATGTCGGGGCGAGTCCCCGCGCGTCCGGGAACGCCCGCGCACATCGTGATGCAGCGAGGCACCTCGGTGAGCGGCAAGGTCGTGGATCCGACCGGCAAGCCGGTTCCCACTCTGGTCACCGCGAGCAGTCGCACCACCCAACGTCCCATCGAGCTCGACACCGACGAGAACGGCCGTTTCCAGATGGATCTCCCGCAGGGCGTGTGGCTCTTCTCCACGCGCTCCAACCGCGTGCAACGCGCGATCGACGTGCGCGGCGCTCGCATCGAGATCACGCTCGGGGAAGAGGCGGGCGCGTGTGGACTTTCACTGCGCTCCAGCAAGCCCATCGACGCGATCTGGCTCCTCACCGTGCCGATGAGCGACACCGATGGCCCGTGGGATCTGGTCGGCTCCGCGGCGGGCTCCGTCGAAGTGCCGGTGTCGCTGCCGTCGGTCGAGGTGAATGCGCGCGGGCTCCCCTGCGGGAGTTACACGCTGGCTGCTTCCATCGAAAACGTGGTCACCACCAAGCCACTGGAGCTCCGGAGCGCCGCTCAGCAAGTCCAAATCGAGCCCCGCGCCGTCGAGCCTGAACCAGCCGAAGAGACCGCTGCGGTTCCGTGAAGCAGCGCACGTTTCCTCGTGCTACTTGAAGCCCCGTGAACCCCCTGCAGGGAAAACGAATCGCAGTCGGAGTCGGTGGCGGCATCGCTGCCTACAAGGCGGGGGACTTCGTCCGTGAGCTGCGCCGCCAGGGCGCCACCGTGAAGGTCGCGATGACCAAGGCGGCCCAGGAGTTCATCACTCCGCTCACCATGCAGAGCCTCTCGGGCGACGCGGTGCTCACCGACTATTTCGACGCCACCCAGGAGGAGAAGTTCGGCCACCTTCACCTCGCGCGCTGGGCCGATGCGTACGTGGTGTTGCCTGCGACAGCCGATCTTCTCGCGCGCATCACGTCGGGCATGGCGAATGACGCGGTGACCACCTCGCTGCTCGCGTTCCGTGGCCCCGTGCTCCTCGCCCCCGCGATGAACACCGCGATGTGGGATCACCCGGCGACGCAGCGGAACCTCGCCGTCCTTCGCGGCACTCCGAACACGCACTTCGTCGGTCCTGCCTCGGGTGCGCTCGCTGATGGCGACGTGGGCATGGGCAGACTGGCCGAGCTGGCTGACCTGATCGAAGGGGTGAAGGGGCTCTTCGCGCACGGCCAGCTCTCGGGGAAGCACGTGCTGATCACCGCGGGGCCGACGCGCGAGTCCATGGATCCCGTGCGGTTCATCTCCAATCCCTCCACCGGGAAAATGGGGCTCGCGGTCGCCGAGGTCGCGCACGCGCGCGGCGCGAAGGTCACCGTGGTGCTCGGTCCCGTGGGAGAGGTCGGCTCGCTGCCCTTCGAGGTGATCCGCGTCACCACGGCAGAGCAGATGCTGGAAGCCGTGATGAAGCGCGTCGAGCAGTCGGACATCTTCGTGGCCACCGCGGCGGTGAGTGATTGGAAGCCGCAGCACGTCTCGCCTCAGAAGACCAAGAAGGGCGATGGACCCGAGACCATGACGTTGGTGCGCACGCCCGACGTGTTGATGACCGCGTCGACCAAAGTGCAGGCGAACGCGAAGCGGCCCATGCTGGTCGGCTTCGCGGCCGAGACGCACGATGTCCTCAACTACGCGCAGGCCAAGCTCACTCGGAAGGGCCTCGATCTGATCGTCGCGAACGACGTGTCGCAGGCGGGCGCGGGTTTCGGCACTGACACCAACGCGGTCACCATCATCAGCGCCGATGGAACCCGGAGAGCAGTGCAGGGGACCA
>CBIHPJ010000490.1:0-7051 GCA_966211295.1 uncultured Myxococcales bacterium | reverse complement strand
GATCCATAAGTGGTGGGCTTCCTACCTCGTAACTACCGCGGCAGCTAGAGCTTCAGCGGCAGGAGATCGAACGGGATGGCGATCAACGTCGCGAAGCGGTGCACCTTCTCGGGCACCTTCGCCAGCGACGCATCAGAGAAGCCGTTCGTGGTCGCCACCACGATGATCGGCTCGTTCTTGTCGTTGTGACCCGGACCGATGCGGAGAATGCCGCGCAAGCCGAAGCACTTCGCGATGCATTCCTCGACGGCGGCGGCGAGCTCGGGATCTTCCTGGTCCTCCGAGTGGCCGTCTTTGAGCGCGTCTTCGACGAAGAGCACGCCCTTGTCGCGAGCCTCTTTCAAGAGCGCGAACGCGTCGGGCGGACGCTCGTTCACCATGCTCTGACCGGTGAGCTGCTGCACGCTCCCGACCGCCTGCAGTCGCGAGGCGCTCACGCCCGTGAGATTCGGCGCGGCGGGCTTCACGAAGGCGGGAGCAGCCTTCTTGAGCGCCTCCTGCTGCTTCGCTTCCTGCTGTTTCTGAAGGAGCGACTTCGGCGGCTGCTCCGGCGTCTTCGGCTTCTGACCGAAGTTGAAGATCTTGAAGAGACTCGGCTTGTCTTCCTTGTGCGCGGCCTCGTGCATGTCGGAGAGGTGCTCTTTGGCCTCTTCCTTCTCCGCCTGCTCCGAGACGCCCATCTCGGCCATGCGCTGCTCGACGTCGGCGGCGCGGATCTCGAGCGAACGATCCATGTCCTGGCCGGCCCAGAGCGCGGCCTCGGGGCTGTTGAGCGCCTCTCCGTCGGCCTGCCCTTCCTTCGTCTTGATGGGCTTGGGCTTGTTGTCCGCCGCCTGAGGCCGGGTGCTGCGCCGCGCCCGCTGGGTCTGAGACGACGTGACTCCTTGGGGAGGTTTGCTCGACGGCGGTACGCGCGTGCTCAAGGTTCGCCTATGGTACGCCAACTTCATGGCCGATTACGCCAAACGCGACTACGGGCGCTGCCCGTGCAGCGGCCTCTACGACAACCGGTTCGTGGAGGTTCGTCTGACCGTGGGTGGCAAGGTCGTGGTGTTGACCGACGTGCCGCAGGGCGCCTGCCCGAACTGTGGATCGCGCGTGTACAAGGCTGAGGTGTTGGAGCGCATCGAATCCCTGATGAAGGGGCAGAAGGTTCGCAAAGTTCAGTGAGGGCGCAGTCGAGAGCGTTTTGATATGGGCGGTTCATGCCCTCGAACGTCCACGAGAACGTCCTTTCTGCCATCGGCAACACGCCCATCGTCAAGCTGAACAAGTTGGTCGGTCCGAACGACGCGACCATCTACGTGAAGCTGGAGTTCATGAACCCCGGCGGCGCCATCAAGGACCGCATGGCGGTGCACATCGTGGACAAGGCCGAGAAGGATGGCCGCCTGAAGCCCGGCGGCACCATCATCGAGAACACCTCGGGGAACACCGGCTTCGCCCTGGCGATGATCGCGGCGGTGCGCGGCTACAAGTCGATCTTCACCATGCCGGACAAGATGTCGTCCGAGAAGGTGAACCGGCTCAAGGGCATGGGCGCACAGGTGGTGGTGACGCCGACGAACGTGCCGGCCGACGATCCGCGCAGCTACTACGAGACCGCGAAGCGCCTGGTGAAGGAGACGCCCGGAGCGTTCTACCCAAACCAGTACCACACGCAGGACAACATCGAGGCGCACTACCTCTCGACGGGTCCTGAGACGTACAAGCAGATGGACGGCAAGTTCGACTACTTCGTGGCCGGCCTCGGTACGGGCGGCACGATGAGCGGCGCCGGTAAGTACTTCAAGGAGAAGAACCCGAAGATCCAGAACGTCGGCGTCGATCCGATCGGCTCGATCTACACGGGCTACTTCAAGACCGGAAAAGTCGGCGAGTCCCACACGTACAAGGTCGAGGGCATCGGCGAAGACATGGTGTGCGCGGCGATGGACTTCAAGGTGGTCGATCAGGTTCGCCAGGTCGATGATCGCCAGTCGTTCCTGATGGCGCGCCGCCTCGCGCGTGAAGAAGGCATCTTCGCGGGCGGCTCGTCTGGCGCCGCGGTGCACGTGGCGGTCGAGCTCGCGAAGGAACTGGGCAAGGGCAAGACGATCGTCGTGCTGCTCCCCGACTCGGGCAACGCGTACGTGAGCAAGTTCTACTCGGACGAGTGGATGAAGGACCTCGGCTACCTCGAGGTCGCTGGCCCCGGCACCGTTCGCGACATTCTGAAGAACAAGCAGCAGAAGCTGATCACGGGAGTGAAGGGCGAGAAGATCGGCGAAGTGATCGAGGCGATGAAGAAGCACGGCATCTCGCAGATGCCGGTGCAGGCGGCTGATGGATCGAACATCGGCATGATCCACGAGTACGACCTGCTCAACGGACTCATCGCGGGCAACTACAAGCTCAACGACACCATCGAGGCGCTGGTCACTCCGCTGCAGGGCGTGGTGACGATGGACACTACGATTCCGCAGCTGAGGCAGGTGTTCGGCCAGGACAACGTGGCGGTGGTGCGCGAGGGGCAGAAGATCATCGCGATCCTCACCAAGATCGATCTGATCGAGTTCCTCGCGGAGCGGTGAGAGCGGTCGCGCTCGTTTCGCTGCTGGCGTCGGGCTGCTTCAGCTCGACGGAGGGATCGCTGCGCTTCTCTGACACCACCTCCGAGGCGAGCAGCAACTCGAGCGGATACAGCTCGGGCGCGACGGCGGATGCGATCGGTCCCGGTCCATCCACGCTCGTGGTGTCGGGGAGCGCGCTGGTGCTGGGCGCGTTCGGGGCGATCACCACGACGATCTACGAAGGCCATGTGGCGGCGCGCGCGCAGGTGAAGGCGGAGGAGTTTCGGAAGCTCCATCCCGTGCAGCTGCCTCCGGCGGGAGAGCCTCCGCCGATGCCGTTGCCGCTGCCGGAAGCGCCTGCGGTGCCGACACCTCCGCCGTTGCCTCCGCTCTCGGAGAAGGAGCTCGACTCACTGATCCTCGCGCGCACGTGGCTGAGGGCGAATGAGCTGCAGTTGAAGCAGGATTTGGCGCTCGGTGCAGGACCGGCGATCGAGGATCTCGCGGGGATCGCGGGGATCTCGCCGGAGCATCGAGCGCACTTTGGTGAATTGTTGCAGCGGAATCGCGCTCGGTTCGCTGTGTCGCCTGAGCTGAGTCTGCGAGAGACCTCGCGCGTGATGTCGGGTGTGGGTGAGTTGGTGCTTGGTGATCCGGTGCTGCGGAGTGATGGCGAGTTGGTGCTCGCGGCGCAGTGAGGCCTTGAGGGACTCCGGTCGGACGTGCTCATCGCGCGCAGGCCCCGCGAATCGAGCTTTCTGGTCCTCGATTGAGCGAGGCGTTGAGGGCAGACCCTGGGGACCGCGAAGCGCGGCACGCGTGGATTTTGTTTACGACCGGCGTGAAGGATCCGCGGCGAAGGGATCCAACTCACGACCTAAGTTGCTCGTCAGCGCTCTGCGGATTCACTTCTTCAGCCTCGCCTTGACCACCTTGCCCATCGCGTTGCGCGGGAGTTCGTCGATGGCGTGCACTTCGCGCGGGCGCTTGTGCGGGGAGAGCTGATTGGCCACGAAGTCCTGCAGCACCTGAGCGTCGGTCGGATGACTCAAGACCACGTACGCGACGATTCGTTCGCCGAGGTCAGGATCAGGCGCGCCCAGCACTGCCGCCTCGCGCACGTGCGGATGCTCGAGGAGCGCGGCCTCCACCTCCCCTGCCCCGACTTTGTAGCCGCCGCACTTGATCAGATCCGTCGCGCGACGCCCGACGATGCGCACCTGGCCGTCGGGCTTCATGCACGCCAGATCTCCCGTGAAGAACCAGCCGTCGGCGTCCTTCACCGCGGCGGTCGCGTCGGGGCGATTCAGGTAACCGGAGAACACGTGCGGACCTCGCACCGCGATCTCACCGAGCGTGGAGTCATCGCGCGCGTCGATCGTGCGCCGCTGATCGTCGACCAGCTTCAGCTCGATTCCCTCGATCGCTGCTCCGACTGATCCTGCCGAGGGAGGATCGTCGACGCGCACCGCGCAGTTGATCAGCGTCTCGGTGAGTCCGTAGCGCTCGATCACCCGACGTCCCGTGAGCGTCTCGAGGCGGAGTTGATCACGCTGCGGAAGCGCTGCCGATCCGCTCACGAGGAGACGCGCGTGGCGAAGGCCAGTGACGATCTCGGGATCCGTCTCCGCCGCCTCAGAGAGCCGGTGGTACATCGTCGGCACCGCGAAGAGCACCGTGGTGCCAGTGCGCAACGCGTCGGCCACTTCGCGCGGCGTGAACTTCGGAAACCAATTCAGCGCCCCACCCGCGCGAATCGAGCCGAAGAGTCCCAGTACCAATCCGTGCACGTGGAAGAGCGGCAGCGCGTGCACCACCGTATCCGCCGACGTCCAGCGCCACGCCTTCGCGAGCGCGTCGAGGTTGAACGCGACATTCCTCGCGGTGATCACGGCGCCCTTCGGAAGCCCGGTCGTGCCGCTCGTGTAGAGCACCAGCACCGGAGCGTCATCGACGAGCCGCGTAGGCATGCGCGGACCCGAGTGGCGTCGCAGCTCTGAAGTCAGTGGCAACGTGTCCACCGGAATGCGACCGGTGATCGCGGAGGGCTCTGCTCCGAGCGCGACCACCGGCGCCGCGTCCTTCACGATGTGCGAGAGCTCGAGCGCCCCCAGCTTCGGATCGAGCGGGACGAGCTGGTAACCAGCGGCTGCTCCAGCGACGAGCGCGATGGCGGTCTCGATCGATCCCTGCGTCCACACCGCGACGCGCGCGCCGGGCTGATGACCCAGTGCCGTCAGTCGTGCGCGAAGCGCCGCTGCTGCGTTGGCGAGATCGAGCGAGGTCACCTGCTCCGCGCCCACCTTCAGCGCGACGTCATTGCCGGGAGCTTCGAGGCGCGGGAACAAGTTCATGCGAAGGAGCGAGGCATATCGCAGCCGGTGGGCTAGTGACGCGCCATGACTCCTCAGCAACCCGCGACGCCTCCTGCTCCCAAGAAGATGAGTGGCTGCCTGATCGCATTGATGGTGGTCGGCGCGCTCGCCGGTCTCGTCTGCATCGGCAGCGGCATCGCGGTGTGGATGGCTGCGAGGAGCGAGGCTGGGCAGAAGATCATCTCGGCGGTCGACCAGGGCGTGAAGCTCGCGAAGGACGGCGTCAACGCTCCCGGCGCGGCTGAGCTGCGCGCGGCGGGTTGTCCCGAGGCAATGGTGATGGACATGAAGGCCGCCATGGCAATCGCTGACTCGTTCATCGACGGCGGGCTCAAGGATGACGGCGAGCTCGACTACTTGAGCGTCACCTGCTCCGCGCCGGCGGGCACGAGGAGGAAGTTGCCCACGTGTGACCAGCTGGCGCCGGTCTACGCGAAGGCGGCTCCGTCAGAGCGCAACTTCGTGGTCGAAGTGCGACGCGAGGGAGATCAGACGCCGCAGTGCAGCAAGGCGTACACGGGCGAAGGCGAGTTCGTGAAGGACATGTGACGTGGTCAGCGCCACGAAGCGCGGAACAGGCCCTGGCCGTCGCGCGCACCTTCGCTCGTGACCGACGCATTCTTCCCACCGAGCATCGTGATCGCCTGCTCGAGCAACCCGGTGAGGAACTCGGGCTGATTGGTGTCGTCGACTGAGACCTCGAACTCGGTCTTCGCACGCTCGGTGATGGTGAGCTTGATCGGGCTGCGATCGGTGAAGTCCATCGCCTGCTTGATCGCGCGTCGCGGTCCCATGAGCTTCGCCATCGTGAGGTAGGAGCTCTTGATGATCTGTCGCGACTGGAGCGACGTGATGATGTGTCCACCGAGCTTCCGCAGCTGCGCGGGAAGCGGATCCTGCGCGAAGAGCGTCTTCGCGGTGAGCTCGATCGCCTGGTACCAGACCGCCCGGGGATAGCTCGGCTGCATGGGCCCCGAGAGGTCGAGGCCGGCCTCTGCGAGCTGCGTCTTGAGTTCTGGCGTGATGTCCGAAGCCAGCACGCGTTTGAAGACTGACTCGACCAGCTTTCCAGGAATGGGATTCATGGGCGGAACTGCAGGCGCAACGGTTGATTCCGCGCGAACGACTCGGCGACGCGCGGCTTCTCTTCCTTACCGAAGTAGAGCTCGGCGAAGCCACCACAAGCGCCTCGCACGGTGATCTCCTTGGCGGCGGGAGGAACGGGGAGCAGGTCTCCCGTGCGCGCTTGCACGGGCCCAGGCAGCACCTCGGCGATGCACGCCGAGCTGGTGAAGACGCGCACGTAGACGCGGCCCTCTTCACGCGCGGGGATCGGCGCGTACTCGTTGGGCTTCAGGTAGTCGCTCATCTCCGGCATCGGATCGGGCGACTTGG
Organism: uncultured Myxococcales bacterium; assembly: GCA_966211295.1. GTDB lineage: Bacteria > Myxococcota > Myxococcia > Myxococcales > Myxococcaceae > Archangium_A. The sequence continues at coordinate 729 of CBIHPJ010000490.1, read as the reverse complement.
TGATGATGTACGCGCTGCCGCCGGACTTCGGCTGCGTGGGGTTGTTCGGCTGCTGCGTGGTCACTGAGACCGCCGGTTTCGAACCGCCGCCCGCCTGCTTCTGCTTCGCCGCCTCGATGCAGCGAGGGGGAAGACCGTTGCCGTCGTCGCTGCGCTGCAGGTAGCCGAGCTCGTACTCCGACAACTCGAGCGCGAGCGCGCACTGCTTCTGCGCACGCACCTTCCACTTCGGGAACGAGTCGAGGAGGCACAGCTCACACTTCGTATTCTTGTCGTCGTCGGCCTCGAGCTGCGCGACGCGATCCTTGTTCTCCAGGCGGCGCACCACGTCACCCGGAACGGGACGGCTCACGCAGTGACAGTCGCGGAGTTCGCGCGAGGCGAGGAAGCCCGCCACCCAGTCGGCGTCGCCTTCGATCTTCTGCTGCTCGGTGAGGAAGAAGCGCCACTTGTCGAGCATCGAGGAGCCGAGGGCCTTCTCGCGTTCGGCCGTGGGACCTCCGACGCCGATGCCCGAGGGAGTCGCGCCCGTGCTCGAGGTGCCGGTGCCCGTGGAGCCAGTCCCGGTCGGCGTGTTGCGTGCGCTGGCCACGAGCGTTCCGCCCATCGAGTTCGGCGAGCCCGTGGTGCCGGTTCCAATCGTGGAGCCCGCCGTTCCCGAGTTCGCGCCCGTTCCCGAGTTCGCGCCCGTTCCCGAGTTCGAGCCCGTTCCCGAGTTCGCGCTCAGTC
>CBIHPJ010000489.1:0-7054 GCA_966211295.1 uncultured Myxococcales bacterium | reverse complement strand
CGACTCACCGAAGCCGGGCACGTCGGGCGCGTAACAGGTGAAGTCGCGCTTGAGCGTGTCGACGACGTAACTCCAGACGTCGTGGGTGTCGGGGTTGCCGTGGAGCAAAACCATCGGCGGCCCGCTCCCCGTCTCGGCGACGAAGGTGTCGATGCCTGCGCAGTTGACCCTTCGTGACCTCTCGAACGTGGGCATCTCAGTCCATCGGATTTCGCAGCGTGACCTTCGGGAGCCGGTCTTCGCCGCGATCGGACAACATCAACCACTGCCGCAGGGGACGCTCGCCCTGCACCTCGAACCACACGTCGAAGGTGAGCCCGTTCTTGAAGTGCAGCGTCGCGGGAGTGCGACCGAGCTCGCGCTTGTCGACCTTGATCACCACGCCCGAAGGTTCGCTCTCCACCAGCACCGCGATCATCGCCGCGCCTGGCTTCTGATTCGGCGCGAGCTTCGCGCTCAACTTCACGCCGGGTCCGCTGGTCCGGGAGATCTGCTCGGGAACCGGAGCGGTCGGATTCACCGGCTCGGGAGGATCCGGCTCGACGTCCTCCACGATCCCCGCGTCGAAGCCAGGGAGCTCCACGAATTCTTCACCGGAAGAAGAACCCGAGTCGATCACTTCGGCCACCGCGGCATCGACGGTCTCCACAGGAGGAGGAGGAGGAGTCACCACTGCCACCACTCCCGCATCCACCTCGGGCTTCTTCTCCTCGACACCGTTCGGTCTGAGCCCCAGCCACGCGACCGCGCCGATCGCGACTCCGGCGAGAACAGCCAGCGGCCACCGAGCAGGCCGAGCGCGCTTCACCACCGGCATCGGCGGAGGAATCGGCTTCGCGAACGTCGGCATCGCGCGCTGGGTGTCGGTCTGATCCGGAACGATCGACTGCTCCGCGGACAGCGCGATCCACTCGGGTTCGTCCGCGGGAGACTTCGAGGCCGGCGGCATCGCCTGCTTGGTGATCGCGGTGATGCCGTCCTTCGCGCCCAAGGTGCGGAGAAAATTCTCGAGCTCGGAGCGGCCCGCCGGCTTGAGTGCGGTGCGCTGCACCTGCTCGAGCGCAGCCATCATCTCCTGCGCCGACGCGAAGCGATCCTCGCGCTTCTTCGCCATCGCCTTGAGCACCAGCTTGCAGAGCTCCTTCGGCAGCTCTGGCTTGATCTTGTCGGGCGACGGCACGTTCGCGGCCGAGACCTGGATCAACAACTCCTGATCACTCGGCCCCGGGAACGGGAGCTTGTCGGTGAGCAGCGCGAACAACACCGTGCCCACTGCGAAGAGATCGCTGCGCGCGTCGAGCACCTCGGCCCGCACCTGCTCGGGCGACATGTACGCGGGCTTGCCCTTGATCATGCCCACCTTGGTGATGGGCGTGCGCGTGCGGGCCTTCGCGATGCCGAAGTCGGTGAGCTTCACCTCGGCGTGCATCGAGATCAGCACGTTGTTCGGACAGACGTCGCGATGGACGATGTTGAGCGGCTCTCCACCTTCCGAGCGATCGTGCGCGTACGCCAGCGCGCGGCAGAGCTCGCCCACGATGTACACCGCGAGCTCGGGCGGCAACGGCATGCCGGCATCACGCGCGCGCCGCATGATCTGATGGAGCGTCCACCCATCGACCAGCTCGAGCACCAGGAAGTAGCGGCCGTTCGCTTCGCCGACGTCGAGCACCTCGACCAGGTTCGAGTGGTGCAAGCTCATCGCGAGCTTCGCTTCCTCGATCAACATCTCGCGGTATTGCCCGTCGGCGTAGAGCTCAGGGCGAATGCGCTTGAGCACCACGTTGCGCTTGAAACCCGCCGCGCCCAGCTGCTCGCCGAGGAACACTTCGGCGGAGCCTCCATCGGCGATCTTCTGTACCGCTCGGTATCGACTCGGCTCGGCCATCGCGAGTGAGCAACCCTACGCGTTGCGATGGAACCCGTCGCCGGATTCCATTCACGCCATACGCGGCGATGTGGGGCGGAGTGTCACCCAGCCGACTTGAAGACGAGCGGGTACTTCACGTTCACCACGCCGCCGCCGAGGGGCTTGGGGAACTCCAGCTGCCTGAAGCGCATCAGCACGCACTGCGTGACCTTCTTCTCGGGGAACGCGGCCTCGGAGGCATCCGTCGCGGAGGTGACGTTACCGTTCTGACCGATGGTGAAACTCACCACGATCTTTCCCTCGAGCTGCGGCGCCTTGGCCAACTGCGTCTCGTAGCAAAAGCGGATCTTGCTCAGGTTCCGCTGAATCACTGAGCGGATCTGCGAGGGCTCGAGTGAACCGGAGCCGACGGTGGGCTCCTTCGCAGTGCCTTTGAGACCGAGGCCACCGAGCCCCGTGGTCGGCGCCGGCGGCTCTTCCTCCTCATCCTTCGGCTTCCACGCGAGCACCCGTGCGCGCAGCTCGTCGTTCTGCAAGAGCGGCGACTCGAGCAGCGAGTTCTGCGAGAGCTCCTCGCGCGTCAGTCCCTCGCCGCCGCGCCCTTCGTCGAGCGCCGTGATCATCGTCTTCATGCAGGCATCCGCCGCGGGCCGCCACTCCGCGAGCTCAGGAGCGATCTGACCGCGCAGCTTGTGAGGCCACTCGCGCCGATCGCTGGGCTCCCAGAAGTGACCGACGGCTTCCTCGAGGCGTTGGCACCCGTTCGGCTTGTTCTTCTTCACGTCTTCGAGCGCGCCGGCGAGCGACCAGTTCTCCTGGTCCTGCTCGTCAAAGCCATAGCGAGACTTCGGTATCTCGCCATTCGCAATCGCGTACGCACCTCCACACGCGAGCACGGCGATCGCAGTGAAGATGAACGCGACCACGGTCTGGCCGTTGCCCGCATCGTCACTCGCCGCCATCTGATCGCCTCCGAACTGCGAGCGCGTCTTCGGCTGCTGCAACCGCGAGCCACCGATCGCGGCCGCTCCACCGAGCATCAGCGGGAGCAGCGCTGCGAACAAACCCACCCACGAGCTCTGCTGCGCCTCGCGATAGCCCACGCGACTGATGCGCTCCTTGTCGACCTCGGAGTCGACGTAGGCCAGCGCGCGGTTCATCTGGTTGCGGCCCCAGAACGTGCCAGCGATGCCCACACCCGCGGCGGCGAGCGCGACGATCAATGTGGCCACTCCGAGCGCGAAAGAAGATCGGCTCTTCCCGAGCAGCGAAATGATCGAGATGCCGCCGAGGATCAGGCCCAGCAGACCGATCAAGATCGCGAGATACGCGCCCCAACCGCCTTCACGAATGTGTTCGAGGATCACGGCGCGGAGACTACCCGGAATCTGGGAGAGCTCCGCGCGGGCGAGCGAGCCGTGGAAAGCGCTAGAACGTGCTCGTGGATTACCGCGACTACCTCGATCGGCTCCGCAGGTGGGAGTCCGTCGCTGCCTTCAGCCAGTACGGCGAAGTGGTGGAGCGCGGACAGGTGTATCCGCTGCTCTGCCTGCAGACTCCGGGATCGCGCGAGCTGGTGATCACCGCGGGATTTCACGGTGAAGAGCCCGCGGGTCCACTCACGCTGCTCACTCACTTCGGCCAGGTCGCGGACTACGCGCGCGAGCACGACGTCGCGCTGCGCGTGTTTCCCTGCGTGAACCCCAGCGGCTTCGAGGGTGGTCATCGCTACAACGCGTCGGGCGAGCAGCCGAACAACGACTTCATTCGCTACGAGCTCACGCCCGGAGAGATCGTCGATGAGGTGAGCGTGGGCCAACCGTTCCACGCGTGGCGCGATTTCTACGGGAGCCCGAAGGAGACGCTCGCGCTGCACCGTGAGCTCGAGAAGCACGCACCTCCAGTGGGCGCGCTCGATCTCCACCAGGACGCGTGGGTGAAGTCGGCGTGTTTCTACGCGTACCACTTCGGTCCGAAGGCCCCGTACCAGGCGCTGGTGAAGGAGAGCCTCGCGTACGCGAAGGTGGCGATTCATCTCGCGGTGCACAACCTGCTGCGCACCGATCACTGCGGGCTCATCGTTCATCACGACGGGAGCAACAGTGATTGGTTTTGGCGGCGGGGCGTGCCGCACGTGGCGGTGCTCGAGACCACCACGCGCAACTCGCTGGCCGCGTGTCATTCGATCAACCTCACGTGGATTCGCGGATTGATCAGGCTCGTCGCGAATTCATGAAAATGCCTCCCTCTCCCTTCGGGAGAGGGTCGGGGTGAGGGCAAGTCACCAGGTCACTTTGCAATCAACTTTGGCCCTCTCCGTAACGCCGCCTCATGAAAACGATCGCGCTGTGCCTGACGATGCTCGCGTCGTCGGGATGCCTCTCGTCTCGCACCATGGTCCTTCCGGACTCCACGCCGTTGCTCGACGCGCCTGAGGTCAGCGCGCGATGGAGCGTGACCGAACTCTACGTGCGCTCGAACACGGGCCACGGAGATCAACGTGACTTCAGACCGCTGCAAGACCAACTGGAGACGCGCCTGCGGCGAACGCTCGAAGCGCAGACCGGCCTCGGCCACCGCAAGGAGGAGGCGAAGTACGGCGTCGAGGTGCTCGTGCAGGTGAAGGAGACCGCGCACGTCAACGAGTGGATGGGCCTGGGCGCGAGCCTCGAGACGGCGGTGTTGCTGGGCGGCGCAGGCGCGGGCTTCGCCGTGGGTGGACCCATCGGAGGGCTCGCTGGCCTCGTGATCGCCACTCCCGTCGCTGTGGCGGTGGCCCTGGTGCCGCCTTCGAACACGGAGCTCGGGGAGCTCGAAGCCACCGTGATGCTGCGAAGAAAGTCCGATGGCTCGGTGGTCGCGACTCGCCACGTGCGCAGCAATTGGAAGGCAGAGATGAACGGCTATGGGCGCGACAAGAAGCTCGCGCGGGAATCGGGCACTTCGATTCCTGAATTGGAGCAACGGCTCCTCGAGACGCTTCGCGAAGTGCTGCGCGAAGTTCCGCCCGAAGCGCACGCCTCGGCCGGATGAATCAGCGATGCTGTCGCGGTGAAAAACCTCTTCAAGGTGCTGCTCGGCCTGACGCTCGGGCTCGGACTCGCGGAGCTGGCGTTTCGCATTCGCGACGACGGCGCGTTCCCTCACCTGAACATCTACCTCGCTGACGAGAAGCAGGGCGTGCGGCTCGAGCCCAACGCCGAGATGAAACTGCGCGTGGGAGAAAATCCGCTCACCACCGTGCACACCAACTCGAAGGGCTATCGCGGCGCTGATTGGCCCTCTGCGTCTCCTGGTGAAGTGCTGGTAGTCGGCGACTCGCAGGTCTTCGGTCTCGGAGTGGAAGACAGCGAGACCTTCTCCGCGAAGTTGTCCGAGTTGTTGAAGCAGCCGGTGCTCAACGCAGGCGTGCCCACGTGGGGACCTGGCGAGTACACGAACGCGGTCGAGGAGGTGCTCAAAGAGCGCAAGCCCGCGGTGGTGATCTACGTGCTCAACCTCTCGAACGATCTCTTCGAGGCCGATCGCCCGAACAACAATCGCCACCGCGTGTGGGACGGCTGGGCGGTGCGCATGGAGACCGCTCCGAAGGAAGTGACGGAGTTCCCGTTCCGCAAGGCGCTGATGACTCGCTCGCACCTCGTGTTCGGAGTTCGCAAGCTGATGCACGCGCCGTCTGAAGGTGACGATGGCTTCGCGTCCGAAGGGAATTGGCGCGATGTGGTGAGTGCGTCGGACACGGTGAAGACGGACGCGGCCGATGAGCCCACGCGGAAATTTCTCGCGACGCGCGCGAAGCTCGATGCCCAGCTGAAAGGAATCGCGGATCGGCTCGAAGAGCACCTCGAGTCGAAGGTGTACGACGACGACGAACTGGCAGAGGCGCTCAACAAGCGCGCCCGTCCGAACGGAGATCCTCAGGACATCTTCGAAGAAGGCGACGCCGAGGGTGGACGATCGGTGAACACCACGGTGATGCACCTGCTCGCCGCCGCGATGAACGAAGGAAAGAACGAGGCGTTCCTCACGCAGCTCGCGCAGCAGAAGAACGACGCTGAGCTGAAGAAGTTGATCGAAGAGCGCAAGGCGCTGCGTGCCGAAGCGCAGGCGCTCAAGACGGAAGCTGCGGCGCGAAATGAGCTGCCGCTCGATCGCGTGCTCGCTCGCACCAAGGCGGCATGTGATGCGGTCGGTGCGCGGCTGGTGGTGGTGGCGCTGCCACTCGACGTGATGGTCTCCGCGGAGGAGTGGAAGAAGTACGGCGCGAAGCCGATCGATCTCTCGCCGACCGTCGCGCTGCGCGAGGGACTGATTCGCCGCGTGGAAGCGATCGGTGCTGAAGGAGTGGATCCCACCGAGGCGCTCGCTGCCGCGGAGCCCGGTGCGTTTCTGATGCGCGATCTCCACCTCACGCCGAAGGGTCACGCGGCGTTCGCGGAGTACCTCGCGAAGGTGGTGAAGGAGCCGAAGAAGAAGACGCTGCTCGCGCTGCCGGAAGGCCGCTCGTGGCCTCCGACGGATGACGAGCTCGCGGCGGCTTCGGAGTGCACGGTGAAGGGGAGCTCAGCGGCGAAGTGTTCCACCAAGCTGGTGCGCGAGTGGCTCTGGGTGGACTGCACCAATGACGAAGAGCCCCTGCAGGCGATCGCGTTGAAGGAAGGCGGTCACGGTGACGCGAGCGTCGCTGATCAAACCCTGCTCATTCCCGTGCTCGAGGGCGATGCCACGCGCGCGGGGTTCTATTGGGAGAAGACGTGGCGCGAGCTGCAGCTGGATTTTCCGAAGGGCGGGAAGCTCACGATGTCCTTCGCGAACTTGAAGCGTGAGGCTTCGCGACCGAACGGGACCTCGACCACCTACGTGAATGATCCACTCAAGGAAGTGATCTGCGGTCCGGGTGATCGTGTGGGCGGGGCGCTGCGGCGTTGCTCACCCGCGTGCGACGAGAAAACTCCGTGCAAGGAGGGTCACTGCGAGTCTTGGCCGACGGGAAGTTTCTGCGCGCTGCCTTGAGGTGGGTGGCGAGTGAGGGGCTTGTTGGGTTGCTCGCCTCGCGCAGGCCTCTCGACCTCGGGCTTTTTGTCACCTGGTGACGTTGCTCTCGTGGAATTGCCGACGTGGGCGGCGTGCGTACAGGGCCGGCTCGCGCGGTCATCGCAACAGCTCGTGGCTGCAGAGTGGCTC
>CBIHPJ010000488.1:0-7056 GCA_966211295.1 uncultured Myxococcales bacterium | reverse complement strand
GGTGGACTTCGGTCCGGCGCGCGTGTGGGCCTTCAGTCGGCTCTCCGCACTCGGAGGTGCCCTCGAGGCCGCGAATGGCATGGACGCGATCCGCGGGGCCGTAGGGCAGCTGCCGGAAGACGCGACCGCACTCCAGGTGACCGCCGCAGTGGCAGTGTTTGGAGCGGCCTGGGCGCGGAGGCGGGCAGGGCAGCAGCCGATCGCTCCTGATCCTCGACTGGGTCACGCGGCCGATGTGCTGCGCATGGTGACTGGGAATGCACCCGAGGCGCTCGCGCGTGCACTCGACACCTATCTGGTCTCGGTGAGCGATCACGGCATGAACGCGTCGACGTTCACCGCTCGCGTGATCGCGTCGACTCAGTCCGACCTGGTGTCTGCGATTACCGGAGCGATCGGCGCGCTCAAGGGGCCGCTGCACGGCGGAGCTCCGGGGCCGGTGCTCGACATGCTCGACGCGGTCGAAGTGCCTGAGCAGGCCGTGGGGTGGCTCGAGCGTGAAGTCGCTGCAGGCCGCCGCATCATGGGCATGGGCCATCGGATCTACCGGGTGCGCGACCCTCGCGCGGCGGTGCTGGAGGCCGCGGTCGAGCGGCTCGAGCGCGCAGGGATCACCAGTCGCAGACTCTCGTTGGCTCGCGCGGTGGAACGCGCTGCGACCGAGGTGCTCGCGCGCCGCTACCCTGACCGCGGACTGCAAGCGAACGTGGAGTTCTACACGGCGGTGCTCCTCGATACCGTGGGGCTGCCTCGCGAGCTCTTCTCAGTGCTCTTCGCGATGGGCCGCGCCGCGGGTTGGTGCGCTCACGTCGCCGAGCAGCGCGCGACTGGGAAGCTGATTCGCCCCGCGTCCGAGTACGTGGGCCCGAGACCCAGCTGAGTCACTGGCGTTTCTGAAGCGAGCTCGAGGAGAACGGGAGCTCAGCGAAGCGCGCGGTGACCAAGAACATGCTGGGCTCGGCCTCCATGAAGCCGGGCTCGAGTCGAACCGGCGAGGACACTCCTCCTCCGCTCATCGTGCGCGACGCGATCACGTCGTAACTGCTCGCTCCCGCGACTTCCTGGAAGTGCACGTCGTACGCGCCGCCCGGTGCTCGCCGTGCCTCCTTCACCCACGTGCGATCGGGAAGCGTGAAGCGCGCTTCCCAGATCACGACGCCGCGACGCTCGGCGCGAATGCGGTGCGAGCCCACTCCGAGCTGCTGCCCCCCGAACTGCGCGGAGAGCACGTTCGCAGTGCCAGCGACCGCGCGCTGCGTCTCGTCGAGGATGATGTCCACTTCGGAGCGATGGGCGTTGACCCCGACGAAGACCAATTCGTCCTCGCGCGTGCCGCTGAACTCGATCACGGGCTCGTCGTTCGAGATGCCGCACGCCCCATCGACGGCGAAACGGTCTTCACGAAGGCAGGCGACCAGATCGAGCCGGGGATCGTCGTAGACCGGTTGCGTGCTGCGATCCCTGCTCGCGTAGAACGACGTCGTGCCGCACGAGATGAACGCGAGCTGGTTCGTTCCTCGTTGGTCGCCGAGCAGCAAGGTCGGGAAATCGGAGGAGCTGAGGACGTGGTCGACGAGCGGGCCGTTGGCGAGCTCGAGCACGCCGTTGTCATTGGTGTCGATGTAGGCGACGAGTGTGGCGCGGGCGTACTTGTCCTCGCCCCCGATGCATTCGGCACTGCTGCGCACGCGGAGAGCGGCTGCCGGGGGCGCGACGAGCTCGGCCGAGAAGGCGTTCGTGCCGACGGCAGCTGAAGCGGTGAGGAGCAACTGCTGATCGGCCTGAAGCGCGAGCGACGACCAGAACGGCTGAGTGAAGTCGGTGAACTGCGGCTCCAGCCAGACCACCGCGATCCGGATCGGGTGGGTGGTTCCGACTTGCCGCTTCACAGTGAGCGAGCCATCGATGTGGCCCTCGGTGGTCAGCGAGTAGTCGAGGTCTCCGACGGAAGGCACCGCGGTGAGCACGGTGAACTCAGGAAGCTGTCCGGTTTGCATCGGCTCCGGAGGAAGCGGAGCGCAATTCGCCAAACCACCCAGCACCATCAACGCCCTCAATGCCTTCATCAAGCCAGCGTAGGGCGCCCCGACTTCGGTTTGAAAGACCACCTCTTCCAAAGCTCACTTGGGGTTAGCTCTGCCGCTCGGGATCGATTCCGTCCGCGCGCATCCGATCTTCCGCAGCGACGTCGGCGACCGTGCCCTTCGGGTGCACGTACCAACCGGTGCCGTCTTCCTGCTCCGGCTTCGTGCGGACTTTCAGGATCGTGAACATGCCGCCCATGTCGATCTGCGCGAACGGACCCTTGCCTCCGAGCATCGGGATCGAGTTCTTCGGCATGCGCATCTTCATGCTCGACATCGAGCCCATGCCGTCCTGGCCCATCGTCATGTAGCCAGGCACCAGCGCCTGCACGCGCTTGTCGATCCGCTTCGCGTCCGCGCCGACCATCACGGGAAACGCGTGGCCCATCTGGTTCATCACGTGATGAGTCATGTGGCAGTGCATCGACCAGTCGCCGGGCTCGGTGGTGACGAACTCGAAGACGCGCACGGTCCCCACGGGCACGAGGAACGTGGTCTCGGGATGACGAGCGGACTGCGGCACTTCACCGCCATCGGTCCACGTCAGCTCCGCGCTCACGCCGTGGAGGTGGATCGGGTGGTGATCCATCGGAGAGAGATTTCCGATGCGCACGCGCACGCGCTCTCCCACGCCCATCACCAACGGAGCGGTCGCAGGGAACGCCTTGGAGTTGAAGGTGAGCACGTTGAAGTCGGCCATCGCGTTGGGGTCGGGCCGCTCGGCTCCTGGATGAATGAGCCACTCGTGCGCCATCAACACGAAGTCGCGATCGACTCTCGCTCCGCGCGGCGCCTTCGGGTGCACGACGATCATTCCGTTCATGCCCAGCGCCATCTGGGTCATCTCGTCGAAGTGCGGGTGGTACATGAACGTGCCCGCGTCCTTGAAGGTGAACTCGTAGAGGAAGGTCTCTCCGGGCTCGATGGGGCGCTGGGTGAGGCCAGACACGCCGTCCATGCCGTTGGGAAGGATCACGCCGTGCCAGTGCACGGTCGTCGCTTCCGGCAGCCGATTGGTGACGTAGAGGCGCACCCGATCGCCCTGCGTGACTTCGATCGTCGGTCCCGGAGTGGAGCCGTTGTACCCCCACGCCTTGATCTTCAGGCCAGGCGCGATCTCGTGATCGAACTCGCCGGCGACGAGGTGACCGACCTTCACTCCATTCACCAGCTTCATCGGGAGCGTGCTCCCGTTCGGAGTGATCACCGCGCGCTGTCCCCCCGGCGCGACGATCACGGGAGCCGGAGCGACGGACTTCGCGAGCGCGTCGCGCGCAGCCAACGCACCACCGGCGAGCATTCCCAGTTGCATCAATTCGCGGCGGTTCATCTCAGTGCCCTCCCGAAGACTCGACCGTCATGGTGGGACTCGACGACACCGGCCCGAGCGCGAGCGGCGTGGATCGCCCCGCGAGCAGCAGATCGAGTGAGGCCTTCGCCTTCCAGGCTTCGAGCGTGGCGTCGACCTGGGCGATGGAGGTCTCGGTCACCGCGCGCTGCGCGACGAGCAACTGAAAGACGCTCAGCTGCATCGCGTTGTACTGGAGGAGTGATTGCTGGAGCGCTTGCTGCCGCGCAGGCACCAATCGCTCGGCGTAGTGCCTGGCGCGTTTGCCGGCGGACTCCGCGCGATTGAGCGCCGTGCGCACGGCGGATCTCACTTGCAGCGCCTGGCCCTCGGCTCGCGCCCGCAGCGCGTCGTACTCGCTGCGCGCCGAGAGCTCCTTGCCCTGCTTGCGATCGAACACCGGCAGGGACATCGTGAAGTGCGCCCCAAGCTCCCAGAGATTGGCGTCGCGCTCTCCGTGAAAGCCAGCGACGAGGTGCGGCAGCCAGCCTTCGGTGCGCGAGAGGCCGACCTTGCGGCTCGCCGCCTCGGCGCGGTTGAGCAGCTCCGCGAGCTCGAGGCTGGAGTTGAGGGCCTTCGTTTCAGTGACCTCATCCTGCTTGAGCTCTTCCGGCGGCGGCAGCGGGCCCGCGAGCTTCCACTTCGTGAGCGCGCCCGAGAGGCCGAGCTTGCGATTGAGCGCCTCGCGTCCGTCGAGCAGGGCGTTCTCAGCTTCCGCCACGTGAATGCGTGACTGCTCCACCGCGGCCAGCTCGTTGGCGAGATCGAGCGCGTTGAGGTTGCCCACCTTCGAGAGCTCCGCGGCGGTCTCGTAGGAGGCTTGCTGTGAGGCGAGCGCGCGCAGCCGCAGGTCGAGCTTTTGCTGGAGCGCCTGCACTTCGTAGAAGGCGATGCGAGTGGACCAGGTGAGATCGAGCAGCGCGCCCGCGGCCTTGAGTCGCTCAGCGTCGAGGTGCGCTTCCGCGACCCCGGCCCGCATCGGCGCGAGGAAGGTGTTGGTGAGATCGAGCTCGAGGCCGAGATCGATCTGCGTGGGCTGAGGTCCACCGGGCTCTCGAATGCCGAGCTCGGCATCGGGGTTGGGGATCAAGCCAGCTTGCACGTACTCGCCGCGCGCGATGCCCACCTCGGCGAGGGCCGCGCGGGCCTCACGGTTGTTGAGCAACGCCACGCGCACGGCGCCGTCGGCGGTGAGTGGTTCCTGCAGGAGTTGGTCGACCTCCGCGGGCGTCGCCTCGGGGACGTCGAAGCGGGGGAGCGAGAAGTTCGCCAGCGCGGCACGGCCGCTGACGGTGCTCTCGATCGATCTCACGTCTCCCGAGGTCGAGGTGGTGGCGCAGCCCGCGGCGAGCAGCGCGAAGGGAACCAGGCGCTTCATCACTGTGCTCCGGGGTGTTGCGTGAGGAAGTTGCGCTGGCACGAGCTCGAGCAGAAGAAGTGCTGGTTGCCCTCGAAGGTCAGCGAGCCACCGCCTGCGGTCTTCGGGTCGATCTTCATCTTGCACATCGGATCGGTCACCTTCGCGTCGGCCATTTCGGCCTCCGGCTCGGGAGCCGTGACCGACGACTCATGGTGATGTTCGTGAGGCTGCGGTTTCTGCTCCGGTGCCTCTGCTGGGCACTCGGTGCCGAGGCAGCTGGGGGCCGCGAGCGGATCCTCGGGCGTCAGCGTGGACGCGACGGGCGCCCGCTTCACCTCCTGCTGATGTGGATCGAGTGCAGAGCCCTGTGCGACGGACTGGTGGGCAGACGGACCCGCGCACCCAGAGGCGAGGAGGAGAAGAACGAAGAGTCGATGCGACATGGCGGCTCCAAAGCCGAGGGAAAGAGAAAGAGAACCAGTTGCCTGCGGGAGACGCAGCCACCCGCTGGGCCTTACACCTTCGCTGGGTCCTTGCGCCGACAGGTGCAATCTACGCAGCCGTGCTCCGCGCAGCTTCCGCACGATGCCTTGACCTGCTTCTTCAGAGACTCTCGCGCGCGGTGCACTCGCACGGCGGCGTTGGTCGCGGTGATGCCCGCGGTGGTGGCGAAGTCTTGAAGTGAACGACCTTCGACTTCGAGCGCCGCGATGGCTTGCGCGTATTCGGGCTTGAGGGTCTGCGCGAGCTGACTGATGCACTGGCAGATCGCGTCGCGCGTGTCCGGGGAGGGCTCGTGATCGTCGCCCAACTCCCTGGCGAGGCGCTCGATTGCCGCGGCCGAGGCTCCACTGCGGCGAGCCCGGTCGATCAGCCCGTTCCGAAGCACCTGGTAGAACCACGCCACCGCCGTCTCGGGTTCGACGCCGGGCGCCGATTTGAGCCCGCGCACGAACGCGTCCTGCAGCACGTCTTCAGCGGTCGCGCGATCCACGCGGCGTTCCAGAAACCGCAAGAAGTCGCGGTGACTGGCGACGAGCGTCTCGATGACTTCGCTTCCGGCTGCGCTCATGGCCGACTCCATTAATGACGGAAAGGGTCGTTTTCCAGCGTCAGGCTGCGCGCGATGGGTAGCCCGCCTGCTGCAATGCACTGACGAAGGCCGGGGTTTCCACGTCGGCGCTGTGCTTCACGCGAACCGTCCGTTCGCGCAGCTTCACCTCGACCTCTTCCACTCCGTCGAGTTCCTTCAGCGCGGTGGTCACATGATGGCTGCAGCGCGGGCACGTCATTCCGTCGACGATCAACAAGGTGTCCATTGGTTTCTCCTCCGAACGAGTGCGCGATTGGCGCGCAGTCGAGGGGGGAACGCAGCTGGCCCGAGGACCTTACAGTCAGTCGTGCTCACTCCACCTTCAGCTCGCCGCTGACCATGTCCATCGCGCAGGTGAACTGGACCAAGCCGGGCGCCGTCGGCACGAACGTGACCTCGACCGGTTTGCGCAGCGGCAACGTTGCGGAGATCCCGTAGTCCTTCAGCACGATGTCCGTGGCGCAGGTCTTGTCGGTCGTTCGCGTCACGACGAGCGTCACCGGAGTGCCGACCTTGAGTGTCGGAGCATTCCGGACGACGAAGCCGCTCTTCGTGACCTCGATCAAGACGCGCACGGGCGTGACGGCGGCGAACTTCACGAGCACGGCGGTCTGCGGCTTCGCTCCTTCCTTCAGATGAACGACCACGCGCAGTCCCGGGACGAGCGCCTTCGCCGTGGCAGCCTTTCCATCGCTCTCGAACCGCGTGTCCTTGTCGAAGGCGACCACTTCGGTCTTCTTCTCCTCGGTGGTGAGGGTCAGCTGCTTCTCGTCGCTCGAGGCGACCACGCCCTTGAGGTGTCCGCCGCCGCCGTGCGCCCACGCAGCCGCGGAGAGAAAGAGGGTGAGGGCCAGTGACGCTCTATTCATGACGATGCTCCTGGGGTTTCGGGGTGGGGGAAGGGGCCGAGCCGCCGCGGAGGAACTCGTCTTCTTCGCGCTCTTCGCGGAGTTCGTGCGGAGTGCGAGGGAGATTGGCGCGTACTTCGCTCAGGTCGCTCTCGGTGGCGGTCGGCAAGGTGCGGATGAGCGCGACCAGCGCCCAGGTCTCGACATCCTCGTTGCCGGGCTCGCCCCACGCGGGCATGCCCGTCAGCCGCACGCCGTTCTTGATGACCGAGTACAGCTCACCGTCGCTTCGCCGCTGAGTCGAAGCGGCTCGCATGTCTGGC
>CBIHPJ010000487.1:0-7065 GCA_966211295.1 uncultured Myxococcales bacterium | reverse complement strand
GTCTTCGGAGCACCGCCGCGCGTGGAGGACGTGACGTTCCATGCGTTCTACGCAGTGCCTCGCGCGGAAGTGCCGCAGGTCGTCGATGAATTGCGCGAGCTCGCTGCTCTGCAAGACGTCCCGCGCGGAGCAGCGCTGCAGGTGAACGCCAGTCCCGCGTTCCGCGCGCGCCTTGGAACATTGGTCGGCCGCTATGCGAAGGGTGCGCGCATGCATCGCCTCACCATGTTCGGTCAGGAGTCGGATCGCGCCGCGCTCGTGTGGATCTTCCGCGGTGAAGAGCGCGCGGTGCCGATTCAGATCCCCGGTATCAACGCTCAGTCGCAAGAAGTGCTGCTCTTCGGGGGAGATTCGTACTCGCTCACTCCGGTCGCCGACTTTCCGCTCGGGTTTTCGCGCGTGGTGATGGAGAGCAACTTCCGCAACTCGACTTCGACCGAGCAGCTCGAGTCGGTGAAGAGTCTGGTCGCGGTGGACAATCCGACGCTGCACACCGCGAACACCGTGCAGTGTGCGAGCTGTCATCTCGCGACCACCGTGCTCGCTCCGCGCGCGACGGATGCGGGCGTCGACGTGAATACGCTCGCGGAGAACTTCTCTTCGAGCACCTTCGACCTGACTCCGCTGGGGAATCCATCCGCGCGGTTCCGGACGCTGCGTGCGCTCGGCTACTTCGGTGATCAGCCGCTCGTGTCTCAGCGAGTGATCAATGAGACCGTCAATGTTCTGAGTGAGTTGGAAGTTCGGTTTCCTGCTTCGCGGTGATTCGCCCCCGGAAATGGTCCGAAGTTCGCCCCTTCTCCGGGTGGCTTCACGGCGCACCCACCTGCAAAGGACATCCTTCGAAGAAGGGGACTCCAACGTGCGCATCGCGGTGCTCAAGGAAACACAAGCCGGTGAACGTCGCGTGGCGCAGGTGCCCGAGACCGCCGCGAAGCTGGTGAAGGCGGGCCACGAGGTGATCGTCGAGCATGACGCCGGCCTCGCCGCGGGCTTCGACGATGAAGCGTTCAAAGAAGCGGGCTGCACCATCGTGGGCACTGGTGGCCACGCGGTCGCGCTCTCTCAAGTCGTGCTCGGCGTGCGCGCGCCTGCTCCCGCCGCGCTCGCGAAGGCGCAGCAGGGGACGTTGCTCATCTCCTTCCTCCCCTCCGTGATGTGGCCGGCGCTCGCGAAAGCGAAGATCGACTCCATCGCCATGGAGCGAGTGCCGCGCACCACGCGTGGCCAGGCCGTCGACGCGCTCTCCAGTCAGGCCACCGTCGCGGGTTACCAGGCGGTGCTGATCGGCGCGGGACGGCTACCGAAGTTGCTCCCGATGATGACCACGGCCGCGGGCACCCTGAAGCCGGGCCGCGTGCTCGTGCTCGGCGCCGGAGTCGCTGGACTGCAAGCGATCGCCACCGCGCATCGACTGGGAGCCCAAGTGTATGCGTTCGACGTGCGCGCCGCGGTGAAGGAGCAGGTCCAATCCCTCGGCGCGAAGTTCGTGGAGATCGACGGACTCGCAAACGGGGAAGGCGAGGGCGGCTACGCGAAGCAGGTCGGCGAGCTGGAGCAGGAACGAATTCTCGCCACCCTCTCGAAGGTCGTCCCGCAGTCGGACCTGGTGATCTGCACGGCGCAGATCCCGCATCGATCCGCTCCCCGATTGATCAACGCACGCATGGTCGCGGCGATGGCGCGCGGATCGGTGATCGTCGATCTCGCCGCGGACAGCGGCGGCAACTGCGAGCTCACCAAGGCAGGCCAGAGCGTCACCACCGAGAACGGCGTGCTGATCCTCGGGCCCCGAAACCTCGCGTCCACCATGCCGCTGCACGCGAGCACGATGTTCGCGAAGAACGTGCTCACCATGCTGCAGCTGTGCCTCAAGGATGGATGGATCTGTCTCGACATCAAGGACGAGTTGATCGCTGCGAGGTTGGTGACGCATTCGGGTGCGTTGCGACAGCCGGAACTTCCGCGCTCCGCTTGAGGCCGCAGTGGGCCCCTCACCCCGAGAATTAGTGACACATCGAGCAGCCCTGCGAACTCGTGCTGCTGCTGATGCCGGGATTCGTCGGGCGATGCTTGAACGCCCACACGTTCGTGGTCGCGGTCGTCGCTGCATACTGATGACACGAGCCGCAGCGCCCGAGCCCCGCATTCGCGTGCGTCGAGGTGAAGCAGCCGTTCGGATTCGTGTCTCCGCAGTTCGCAGTGCGCCCCGTCACGCTCGTGGCCTGGCTGAACTGATGCCCGCCCGCCATGGTCGGAAGCGTGAGCGGCGGCGTGGTGGTGAGCGTGGTGTAGAGCTGACTGGCGAAGACGTGACAGCTCGCGCAGCCCGCCCCTGAGTTCGCCGCCGCATTGGTGTGTCCGTACTTCAAGTTGGCGATGGTGCCTTTGAAGCCCGAGAAGTCGATGTGACACGACGTGCACTTGTTGCCGTTGGTGATGCCGCCGTAGTGCATCGCCGCGGGCACGGTGAGGTGCTTGCTCGAGTTGCCCCCGTTGCCGTGGCAGGTGTTGCAGTCGAGCGTGCTGGTCGCGGTCGGTCCACTCGAGGCGTGCGCTCCAGCCGCGCCGAGCCAGTTGGGCGCCATCGCCGTCCCTGTTCCCGGCCACGCGTGGCACGACGCGCAGTCCGACGTGATGGTCGTGTGGTTGAACGCGGTGAACGTGCTGCCTGGTTTCAAGTTGAGGTGGCAGTTGTCGCAGCGCGCGGTGGTGCCATTCACCTGCAGGGCGTTCGCGCTGGTGAAGCTGCGATGGAAGGTGGCTCGCGTCCACTCCTGGCCCGTCGAGGGGCCGACCTGCGTGTGACAGAAGTTGCACTCGACGCGCGTGACGTTGAGGTCCGTGTGCGCGATCTGATCGAACGTCCCCGCAGCCGCCGCGCTCGAAGTGGTCACCGTCGCGGAGTCGATGAGGCCCACAGGCAGGTTGTTGTTGGTGCCCACCGTGGTGCCGCGCCCGTTGTTGAGCCCGTGACACGTCGCGCACCCAGTCACGCCAGTCGAGTTCGCGTGGAATTGGGTGCTGCGGCTCCAGTTCGTCGTCTGTCCCGCGTGACACACCGAGCAATCTCTCCCGGTGACCGAGACGTGCTGGTGATTCATCCACTGCCCACCATTCGTCGCCGTTCCGCCCTGCGTGAGCGGGTACGTGGTCATGCTCTGCGTCGCGATCACCGGATCGGACACCGAGTGACACTCGAGACATTGCGCGGGCTGCGTGGTGAGCGTGGAGTGGAAGGCGCCCGTCTTCCACAGCGTCATCGCCTTCGGAGTGCGCGTCGCGTTCCCGAGCGCAGTCGAGTGACAGCTCGCGCACGCCTGGTTCGTCACCTGGCCCGAGCGGTGACGCATGGTGAAGCGTTGTGGCGCGCCACCATCCGCCGTGACGTCCGCCTGCGCGGTGGTGCTGAGCGGGTAGTGACAGCTCACGCACTCCGCCGGTGATCCGCTCGCGTTCGCGTGGAACACCCCGTCGCTCCATTGAGTAGGGCCGAGTCCAGGCGTGCGATGACAACTCCCACAGTCCATCGCGTCGGCCCCGGCGGAGCGGTGATCCATCGGCAGCAACCACGGTGTGCCTGCATCCGTCTTCGACACGATGTTGGGCGGCCGCATCGCGGAGTGACAGTCATTGCAGGCCGTGGGCTGCGCGAGCGGCGTGATGCCCGCATCAGGAGTCCCGCGGAAATTGTCGAGCGCCGCGTGGAACTCTCCGGCAGCGAAGGAGACCACCGTGGTCCCGCTCGTCGCGTGCCAATGCCAACACGAGTTCTTGTCGGGAGCGGCTGCGCTCCCGGGAGAGATCGCCGCGGCGATCCGCGCCGAAGTGTGAACGAAGGAATTAGGAAGGGTGACCGTGCTGGTGCTCATGCCCGTCACCCAGGTGCCGCTCCGCGTGAGCGTGGTCGAAGGCAGCCGCACCGATTGTCCCGGTGAGCTCACCAACACATCACCGGGATACGTCTGGCCCCCGCGCCAATCTCCTCCGGGAATCGGGCGGAGATCGACGTAGCGCCCGCGGGTGACTGTGGGCTGATGACACGCGAAGCAATCACCCGTGCCGTTCACCGCGTGATCGAAGCCAGCATCGGCCGGAGGCACGAGGAGATCGGGCCGCTGCGTGGTGTGGCAGTCGATGCACGTGGTGGCCGCGAGCGTGTTCGGACCGTGCGGGAACGATCCACTGAGCCAGTTCGCATTCACGCCCCACGCCCCCGTTCCGGGACCTCGATGGCACGACGCGCAGTCTTGATCTCCTCCGTGCGCGACACCGTTCGCGTTGGTGCCGAAGTCGAAGAGGTAGCTCGCGTTCGGAGTCGTAGGACGATCGCTCGCGTGGCACGGCAAGCACGTCGCCGGCGCGGGAGCCGTCGCGCTGTGGAACTGGCCTCCGGTCCAGGTGGTGGTCGAGACGTGGCAGCTCCTGCACTCACCGAGTGCAGTGGAGTGATCGAACGTCGGCAACGGCGCGAGCGGGCGCGTGTTCGCATGACAGTCGAGACACCCAGAAGGCTGCGGCCGGCCCGCCGCCGTGAGCGAAGCGTGGAAGAGCGCGCTGCCTCCGTCACCGCGGCCGGCCGCAAAAGTCCACTGGGTGTCGATGAGGTTGAGGGGTGGCTCGTGGCAGAGCTGGCACTCGAGCGCGAACGCGGGCGTGGTGGTGGGCGTGCCTCCGTCCCAGATCACGGCGTCGTGCTTCATCGCTCCGGTCGACGGAGAACGCGCTGAGTCGAGCGCACCCACGAAGTTCTTCGGCGCTGCATCGCGATGACAGTCGAGACACGTGGTGGGCTGCGGAGCGCCGAGCGCGATCAGCGAGAAGTGCAGCACGCCTGGATAGAACTGACCTTGATCCGCCTGGGCGTGACAATTCGAGCACTGCTCCAACACACCCGCGTCGATCGCCGTGGTGAGGTGATCCATCGTCATCGGGATCAGCTGTGGATCCGCAGCCACCGAGACGATCGACGTCCCCACCCAGCTTGGCTGCAGCGCGTTCACCGCGAGGTTGCGCAGCGGATCGAACGCGTTCGACGCCCCCGCTCTCACGTTCGCCCAGTCGGTGAAGTTCTGATGGCAGGTGCCGCACTCACCAGGACTCGGCGGACGGTGCGTGAAGCCCGGCTTCGGCAGGCGCGCCCAGGACGCTCCTTCCTGGTGACACTGCGCGCATTGCCCACTCGCGTCCGCGGTGATGCTCGTATGGCTGAACGCGACGCGCTCGCCGGAAGGGTGGCATTGGTAACAACCCTCATTCGTCGCCACGAAGTCGGTGACGCCGAGATGAAGCCGGTTCGTCATCGGCAGGTCGTGCTTGTGGCACTCGATGCACCGAAACTCGGTGTAGCTCTGCGCGGTGCTCGGGTGACACGACTCGCACGCGGCGACCTCGGCGGATCCGTACTCGTGACCCACCCCTGCACCGATGGGAAACCACGGGTGATTCGCGGGGCTCACTGGCACGGGGAGCTTCGGTTCAGGACCCTTCGCACACGCGAAGAGGAGTCCCACCACCGACACCATGAGCGCGCGCTGGATCGTTCGCATGGGAGCCCTGCCGCTCGGACCCCTTCACTCGTGAGACGGCCACGGAAATCTCCACCGCAACGCCCCTTTCCCGGGATGGCCGTCGCTCCCCCGAAAGAGCAATTCAAGCGGTCATGACTCTCGCCGTCGCTGAGCTGTACGTGTTCATCCTCGCAGCGTTCGTCGGGTACCAGGTCATCACACGGGTTCCGCCGTTACTGCACACGCCGCTGATGTCGGCCACCAACATGATCTCCGCGATCTCTCTGGTGGGCTCACTGGTGGTGGCGGGGAGCGGGCGCGGCACGCTCTCCACCATCCTGGGCACCATCGCGGTGACCTGCGCCACCATCAACTTCGTCGGCGGCTACATCATCACCGACCGGATGTTGGCGATGTTCGCCTCGAAGCCGGGAACGAAGTCGTGAACGAGCTCGACGCGCGCACGGCGTTCACCTCGGCCGCGTACCTCGGCGCTTCGATCGCCTTCATCCTCGGCTTGCGGGGCCTCACCAAGCCCGACACCGCGCGCTCAGGCATGCGGCTCGCCGCGGGCGGAATGCTGCTGGCGATCTGCGGCACCCTGGTGAACCACGAGCTGATCTCCTTCGAGTGGATCCTCGTGGGCCTGGTGGTCGGCTCGTTGCTCGGGTGGCCGCTCGGCAAGAAGGTGGCGATGACGCAGATGCCTCAGCGCATCGCGATCTCACACCTCTTCGGCGCGCTCGCCGCCAGCCTGGTGGGCCTCGCCGAGTACACGCATCACGTGTGGGGCGGCATCGCGCTCGGTCGTTTCCAGGTGCTCGCGCTCGGGCTCGAGGTGCTCTTCGGCTCGCTCACCGTGTCGGGCTCGTTCATGGCCTTCGGCAAGCTCCACGAAATTCTCCCCGGGCGCGGCATCACCTTCCGCGGGCAGAACGTGGTGAACCTCACCATCTTCGCGAGCGCGGTCGGGCTGCTCTGCTACCTCATCGCCTTCCCCGAGGCGCAGTGGGCCTTCTTCACCATGGCGGCGCTCTCGTTCGTCGCGGGCTTCATGATGGTGCTGCCCATCGGCGGGGCCGACATGCCCGTGGTGGTCTCCCTGCTCAACTCCTACGCAGGCCTCGCGGCCGCGGCGACGGGGTTCGCGCTCGGCAACGCGGTATTGATCATCTGTGGCGCGCTCGACGGGGCGTCTGGACTCCTCCTCTCGGTGCTGATGTCGAAGGCGATGAACCGGAGCTTCGGCAACGTGCTCTTCGGCGCCTTCGGGAGCGCGCAGCCCGCGCTCAACGCGAGCAACAAGAAGGGCGAGATGAAGGAGGTCTCGCTCGAAGACGCCGCGCTCGCGCTCCGCTACGCGAAGAACGTGGTGGTGATCCCGGGCTACGGACTCGCCGTCGCGCAGGCGCAGAAGGTGGTGGGTGAGCTGGCGGAGTTCCTCGAGAGCGCAGGCAACGAGGTGCGCTACGCGATTCACCCGGTCGCGGGGCCCCAACCCCCCCCCAAGAAAGGTCTCCACCCCGCAGCCAAAAAAACCCACGCAAACAAAGTC
>CBIHPJ010000486.1:0-7070 GCA_966211295.1 uncultured Myxococcales bacterium | reverse complement strand
GGATCAAGAAGTGCTCCCTCTCCCTGCGAAGCGGGGAGAGGGTCGGGGTGAGGGGCGAGCGCGCATCATGATTCGCTTGGTCATCAACGCCGACGATCTCGGCCTCCACTCGCGCATCGACGAAGGAATCTTCGCGGCCCACACCGACGGAGTCGTCACCAGCGCCACCGTTCTCGCCACGGGTCCCACCGCGGCCGAAGCGATCCGCCGAGTCGGCCAAACCAAACTCGGCCTCGGAGTTCACCTCTGCCTCACCACGCACCTCTCCCCTGCTGCGCCCGCGCGTGAAGTGCGCTGGCTCGCGCCGGGCGGCCGCTTCCGTCGCAACTGGGCGGAGCTCTCGGCAGCGTGGCTGGGTCGCCTCATCCCCGCGGAAGAGATCGTCACGGAGTTCCGCGCGCAGGTTCGTCGCGTTCAGGAGCTCGGCGGCAACATCGATCACCTCGACACGCACCAGCACCTGCACCTGCTGCCGGGCATGACCTCGATCGTCGAAGTGCTCGCGGCCGAACTGTCGCTGCCAATCCGTTGGCCGTCAGAGCGTCCGCAGGCGCGGTGGTTCATTCGTCCTGGCGCTGCGATGAAGGCCGCTCTGCTCGGCACGCTCGCGCGAGTGAAGCAGCCGCGCGGGGTGACGCGAGTGCGCGCCGTCGGAGTGTTCGAGTCAGGCCGCCTGAACGAGAAGCGGTTGCTCCGCCTGATCGCGAACCTGCGCGATGGAGACAACGAGATCGTCACGCACCCCGGCCTCAATCCCGGCTCGGTGCCGCAGGATCCCGACTGGCGCTACGACTGGGAAGGCGAGCTCGCCGCGGTGTTGAGCCCGCGAGTGCGCGACGCGATCGCTGGCCGCGGCATCGAGCTCGTCAATTATCGCCAGCTGAGCTGATTGGACTCAGCGCGGCGCCGAGGCCGCGAGCATGTCCCGCACCCTGGTCCACTTCATTCCCGGGTAGCGGTCCACGTCTGACGTTCCAACCAGGCCCACGCCGCCGAACATGCTCCGGCTGTACTGCATGCCCTGCCACGGCGGGAACGGGTCGTTCTCGGCGGGCATCAGCTTCCGCATCACCCGGATCAGGACATTCAGTGTCCTGACATTGCCGGCCCACTGCGGTTTGAACTTCCGTCCGAGGACCTCGCTCGCCACCCCGGCCAGCTCGCGCGCGGTGAGGCGGTCTCCGGCGATGCGCACGAAGCGTGGGGCCTGCGGGTCGAGCGCAGCAGCGGCCGTCACGCTCGCGACGTCGTCCATGGCGGTGAACTCGAGTACCTGGTCAGCGTTCTCCCAGTACAGAACGCGGTTCCACTTGAAGAGAATGAAGGGCGCGTTTCCGAGAAGCAGATCCATGAACATGCCGTTGAGGATCGAGGTAGCGGCGATGGGCGCGCGGTCGAGGCGCTCCTGAAATTCACGGTGCCAGTCGAGGTTCCGATTCTCACCCTGCTTCAGCTGGTTGAAGTCGAGGGCGTAGTCCGACGGAATGAAGCGAGGAACGCCGGCCTGGACCGCGCCTTCGAGCAGCACCGTCTGGGCGTCGACCATCACGTCGCGCATGCCCAACAAGGCCGACACCACGCAGGACGCGCCACGGCAGACCGTCGCCACTTCGGCGGCGGTCCACGGCTCGACCAGCACGACCTCTGCACCGAGAGCGCGTAGCGGCTCGACCTTCGCCTGGCTCGATTGTCCCCGAGCCAGCACGACGACGTGGGCACCTCGTTCCCGCAGCGCCTTCACGATGCGCCCGCCGAGCTTGCCGGTGGCCCCGGCGACCACGACGCGTTGCTGCTCACTCATGGCCACCACATGACCGCGGGGGCCGTCGTCAGCAAGCAATTCGCGGGGAGGGACGCCGAGTTCGACGCTTGGGGTTTGAACGGCTAGCGAGCTGACTCCAGTCCGAGATCTATCGGGCCAGACCACGCCTTCTTGATCGCGGCCAACACAGGCGTCGCCTCGTTGAGCTGCGTCCAGAATGGGAAGTGCGCGAACACGGCTTCATGGTTCGCGAGCACCTCGCCGTGAAAGTCCATCAAGCTGTAGTCGTGGATCGCTCGCAACGAATCGAGCTGCTCGTGCGCGTTCTTTCCTCGCAACGAGAACGCGGAAGGAACCACGCCGACGAAGTCGGAACCGAAATAGGCGCCAACCAGGCGAATCGCGCCCACGAGGTGCTTGTTGAACTCGTCGAGCGACTCGGCGGGAACCCAGAGTTCCAGATGCTCTCTGCCTCCGACCTGTTGAACCTCGAACTGGCGGGAGTAGGCGTCGTCGATCTCGAACTCCGTGACGTAGCCGGCCATGGATCCACTCTTGGTGTTCCAGTCACGTGCGATCTGGATCGCGTACGCGACATTGAGCACCGGATAGAAGATCGGCTGCTCCGGCAGGCGCGGCGGAAAGCGCCGCATGCCCGCTCGGTAGATCAGCAACAGCTCCTCGAGCCCGACTGGCCGAAACAGGATCATGGTGCGCAGCCCAGACTCGCAAGCGGGTCGATCTCGACAAAAGACAACGCCGAGCCCATCACGGACTCGGCGTTGGTCAGCTCAGCGTGAACGAGCTCAGCCGATGTCAGGGTCGCAGCTGCACGTATTCCGGTTGCAGGTGAAGCCCGCGGTGCAGCCGCCGCAATCCATCGAGCACACGCACGAGCGCTGACCCGGATCGCAGACGAGCGGCGCGACGCACGTACCACCGCACGCGTCACCGTTCGGATCAGGCGACCCGTCGTTCCAGTACTTGTAGCTGACGGCGACCTGCACGCCGGCCGCGCTCGGAATGCAGTTGCCGAAGAACACGATGCGGCGCGTGGCCGAGTCGATGTCCCAACCATTGGTGCGATCGCGCGGGACGTCGTCCTTGTTGCAGGTGCCCGCGGTCGACGCGATCGCCACCTTGATCGTCGCCGAGATCGGAGGACGCTGGAGCTGAGTGCCCGTGCCGCCGATCACCGCGTTCAAGATCGCGTCGATGAGCGCGCCCTGCTGCGCCGTCTGCGCCGGCGTCGGGCTCTGCGGCTTGAAGACCTCGATGTTCCCGATCACGCCGCCCGTCGCGCGGATGAGGGCGTGATACTTGCCCGTGTTCTCCGTGTCGTCGCCGCACGAAGAACCCTCAGGGCACAGAATGCCGTGCGCCACTGCGCGAGTGGTGATTCGCCCATTGAGATACTGCTGCATCGCTGCCGGGGTGATCGACGATTGTTCCTTGGTGTCGGTGAGGAAGATGAGGTGCACTTGCGCGTCTGGCCGAATCGGACCCGCGATCGGCGCGTGCATGCGGTTCATGAAGCTCTGCGCGCCCGCGAAGCCGGCCTCCGTGGGGCTACCGTTGATGCCGAACGCGGTGCCGCCTGAGAACCAGCTCTGCATGGTAGAGATGCTGTTCGTCCAGTCGCGCATCGACCCGTCCCAGGTGCCGAAGTCGTCCCACCAGCCAGTGCTCACACCACCCGCGCGCCAGTCGAGGCCGGCGGACAGCAGCTTGTTGCCGAACAGCGTCGACGCGGTGGCTGTCGCCGTCTGCGATGACTGCATCGAGACGCTTTCGTCGACCACACAGAGGAAGTCGACCTTCTGATTCACCGTCGCCGCGAAGACCTCGCACTGCGTGTTCGCGAAGTCGCCCAGCTGCGCCACCGCGGTGCCGCCAGCCACGTCGTCGACGCGGAAGAGCGCCTGGCCCGAGTAGAGCGCCGCCGGGATGATGCCGATCACCACGACCGCGCGCGTCGGAGTGCGCACCACGTACTCCGCCACCACCTTGAACGGGCCGTTCACGCCCGCCGTGCCGGTGAGCAGGCCCGTCGCGTTCATGCCGAGGTAGTTCTGCGCGATGGCGTTGACCTTCGCCTTCGCATCGGTCGCGCCGCTCACGTCGTAGATCGCGCGCACCGCGGGGAAGCCGTCCCACGTGGTGAAGGTCTGCGTGAGCGGAGCGCTGACGCCCGTGATCTTCGAGCGCCCATCAGCCTCTTCGCTCGTGGTGGAGCCACCGGTCGGCGTCTTCGAGATCGCGAGGCCAGCCACCTTCGTCGCGGGGTCGAAGAAGATGAAACCCGCTTCCTCGGCGTTGCCGCCCACCATGCGACTGACTCGGTTCACCTCGGAGAACGCAGGCTCGAGCGCGATCTGCACGTCGCTGGCGCCGCTGGTGTGGAAGGTGATGGGACGCAGGTTCGTCGTCGCGCACGCCGCCTGCGCGGGACCGGTGCCATCGCCCATGTTGGTGGGGTTGAGCTCGCCCATGTCGACGCGGCCGTTCAAGTTGGTGTCTTCCGCGCCGTCCTGAATGCCGTCGTTGTCGCTGTCGGCGTTGCACGCGTTGGTGCCCATCGCGGTGTTGTCCGCGTCATAGGTCGCGACCGTGTACGTGCACCCCATCGGATCCGCGCCGACGGGCTGCAGGCCACCCTCGACTCCGTCAGGCAGACCGTCGCCGTCGGTGTCGCGCTTGGTACCGTCGGTCATGCAGCCCGCGGCGCTCATGCGCTCTTCGCCGTCGCTGTAGCCGTCGCAGTCGGTGTCCTTGCGGGTGACGTCGGTCTCGTTCGGCTGACGGCGGCCGTCGTGATTCGCGTCTTCGTCTCCGTCGCGCACGCCATCACCGTCGGTGTCGGCGACCGTGGGGTTCGACTTCGAGTTCGGATCGCCGTCGGCCACGAACGTCGCGCCGCAGGCGGTGGCGACCGTGGTGGTCTTGCCCATCTCGACGCCGTCGGCGAGGCCGTCGCCGTCGCTGTCGGAGTTGCAGGGATCGGTGTGCGCGCCGCCGCCGTAGTCCGTGCCGTATTCCTCGGCGTCGGAGAGGCCGTCGCAGTCAGTGTCCTTCGCGAGGTTCGCCGCGCCGCCATTGGGATCGCAGCCCGTGGTGACGTTGCCGCCGCCCGTGCCGGTGCCGCCGCCGTTACCCGTGCCTCCGCCAGTGCCGCCACCTCCGCCGCCGGGACCGCTGCCAGTGCCGATCGTCGCGCGGCACTCGCCCATCGTGCAGACCTGACCACTCGAACAATCCGCGAACGAGGTGCACTTCGTCACGGGCGTGCAGGAGCACGACGCGAGAAACGCGCTCGCAAGCGCAAACCAGACCAGTCTGACCATGGCTGAACTACCTCCGAAGAGAGCCGCCCCGAGTCGTCCCCGAGGCCCCTTTTGCGGAGCGGAGCCTACACGCAGTCTGCGACGAAAAGCACATGCGGAGTCGTGCTGTTCTTCGAGAGCGAAACGACTTCCGTCACCTTGAAACCAGCGCGCTCCAGGAGCTGCTGCGTTCTCTCGCGGGGTGAGAAACCAAGACCGCCGCTGCCCTTCGTGCGACCGAGCAGTCGCACCATCACCTGCTCCTGCAGCAGCGCCTTCTTCGTACGCCAACCGCCGTCGTCTTCCGCTTCCTTCAGGAGCAGGCGGCCGTTCTTCTTCAGCAGCTGGTGACACGCCGCGAGGAAGTCGGGCCACTCGGCTTCCGGCAACAGGTACAGCACGTCGCTCACGGTGATGGTGTCGAAGGTCGCCGCCTCGAGTGAGGCGAGACGCTCCACGTTCATCACGTCGAAGCGGGTGTTGCCGAGCTTGCCCACCGAGCGGCGCGCCCAGTCGATCTTCTTCGGGTCGGTGTCGATGCCGATGATCTGTCGATCGGGGAAACCGAGGGACATCAGCGAGCAGAGGAGACCGTGACCGCAACCCACGTCGAGGATCCGCTCACCTTTGACGCGCTTGGTGAGCTCTTCGAGTGGCGCTGTGAGGAGCCGCGCCCGGACGAAGAGACGCTCCTGCAACGGGAGGTCTTTGAAGACGCTCAGTGATGGGTGGGTGAGCATTGGGTTCCTTTGACTTGCCCTCACCCCGACCCTCTCCCGGGGGAGAGGGAGGGAGTTGAGATCAGTAGAACTTGCGACCGGTCTTGACGGACTCGAGCAGCATCGGCGCAGGCGTGAAGCGACGGCCGAGACGCTCCTGGTAGTGCTCGGTGCGCTCGAGGATCTTCCCGTGGCCTTCCGCGTCCGTGTAACGGAACGGACCGCCGAGGAACGGAGGGAACCCGAGACCGAAGATCGCGCCGATGTCTCCATCGCGCGGGCTGCGGAGGATCCCTTCACCGAGGCAACGAATCGCCTCGTTCACCATCTGCAGCGCGCAGCGCTCCGCCATCTCGTACCGATCGAAGCGCTTCCGATCTTTCTTCTGCGGAGTGAGCTCGTAGATCGACTCGTCGACCTCGGTCTTCTTCCCGTTCTCGTAGAGATAGAAGCCCTTCTGCGCCTTGCGGCCGAGGCGACCGTCCTTCACCAGCGCGTCGGTGGTGTCGGGCGCGAGCATTCGCTCACCGAACGCGTGGTGCATGATCTTCGCGACCTTCGCCGCGACGTCGATGCCCACTTCGTCGAGCAGCGTGATCGGGCCCACGGGGAAACCGAAGTCGACGAGCGCCTTGTCGAGCTCGGCGATGTCAGCGCCCTCGGAGAGCAGGAACGCCGCCTCGTTCAAGTACGGAGCGAGGATGCGCGACGTATAGAAGCCCACGCCGTCGTTCACCACGATCACCGTCTTGCCCTGCTTCTTGCCGACCTCCACGCAGGTCGCGGTCACGAGATCGCTCGTGCCCTTGTGCGTGATGATCTCGAGCAGCGGCATCTTGTTGACCGGGGAGAAGTAGTGCATCCCGATCACGGTCTGCGGGTGCTTGCTCGCCTTCGCGATGTCGGTGATCGGAATCGACGAGGTGTTCGACGCGAAGATGGTCTCCGGTCCGCAGACGCTCTCGATCTCCTTCAGCATCTTGTGCTTCAGCTCGAGATCTTCGAACACCGCCTCGACCACGAGATCGCAGTGCTTGAAGCCTGAGTAGTCCGTGGTCGCCGTCACCAACGCAATCTGCTTCTCGGCCTCACGCCAGGTGAGCGAACGGCGCTTCACGCGCTCGTCGAACAGGCCGCGCACGTGACCGAGCGCGCGCCCCACTCCGGCGTCGTCCTTGTCCTTGATGCGCACGGGCACGCCCTGGAGGGCAGCGCTCACGTAGGCGATGCCGCCGCCCATCAGGCCGCCACCGAGCATGCCGATCT
>CBIHPJ010000485.1:0-7091 GCA_966211295.1 uncultured Myxococcales bacterium | reverse complement strand
TCCGCTTCCGCGTCACCCGCGAGCCTGGTGCCCGCGGCCTGGGCCTCGGCGCGCTGCCTCATCGCATGCGCCTCGGCGTCGGCCTGGAGCCGCACCTTCGCCGCCTCACCGCGCGACGACGCCTCGACCGCCAGCGCGTTCTTCTCGCTGATGGCCACCATCTGCTCGCTGCGCACCACCTCGCCCTGCATGTTCGCCACCGAGGTCTCGCGCTCGAGCTGCTGGCGCTTCATCTGCGCCTCGCGCTGCACCTCGTACGTGCGCTGCAGCTCCTCGGCGATCTTGCGATCGGTCTGAGTCTTCATCAGCTCAGCCGGCGGCTGGATGTCGCCGATCAGCGTGTCGATGCACTCCACGTCGTACGCCGAGAGCGCGGCCTTGATCGCGTCGTACGCCTCGCGCTGACGGTCGCTGCGCGCCGAGAGGAACTCGAGCACGCCCACCTGCTGCGCCGAGTTGCGGAAGTAGTTCGCCACCGTGGGCTGCAGCACGTGGTCCACCAGGTTCTGCATGCTGCCGACGCGCGAGATGACTCGCGGCGCCTGCTTCATGCCGATGTGAATGATCTGCGACACGTCGAGCGTGAAGCTGAAGCCGTCGTGCGAGCGCACGGTGATGGGCGCCAGCTTCTGATCGTACCCGTGCTGCTCCACCCGGCCCGCCCAGTTGAGGACGATGTTCGTGGTGGGCACGGTCTCGACCTTCATCACCTTGGTGTTGATGGGGTGCTTGCCCGGGAGGAGCGGCTCCACCCAGACGCCCTTGCGGCCGCGCTCCACGAGATCGCCGTGCGTGAAGTCCGCGCCGGACACGTCGACGTGCTCCTTCCCGACGTAGCTCACCACCACGCCCACCGAGCCGATGGGCACCTCGGTCATGGGGATCTGTTCGACCTTCACGAACCACGGGTTCAGGTTCCACGCGCCTGAGAGGAGCACCTGCTCCTGCAGACCGCGGCAACCACCGCCATCGATGAACGCCTGGCCCGACTGGAAGGAGTCGTGGCCCTCCACGGGGTGACCTGCGACGTCGCCCGCGGGGATCGGCTTGCCGTCGAGCACCGCGACGATGCCCACCTTGTCAGGCGCCACCTGGAAGACGGTGAGCTCGCGCTCGAGCACGCCGAACTGCTCGCAGTTGTCGGTGGTCACCACCTGGAACAGCGCCGGGTTGATCCGGTACGAGCCCGCGCGAAGGAACGCGAGCTGACGGCCCTTCTCGCCGCCGTTCTCGAGGAACGCGCGCGCGTTCTGGAAGTCGTCGCAGTCCACCTCGTGGCCGAGGATCCGCTCGCCGGGAATCGCGGTGCCGTCAGCGGCGACCACCAGCGCGATCTCGCCCGAGCGCACCGAGAGCATGCTCACGCGCTCCACGCGGTACTTCCAACGCCAGAGGCCGAAGTGCCAGCCAGGCGGGAGCAGGTCCGCTTGAAAGCCTGCTTCGCCTTCGAGCGCGATCAGCCGCCCAGGAGGGAGTGCGTTGCCGAACTTCCTGATCACGAGACCTGACTCGTCCTCGGAGATGATCCACGTGCCAGCAAAGAGCACCAGCGACGCGCTTCCGAGCAGGAGCAGCGTGAGGGACAAAACCCAATGCTCTGTGACGAGGGCCAACATGATTTGCGTCCTTTCGTTGAGTGAACGGCAGGCGCCTCTGTGCACGCGCAGGACCAGCGCGCAGGTGGCCGAAGTCACTCTGATCGATTGGATGGAACCGTGAATCAAATCGCGGAAGACATTCTTTGAATCGTGTTTCGGGCCTCCGCGCGCGCAAACTCGACCAAAGCTGCGCGGCGACGGTAACGACCCCGGCAAGCACTGCGCTTCACGGCCTCCCTCGACAGGCAGCGGGTTTTGCAAGGCAAGTTGGGATGCACAGCAGAACACTGCTCCTGATGGCCGGCGCGATGACTGTGGCTTGCTCGAGTCCGACGCCGCTGGGCTCCCTGCGCGTCTTCGTGAGCATGGACCCGGGCTTGAAGAGTCGCTGCGCTCGCGTGACGGCGCGCGGCCTCACGGTTCGCGAGTCGACGCCGGTGTTGCTCGACGGTCGCACCAGCTTCGTGGTGGGCATCGCTCAGGATGAAGATGGTCCCGACGTGCTGGTGCAGGCGAAGGGGTACTCCGACGACGGGTGCACCACGCTCGCCGTGCCGGCGGAGAACTCAGACGCGGTGCTCGGAAGTTATGGATCGCCCACCCCGTCCGTCCTCCTCACGTTGAAGCCCGGTCAGCTGCGAGACGGCGGCGTCGACGCCGATGGGGACGGCTTCTTCTCCGACCTCGATTGCGATGACGAGAACGCCGCGGTGAATCCGGGAGGCTCGGAGAAGTGCGGCAACGCACTGGATGACGACTGCGACTCCGCCACGGACTGCAGGGACACCGAGTGTGCCCAGCAGGCTTGCGGCGTGAATGGCCAGTGCACCGAAGGCGTGTGCGTGGCGCCGAGCGAGACAGGGCTCTGCGCTGACGGCCTCGACAACGACGGAGACGGACAGAGCGACTGCGCAGACTCCGACTGTCCCTCAGGCTCGACATGCAACGACTCTGACGCCTGCACGCGCGGTGACGTGTGCGGCAGCAGTGGCTGCTCGGGGACCGCGGTGGTCTGCAATCAACCTTCATCGGCTTGCTTCAGCAGCGCGGGCACCTGCGGAGCCGATGGCCGCTGCAGCTACCCGGTGAAGTCTGGAAGCTGTGACGACGGACTGAGCTGCACCACCAACGACACCTGTCGCGCTGATGGCAGCTGCGCGGGCACTCAGCGCACCTGCAACTCGCCCTCGGGGCCGTGCGTGGAAGCGAGCGGCCAGTGCATCGAGGGGCAGGGCTGCGTGTACGCGTCGCGCTCGGGTGATTGCCCGGGAGGAACGTGTGATTCGAGCGGCACCTGCGTGCAGACCTTCCCCTTCACGCCGACGAACTTCACTTCGTCGCAGCTGCCTCCTTCCGCGGGGGCGGCGGTGATCGCCTGCGACGTCACCATCGACACGAGCGGCAGCGAGGTGGGGTGGTCGACCTGCTCGAGCGGAGGCGTGCCGCACTCGACCGTGGTCGGCTCGTCGATGCTGATCTTCTTCGACAGCCTCACCATCAACGCCGGCGTCACGGTGCGTGCGGTGGGCTCTCGTCCGCTGATCATCGCGGTGAAGGCTGACGCGAACATCGCGGGAACGCTCACCGCGAGCAGCGAGGGGACTCAGGGCGCGGGTAGCGATGTGTCCTGCAGCTCGGGCGGAGGAGAGAACGGCGGTGCTTCCGGAAATCCGCAGACCGCGGGTGGCGGTGGTGGCGGCGCGTTCGGCACCAACGGAGGTAAGGGCGCGAAGGGAGATCACGGCGGATCACTCGGCGATCGCGGAGACACCAATGGCAACTCGACGCTCACTCCGCTGCGTGGCGGTTGTCCCGGCGGCGACGGAGGCCGCGCGAGCCAGGGCTCAGGACGCGGAGGCCACGGTGGTGGCGCCCTTCAGCTCTCCGCTGGCGGGAGGCTGAGCATCGCCCCCGGGGCCACGGTGAGCGCGCATGGAGAGGGCGGCAGGGGTGGCCTCGCGAACCAGCGCATCGGTGGTGGTGGCGGCGGGAGCGGCGGCGCGATCCTCCTCGAGGCGTCGCGGCTGGAAGTGAACCCCGGCGCGGCGGTGGTGGCCAATGGTGGCGCAGGCGGCGAAGGCAGCGGCATCACCGACGGGGGCGACGGGCAGCACGGCCAGCGGAGCTCGCTGCGTGCGCTCCCTCTCTCGCTCACCTGCGGCGGCAACGGAGGGAACGGAGGGGCGAGAGCAGGTGAGCCCAGCAACGCGCGCGAGCCCAATTGTGGAGAGGACTATCCCGGCGGGGGCGGCGGCGGCAGCGAAGGCCGGGTGCGGTTCAACGTGCGCGACTCGTGCTCGGTCAGCGGTCTCGCGTTGATCAGCCCCGAACCCCATCAGACCTCGAACTGTCACTAGCCATCATTCCAATCGCGTGCGTGCGGTGTTTGATTCGCACCCATGCCCCACTACCAGTGGAAGGGTGAAGGCCTCGGCACCGTCGCCGCCATTCTCGCGACCCGCGGCTGGCTTCGCGGCTCCAGCGGCGTGCTGGTGATTCGCACCGCGCGTGCGCAGCTCCCCGAAGTGAAGAACGAGCCCTGGGTGTGGCTCTGCGTCGAGCGGCCCAGCGCGAAGTTGCTCCAGGCCGCGGTCGATCAAGGCGCGCTCGACGTGATCACCCTCGACAAGGGCTGGGAAGCGCGGCTCCTCGCTCGCCTCGAAGAGACGCTCACGCCCGAGCCTCCGCTGCCTCCGGTGAAGGACTTCGTGGCCGAGAGCGCGGCGGCGAAGGCGCTGCTGCGGAAGATTCACCAGGCGGCGCAGACCGCGATGCCCGTGCTGCTCACCGGAGAGACCGGCACCGGCAAGGAGATCGCCTCTCGCCTCATTCACCAATGGTCCGCGCGGCGCGCTCGCACCTTCGTGCCCATCAACTGCTCGGCCATCCCCAACGAGCTGATGGAAGGCGAGCTCTTCGGCTACGTGCGCGGCGCGTTCTCTGGGGCCACGCGCGACTACGACGGCCAGCTCACCGCCGGCGAAGGCGGCACCGTGTTCCTCGACGAGATCGACGACACCCCGATGGTGCTGCAGAACAAGCTGCTGCGCGTGCTCGAGGATCGCGTGATCTCGCGTCTCGGCGAGAACGTGTGGAAGAAGATCGACTTCCGCGTGGTGGCCGCCAGCAACCGCGATCTCAAGGCGCTGATCAACAGGAAGGAGTTCGGCGCCGATCTCTTCGAGCGTCTCTCCACCGTGCAGGTGGTGCTCCCTCCGCTGCGCGACCGCCTCGACGATCTCCCCGCGCTGGTGACGCGGCTGGTCGATCGTTTCTACGGAGAGGATCCGCTCGCCGCGAAGCGCGGCCGTGTCCAGTTCGTCACACCCGAAGCGCTCGAGCTGCTGCGGGCGTACAGCTGGCCGGGAAATATCCGCGAATTGCGAAACGTGGTGTTTGGCGCGCTCGTCGCGAAGAGAACCGGCGAGTCGCTGCTAGTCTCCGATCTCCCGCGCCGCCTGTGGGCGCGAGAAGAAGACGCAGCCGCCGAAGAACTTTCTCTCGAGGCGCGGCTGGCCTCGGGTTCGTTCAACCTGCGACGTGAGGTGGAACGCCTCGAACGTCGCGCCCTGGAGCTCGCACTCCGCAGAGCGAATGGAAATGCAGCACACGCAGCGCGCTTGTTGGGCGAGGTGGGACGCGGGTCGGCGAAGGACCCCGGGGGTACGGTGCGCACCATGATGAAGCGTCTGAACCTGGGACGTGTCGACTGACTCTCGACAGATTCGGTGGCCCCACTTGGGGGTCGAATCGTTCGAGGAAGCAGGAGATAAGGTCGAGCAGCTTCGAGGCGGGGAACTGATGCGGAGACGGCTGACCGCTCTGGTGGATGGTCTGACACCGCCCCAGGCGACGGAAGACGAGACCGATCGCGCGCGCTTCCTCGTGCAGATCTGGCTGCTCGGCCTCGGCGCGACCACCGCGTTCGTTCCGCTCAATCTCTTCTCGCGCATGTGGGGCCAGCTCGCGCTCACCATCGTGATGTTCGTGGCGGCGGGGGCGATGCTGGTGCTGCTGCAGCGCTCGGTGCGGCTGATCGTGCTCAGTCAGCTGACGCTGATCACGCTCACCTTCGCGTTCAACGCGTCCGCGTTGATGCAGACGCCGGCCGACGTCTCCAACTTGCTCACGCTGGTGCTGGTGCCGGTGATCGCGAGTTACCTGTTGGTGAGTCACAGCTTCTTCTGGGTGATCGTCGCGAGCCTGAGCGGCTGTCTCACGCTCTTCCTGGGCTCCACGGGCGTGACGGTGCCGATCGTCGATCCCGAGCCGACCACGTCGGCGATGTTCAATGTCGCAGTGGTGGTGATGGTGTCGTGGGTGCTCACGCGCCGCTTCGATCAGCTGCGCCGAAATTCGCTCGAGCGCATGCGGCAGGCCGATCGCGCGAAGACGATCTTCCTCGCCACCGTGGGCCACGAGATCCGCACTCCGATGAACGGCGTGCTCGGCATGACCGAGGTGATGCTGCAGGAACAGCAGACCGATCAGCAGCGCGAGCAGCTCGAGGTGATTCAGCGCAGCGGTCGCGGCCTGGTGATCCTGATCAATGACCTGCTCGATCTCACGCGGCTCGAAGCGAAGAAGCTCCAGGTGAAGAAGGAGCCGTTCGATCTCGACGCGGTGATCAAAGACATCGAGGTGATCGCGCGGGGGCACGCGAGCGCCAAGAACCTCGTGTTCGTCCTCGAGCGCGGTTCGGGGCTGCCTCCGATCATGCGCGGCGATGGGCTCCGGCTCACGCAGGTGCTGAACAACCTGGTGAACAACGCGATCAAGTTCACCGACAAAGGCGAGGTGCGGATCTCGGTGAAGGGAGTGCCCGGGAAGGTCGAGTTCGAGGTGCGCGACACGGGCATCGGCATTCAGCCCGAGGTGCAGAAGCGGCTCTTCCGGCCCTTCGAGCAAGCCGATGGATCTTCCACGCGTCGGCACGGCGGCACGGGGTTGGGGCTCGCGATCTCCTCGCAGCTCGTGGGACTGATGGGCGGACGGCTCGAGGTGCGCTCCGAGTCGGGGCGTGGATCGACGTTCTCGTTCTCGTTGCCTTTCGTGGCTGCCAAGCGGCTCGAGCCGTTGGCCGAGCGTCCGCCGATTCCCGAACCACGCAGCCGGCGCGTGCTCGTGGTGGACGACAATCCCATCAACCTGCGGGTGGCTTCGAGCCTGGTGGAGAAGGCGGGCTTCGTGTCACTGCCAGCCACCAGCGGTCGCGAAGCGCTCGAGCTGATGGAGTCAGGTGACGTCGCGTTGGTGTTGATGGACTGTCACATGCCCGAGATGGACGGCTTCGAAGCGACCGAGCGGATTCGGGCGAAGCCGTTGGGTGAGCAGTTGCCGATCGTCGCGCTCACTGCCTCAGCGACGCCTGATGACGTGGCAGCATGCAGGCGCGCGGGAATGAACGAAGTGCTCGCGAAACCAATTCACCTCGAGACCCTCCGCGAAGTTCTCGGCCGCCTCCTCGGCCCCTGATCTCCCTCTCCCTGCGGA
>CBIHPJ010000484.1:0-7101 GCA_966211295.1 uncultured Myxococcales bacterium | reverse complement strand
CGTTGTAGAAAAGATTGAGGGTGCCGCCGAGGCGCTCGTTCAGCAGGTTGACCGACCCGGAGAGCTGCACCGAGCGCATGTGCTCGGGCGTGAGGAAGCTTCCGCCGCGATAGCTGGGCAACGAGTTGTAGCGATACCAGTACGGCGCATCGACGAAGGACTCGGCGTACGAGAGCCGCACGTCCCACATCTCGTTCGGCACGAATGCGAGCGCCAACCGCGGCGAGAAGTTCTGCACGTTGGGGCCTTCGCGCCGGACCTTGTTGTCGTAGCGGCCGCCCAGGTTGAACACGAGCGAGTCGAACAGCTTGTGCTTCAGCATCGCGAAGCCCGAGTAGATGATCTCGTGGCCCGGCTCGAGGAGCGGCGTGGTCTGATCGACGAACGAGGTCCAAACGGTGTCCACCGCCGCCGCGGAAACCGAGTCGACCAGGCTCATGTATTCCCACTGCCCGCCCACGGTGAGGCTGCCGGAGCCCAGCTTGTGGAAGTCGTACTCGTAGCGACCGTCGGCGATCAGCCCCACGTTGAACTCGGTCCACCCGATGAACAGCGCTCCCCCGTAGGGGTCGGTGCTCACCACCCCATCGATCTCATTGGTGTCGCCATAGAGCGTGACGGCGAAGTTCCACTGATGCTCCTTTCCGAAGCTGTCGTTCCAGCCGAGCTCGCCGTGGTTGCTGGTGGAAGCGAGGCCCGGACCCAGGCCGAGGAACGCGTTGCGGGTTTGATCGTCGAAGCGATACGCCTCTCCGGTGACCCCTCCTCCGGTGAGCGGCTCGGTGTGTTTGCCCGAGCGGCGGCTCGCCAGCAGATGCACCGGGCCGAGCTTGAGCTTCGAGCCCACGTCGTAGCTGCCGAAGTTGCGCGCGCCACCCACCAACGCGAAGCCGTCGGTCCCACTGCCGCTGTAGTTCTGCAGCCGGGGATCGGTGGGGTGGGCGTAGAGGGTCACCCGCTCTCCGGTCGCCTCGTAGTAGCTGCCCCAGAGGAGGACCTCGCTGTCTTTTCCGAGCTGGTGTCCCGCCAGCAGGCTGCCGGTGAGCTGGCCGTAGTTCCCGATGCCCACCCGCGCCTGCACCCCGTTGAGCTCCTTGCCCGTGCGAGTCACCAGGTTGATCACCGCGGTGAGCGCCACGTTGCCGTAGATCGACGAGCCGGGGCCGCGGAGCACTTCGATGCGCTCGAGCTTGTCCAGCCCGATGGAGAAATCCGGATCGGCGCTGGAGTACGCGCGCGAGTTGAGCCGGTGTCCGTCGAGGAGAATGAGGATCTTCTGCTGCGAGCTGGCATAGATGCCGCGCATCGCCACGTTGAGCTCGTTCTGATCTTCGGCGCGGGTGACGCCTGGGACGTAGAGCGTGAGCAGCTCGAGCAGGTTCCGCGCCCCGCTCGCTTCGATCATCTCGCGGCTGATCAAGGTCACCGGGACCGGCGCTTCGCGAATGGGCTCGACCACGCGCGAGGCGGAGACCACCAACTCCATCAGCTCGTCCAGCGAGAGCTCGCCCAGCTGATCACCTCTTTCGGAGCGCTCGTCAGCGGAGACGCCGCCATCCGCCGGAGGCTGCGCCAGGGCCTGAACGCTCCACAGGAGCACGCTGAGTTGAATTGCGCGTACACCATGCGTGAGCTTCACGCGGGGCCCCCCAGATCGCTCCACTTCGCCGCTCGATCTAACGACGTCAGATCCGACGCGCGCCGCCTTGACCGTCCCCTGCTTCGTGAGCAGATTCCGCCGCCTTCGCTCCGGGGATCCCCATGTTTCAATGCTCTTCCTTCCGCGTTCCTCTCGCAGTCCTGACCCTCGTTCTCGCTGTCTCTGGCTGCGATTGCGGCAAGGGCGACGTGAAGACCACGCTCGGGGATCTGGGCATCGTCTGGCGCGACGCGAACGGGGAGCGCGTGGTGAACCGCGACGCGATCTACGACTTCGGCAACGCGCTGGTCGGAGAGCGCAAGCCGATGACGCTCACCGTGCTCAACAGCGGCGTGGGCAGATTGAACGTCACCACCCTCGAGTACACCGAGGGCGCGGAAGTGGCGATTGGTCCGGGCACGGAGACCTCGGCCTTCGAAGTCGCGTTCGCTCCGAGCGAGGTGCAGGCCACCGGCCGCGCCGAGTACGAGATGCTCTTCACCCCGAAGTCTCTCGCGGGCAGCTTCGAAGCGAAGCTCAAGCTGAGCACCGAGGGCACGCGCATCGAGGACTCCACCGCGGTGATCACGTTGCGCGGCACTGCTCAACGCGGCGCGTGCGACTTCCCGCAGGTGATCGACTTCGGCCGGGTGCCGATCGGCGACACGCTCTCCATCAACCTCCCCTTCGCGAATCCCACCGCGGTCGACGCACAGGGCTTCGTGGGCACGCTGATGGGCCCCGAGGCCGCGCTCTTCGGAGTGAGCCCCGCGGGCGATCTCCCCGTGTCCGCGATGTCGACCGCGAACGTGACCTTCACCTTCTCTCCTACCGAGCTGCGCGCGTCCGAGGCGACCATCGTGGTGCGCGGAGCGGGCGGCTGCCCCGATTCCACCATCGTGGTGTTGGGCGAAGGCAGCAACACGGTGCTCACCTGGACTCCGATGCAGCTGGTGTTCGGCACGGTGAACCCGGGCGCGGAGAAGGTGCTCGACGTCACCTTCACCAACCTCTCGAACGTCGCCATTCCGTTGACGGACATCGTCAGCGCGGCGCCCGGCGACTTCTACGTGGTGCCCGCGCAGGGACAGGATCCTTCGACCCTCACCATTCCCGGCGGTGGTGTCGCGACTCCTCTCCGAATCGCGTGCAACCCGTCGACGCTCGGCAACCGCGACTCCACCCTCACCTTCAAGACGCCGCTGCGCACGCTGGCGATGGGCTCGATTCCGCTCAAGTGCCACGGTGGTGGTCCGCGCCTTCGCGCCACGCCGTCGCCTGCGCTCGCGTTCGGCCGCGTCGCGTACTTCCCCGGTTCGAACACCACGGTCTCGCGCAAGGTGAACGTGCAGAACGTCGGCACTGCGCCCACCACGCCTGATCCCACCGCGAACCTCTACCTGGGCTCCGTCGCCGTGGACGGCACCGTCGGCCAGGTACCGCTCTTCGAGGTGATTCCTTCCACGGGCACGGTCGCGGGTGAGTTCGTCGCTTCGCTCGGCAGTCCGTACGATCCGATGGTGGGTCTGCCTGCGGTCGCGGGGCGCAACTTCGTGGACATCGCGATCAACTTCGCGCCGCAGAGCATCGGCATGAAGGAAGCGACGCTGGTGATTTACTCGAACGATCCCACCGCGCCCGAGACGCGCATCACCATCACGGCGAACGCGGTCACCCTGCCGCCGTGCGACATCTCGGTGAGCCCCGCGAGCGCGAACTTCGGCCTCGTCACTCCGCCGAACACGAAGGATCTGCCGATCACCATCACCAACCGCCTCACCGGCCCGAACGACGTTTGTTACATCACCGGGCTCGATCTCGCGGCGGGCAGCTCGACGGCGTACTCCATCGTGGGTGGCCCGGTGGTCGAGAAGGAGCTGCAGCCCGCCGAGACCTGGACCGTGGTGGTGCGCGTGGCTCCGCCGGGACCGGTGCCCACGCAGCTGATCACCTTGAGCGGTGAGCTCACCTTCAACATCGCCTCTCCGACCGCGCCGCGCGTGGGCGTGCCGCTCCGCACCTCGGTGGGACCGGCGTGCATCGCGATCACTCCGGACCCGCTCGACTTCGGCACCGTGAAGGTCGGCTGCAACAGCGCGACGCGCGACGTGAACGTCTACAACGTGTGCAGCACGCCGGTGACGATCAACAGCTTCACGCTGCCCTCGGCAGGCGGGCTGCTCCCGGGAAGCATGGGCTGCCCCGGCACCTCGCCCTGCCCCGAGTTCTTCCTCGTCTCCGCGCCCACGATTCCCTCGGGCGGACTGACGCTCGCGCCGGGTGCCGCGCCGATCCAGGTGCAGCTCAAGTACCTGCCGCTCGACGTGGGCCCCGACACCGGCGCGCTCAGCATCGACGTGGTGCAGAGCGGCCAGTCGCTCTCGTACCTGCTCGGCATCCAGGGCAACGCCGACAACACCGGCCTGCAGACCGACACCTTCCGGCAGAGCATGACGCCCAAGGCGGACATCCTGCTGGTGGTCGATGACTCGTGCTCGATGAGCGACAAGCAGATGAGCCTCGCGGGCAACTTCGCGTCGTTCATTCAGTACGCGAACGCGACCAACACCGACTACCAGATCGGAGTGATCACCACGTCGAACGATCCC
The DNA here is from genome assembly GCA_966211295.1 of uncultured Myxococcales bacterium. GTDB lineage: Bacteria > Myxococcota > Myxococcia > Myxococcales > Myxococcaceae > Archangium_A. Next base: position 2,853 of record CBIHPJ010000484.1, on the reverse strand, counting down.
GCGCCCTGCGTGCCCTTCGTGCCGTGCGTGCCGGGGCAGGGAAAGCTGGTCAGCCGCAACGGCGTCGGACCGATCCTCACCCGCAACACGCCGAACCTCTCGTCAGCGTTCTCCACGCTGGTGAACGTGGGCACCGACGGCTCGGGCACGGAGACGGGTCTCGAGACCGCCACGCTCGCGCTCACTCCGCCGCTGATCGCTGGTGGCAACGCGGGCTTCCTGCGCGTCGACGCCAACCTCGCGGTCGTCGTGATCTCCGATGCAGGTGATCAGTCGGTGCAGCCGGTGAGCTACTACCAAAACCGTTTGATCAACGTGAAGGGCTTCAACCGGCTCTCGATGTTCACGTTCAGCACGATCGGTCCCTTCCTGCCAATGGCCCCTGCGGGCTGCACGTACGACGACGCGGCGGGCGTGACGCGCTACCAGGCGCTCACCACCTTCACCTCGGGCGTGTCCGATGAGATCTGCTCTTCGAACTGGGCCAGCACGCTGCAGAACCTCGGGCGTACGGCGTTCGGGTACCGCACGCAGTTCTTCCTGAACAACACGCCCGATCTCGCCGCGCAGCCGCTCGACGTGCAGATCAACGGAGTGACGGTACCGGCCGCGGGCTGGAACTACGACTCCGTGTCGAACTCGATCACGTTCACCGCGATGACCACGCCGCAGTCGGGTGAGACGCTCACGGTCACGTACGCGACGGTCTGCTTCTGAGGTCAATGCGGAGCAGCGAGCGAGAGGCGCACCAGCCGTACGTGGCTGGGTGACGCCTCGAGCACCTCGAGCGTGGTGCCGTCATCGAGGATGACGGTGTCTCCGTTCACCGGCATCGTCGAGAGCCTCTGGAGCACCAACCCAGCGACGGTGTGCCAATCGGTGCCCTCGGGGAGGCGTGAGCCCAGCGCGCGATTCACGTCGCGCACCGTCGCCGTCGCGTCGAGGAGCACGCTGCCATCGGGCTCTCGGTGAAGCAGCGCGAGACCATCGTGTTGCTCATCGACGAAGACCTCGCCCATCAGCTCCTCGAGGAGATCTTCCATCGCGACGATGCCCGAGAAGCCGCCGCGTTCGTCGATCACGATCGCGAAGGGCTGCTCCCCGTCACGGAGCTGCTCGAGCAACTCCACCGCGGGCTTGAAGGTCGGTACGAAGAGCGGAGGCCGGAGCAGCTCCTTCAGTCTCACCGGCCGCCGCGTCCAGACGCGATTGAGGATGTCCTTCACGCTCACCCAGCCGACCACGCGATCGATCTGATCTTCGTAGACCACCACGCGCGTGTGCACCTGCCCGCTGATCGCGCGGCGCAGCTCTTCTTCGCTCGCGTCCTGGTCCACCGCGGCCACCAGGTGCCGAGGGATGAGCACGTCGCTCGCGCGCAGCCGGGAAATGTCGAGTGCACGCGAAGCGATCTCTCCGGCCTGCGGATGAACGGTGCCCGCCTCAGCGGCTTCCTTCACCAGGGCGCGCAGCTCGTCGGGAGAGAGGCGAGCCTCCATGAAGTCCGTGCTGTCGCCGAAGCGCTTGAGCACCAGGTTGCTGCTCGCGGTGAGAAAGCGCACCAGTGGCCGCGCGAGCCACATGAGGCCGAGCAGCGGTCTTCCGATGAACAGCGCGTATCGCTCGGAGGACTTGAGGGCGAGTGACTTGGGCACCAGCTCCCCGAGCACCAGCGAGAGGTACGAGACGAGAGCGACCACCACGGTCATCGCGATGAGGTGCGCTTGCGGCCGTAAGAACTCCCAGCGCTCGAGGACTGGAGTGAGATCCGCCGCGAAGCTCGCGCCGCCGAACGCGCCGGCGGTGGCGGAGATCACGGTGATGCCGATCTGCACCGTGGCGAGGAAACTTTCGGGCTGTTGCCGCAGGCGGAAGACCGCGCGGGCTGAAGAGCTGCCGCGGTCCATCAATTCCTGCACGCGCGTCTTGCGAATGGAGACGATCGCGATCTCCGCGCCTGCGAGCACTCCGTTCAGGAGCACGAGTGCCAGCAGCACCAGCACCTCGAGGGCGACGCTCATGAACGAGGAATAATGGGGACGGATCAGGAGTGAGCCTGACTGTTCAGAGTACGTTCCGTTTCGTGCACGGCGCGCCTCTGGTCGATCAGGTTCTTCAGTGGATCTCGGAGCGGGTGGGGCATGCGGCGCGCCGTCCGTTGATCGTGGGAGTGAGCGCTCCGCAGGGGGCGGGGAAGACCACGCTGGTCGGGCAGCTGCTGCCGCTGCTCGAGGCGCGAGGGCTGCGTGCGGTGGGCGTGTCGATCGATGACTTCTATCTGCGGCGTGAAGAGCAGCTCGCGTTGGCCGCGGCGAATCCAGGGAATCCGTACCTCGAGCATCGCGGGTACCCGGGTACGCACGATGTGGCGCTGGGGGTGAAGACGCTCGAGGCGCTGCGTGCGGGCGGTGAAGTGGAGCTGCCTCGCTACGACAAGTCAGCGCACGGTGGACGTGGAGATCGTTCGCCGCAGAGTGAGCGAGTGAAGGGACCGTTCGACGTGGTGCTGCTCGAGGGATGGATGCTCGGGTTCACTCCGGCTTTGACGAACGATCCGCTGTTGCAAGTGATCAACACGAAGCTCGCCGCGTACGAGTCCTGGTACCAGTTGATCGACGTGATGATCTGCCTGCGCGCCGCGGATCCGCTCTTCGTTCTGAAATGGAGAGTGCAGGCGGAGGAAGCAGCGCGAGCGAGTGGACGTCCAGCGCTCTCACGCGCGGACATCGAGGACTACATCCGGCGTTTTCTCCCGGCGTACGAGCTCTACGCAGACACAGTCGCGCACGGACGATGGAATCCCGATCGCCAACTCGCCTTCACGCTGAATGAAGATCGAAGCGTTTCTCCCTC
>CBIHPJ010000483.1:0-7112 GCA_966211295.1 uncultured Myxococcales bacterium | reverse complement strand
TTCACCTGCGCCTCGAGCGACGCGAGCGTGGGCGCGATCAGGTCGTAGAGCCGCAGCTGCAACGGCGGCAGCACGCGCCGCTTGAGCAGCTTCCCGTTCACGAACCACCCGGGAATGCCGACCACGTTCATCCACTGCAGGGTCTCGACCTCGAACCCGTTCGCCTGCATCACCTGGCGCAACGCCTCGGGCGTGTACCGGCGATGATGACCGACCGCTTCATCGAGCGAACCGAAGAGCAGCGGCAGCGCGGGCACGAAGAGAATCAGCGCCCCGTTCGGCGGAAGAATCTTCGCGAACTTCTGCACCGCACCCGCATCGTCTGGAATGTGCTCGAGGACGTTGGACAACACGATGGTGTCGAACTTCCGCGCGGCGAGCGCCTCCCAGTCCGCGAGCGCGACGTCGCCCTGGTACGGCTCGACCTGCGGCATTCCCCGGAAGCGGTTCTTCAGCCGCCGCACGTAGAACGGATCCACCTCGAGCGCGGTGACCAGCTCCCGCCCCGGAGCGAGGTGCGCGGTGATGGTGCCGATGCCCGCTCCGATCTCCAGCACGCGCGAGCCGGCCCACTTCCGGAACGTGCCGGCGAGCCAGCGGTTGTAATTGGGCGCCCCCGCCTCGAGGTGCGCCAGCGTCGAGTACCCCTCGTGCTGATTGTCCGCGTCGTTCGACACCGTGGCGTACTTCGCGAAGGTGCGGCTGAGCTGGGCGAGGTTGCCCGCGCTGCGCTTGCCACCAAACCGAACCAGCGCGTCCGCGAAGCGGTACTTCTGCGCGGCGAGCTTCACCAGCGCCTCAGCCTCGGCCTCGTCCCCCGAGGCTACCACCGGTTCGGCACGCAGCGCCTCCACCCGGAACGCGCGCGCGCGGCAGAGGGGATCGGCGACGTCGACGGAGATCGCCAGCTGCGCCACCCGGTTCGCCGCGCGCTCGAGCAGCGGAGGCGGCACCCGATGTCCCGTCACCACGTCAGCGCGATCGTGAAGGATCGGCTCGGTCAGCGCCTCCATCGCATCGCTGGGTACCTCGACCGCGAGCACGTGCGAACTGGTGGCCGCGAGCGCTTCACGCACCGACGCTCCCCAACCTTCACTCACGCGCACCGCGCCCGGTACCTCGAACCCCGACACGAAGACCTGCTGACCCCGGTCCAGCGCCGCTGCCGCGTCCTCGCGGGCCGTCACGTTGCTCGAGAGATAGAGAGCTGCCGGGAGCATTTTCGCTGGCGGCTGTACCACAGGGTCGGCATACGCGAGTCAGCCTCACTGCAAAGCGAGTTCAGAAAATGGCCGTTTCGATGCTCGAGCTCTTTCGAACCCTCACCTCGTTCTCCCCGCGACCGACCGATCTGAAGGACGCGCCATGGGAGGAGTTCGTACCCTGGGCGATGGGCCAGGGCATCGCGCCGCTCGCCGCCTACAACCTCGAATACCGGCTCGGTTCCGCGGGCAGCCCCGAGTGGGTGCGCCATCGCCTGTTGTCCCTGTACCAGGGGATGGCGAACGACAACGTGATGAAGCTGGTGAATTTGAAGCGCTGCATCGACCAGCTCGAGGGCCGGAAGATCGTCCTCATCGGAGCCGCTTCCTTCGCCGAGAGCCTCTATCCCCACGTGGCCTTCCGCCCGGTGATCGACGCGCGCCTGCTGGTGCCTGCGGGCGACGTGGATCCGCTCGCCACCTGGCTGCGCCGCTCGGAGTTCAAAGTCGAGGAGGGCGCCACCGATCTCGCGGGCGCCACCCGGGTGCTCAACGACACGCGCACCACGCTCTTCATCCACGGCGGGCTGTTCGCGGACAACAAGACGCTGAACGACGCGCTGATGAGCCGCACCTTGCCGATGAAGCCCTTCGGTCCTTCTGCGCGGCGGCTCGATCTCGAAGACGCGCTGCTCGCGCACGTGCTGCTGATGGCGAGAGTTGGCTTCGAGTCGCCGATGCTCGAGTTCATCGATCTGCGCGAGCTCGTGCTCGGTGCGCCCGCGATGGGCGGCGCTTATTCCCGCGCGCCCGACGCCAGGGTCATCGTCTCCCGCGCTGCCGAGTGGAAGCTCGAGAAGGCGCTCTGGTGCGCGCTGGGCGTGGTGGAAAAGCTCTGGCCAGAGACCGCTCCCGCGGTGGCGAAGCTCAAGCCCGACCTCTCGTTCCCCGTGCGCGAGCTGCTCGAGCGGCTGGTGGTGAACCCGTTGGCGGAAGTGGGGCGCACTGAGGGCTTCAAGGGAGAAGAAGTGCTTCGCTCGCTCCTCGCTAAAGACTGAGCTACACGGCGTCTCCCCCATGAGCGGAGACAAGCCTCTCTTCATCGTCTCGGCGGTCAAAGCGCTCCGTCCCAAGCAGTGGACGAAGAACGGCGCGTTGCTCGCTCCGCTGCTGTTCGCCAAGAGCATCTTCGCGCCGGGACTCCTCACCCGCGCGCTGGTGGGCGTGGGCGTGTTCAGCCTGCTCGCCAGCGGCGTGTACGTCGTCAACGACTGGTTCGATCGCGAGAAGGATCGACTCCACCCCGAGAAGCGCAAGCGTCCCATCGCCGCGGGCCACCTCTCGGGCTTGGGAGCGATCCTGCTCGTCGCGATCTGCTGGGGCGTCGCGGCCGTGGGCGCGTGGTGGGTGAGCCCGGAGTTCGCCGCGGTGCTCGGTGGCTACCTCTTGCTCCAGGCGCTCTACACCTCGGTGCTCAAGCAGATGGTGCTGCTCGACATCATGGCCATCGCGCTCGGCTTCATCCTGCGCGTGGTCGCGGGCGCCGTGGCGATCGACGTGGTGGTGTCGAACTGGTTGTTCCTCTGCACCTTGTTGCTCGCGCTCTTCCTCGGGTTCGCCAAGCGCCGCGCCGAGCTCAGCGCCCTGGAAGACAACGCAGGAGCGCACCGCGCGAGTCTCGCCGACTACACCGTGCCGCTGCTCGACCAGATGATGAGCATCTGCGCGGCGTGCTGCATCCTCGCGTACGGCCTGTACACGACCTCGAAAGAGACCGTCGATCACGTGGGCAGCGACCGCCTCAAGTTCACCGTGCCCTTCGTGGTGTACGCGATCTTCCGGTACCTCTTCCTCGTGCACAAACGAGGGGCCGGCGGTTCGCCCGAGAAGGTGCTCCTCGGCGACGCTCCGTTCTTCATCTCAATCTTGATGTTCCTCGGAGTCGCCGGCTGGGCGCTCTACGGCACTCGGATCTGACGAGTACGCTGACGCTTACCCAGGGCGGCCGTGATCGCGGCCCTTGCTCTGGCTTCCGAGCACCGCGGTGAGGCCCTGCTGCTCGGCGGCGGCAGCGCGAATGAGCTGCGCGAGCTGACCAATCTCCCGAATCCAGTCCGACGCGCGCGGCCCCAAACCTGAGAACGACACCGCGAGGATCGGCGGCTGCTCGACGCGCCCGAGCCAGTAGTCGAGGATCTCGTGGCGCTCGGGCGGATTCACCGGGTGCAGGCGCTTCACCTCGCGCTCCAGCAAGCGGCTCAGCGCGCCGGGCAAGCGCGCCGCCCATTTGTTCACCGTGAGCATCGGGCGCCACGCCCAGTCGGCGCGCGCGACTCCGGTCTGCGGGCTGTACACGCCGTGACCCTCGACGGTGAGCACCTGGTCAGGAGGGAAGGTGGGCACCGGATCCCATGCACCGCAGAGCAGCGAGGCGAGCCCGAACTGCTTCTTGGGCTGGCCCCAGAACGCGCGCCGGTAGAGATCGGCGCGGCCGTCGTCGGAGTACGGGTAGTCGTTGTCCTCGAGCATCAGGCCGAGGTGGAAGGTCTCCTCCCAGGGGCCGGCGTAGCCGAGGTACTGCTGCTGCACGATCCAGCCCTCGGAGTCGCGGAACCACTCGAAGAACAGCAGTCGGTAGAGCGCCTGGTTCCAGCGCTCGTCGGTCATGCTGAAGAAGCTCTCGCCGCCGTTGTTGTCCATCACCAGCTCGAGAAGCACGCGCGTCGCTTCGTCGTTCAGGTGCTTGAGCAGGTGCTCGATCGCGGGGCTGGAGTCGATGACTCCGAGCTCGAACGCAGGGAAGACCACTTCCTGGAGGAAATGGTCATTGATCGGACGGAGAACAACTTCCATGTGCCGCGGAGCCTACGCTGAAATCAGGATGCGTCAGCCCAAGATCAGGCGCGCGCGTCTTCCTGTGCGATGAGGGCGTAGATTTCCTCCCGCGTGTTCGCGGCGAGGATCGCGTCGCGCAGCGCGTCGCTGCGGAAGAGCCGGCTCACCTTGCTGAGCGCCTTCAAGTGCACTCCGGCGGAGTTCTCGGGGGCGACCAGCGCGAAGAAGAAGTGCGAGGGGCGGCCGTCGCGCGCGTCGAAGTCGATGCCCTGCTTCGAGACGCCGAAGCAAGCGACCAGGTCGGCGAGCTCGGAGAGTCGGCCGTGCGGAATCGCGACGCCCTTCTCCATTCCAGTGGAGCCGATCTTCTCGCGTTCGCTCAGCACCTCATGAATGCGGCTGAGGGGAACCGAAGGCGTGACGCGGGAAACCGACGCCGCGAGCTCCGACAGCACGTCGCTCTTCGTCTTCGCATTGAGCTGCGAGACGACGGCGTCGAGCTTGAGGAACTCGGTGATGCGCACGGCGGCGCAGATACCCGAGCAGTTGCTATGGCGCAAGGCACGACGAAAGGGCTCTTTGAGGTTTTCGGGTGTAGCCTCCGCGGCCGTGACTGGGAGGGTGTTCGTTCCAATGTTGGTGATGCTCGTGGCTGCCTGTGCCCGAGCCCCACTGCCGGTTCCCCCCGAACCGGGAAGGCGTGCGGAGCTCGTCGCTCCGACTCCCGCAGTGACTGTCGTCGCTGAGGTCGCGCCTTCGGCCCAGCCGCCCGCGGCGAATCAGCCTCCAGACGTCGACACGCTCCTCGCGAGCATGAGCCTCGAGGACAAGGTCGGCCAGCTGATGATGGTCGGCTTCGCGGGCAAGGAGGTCGACCCGTCGATCAGCGAGCTCATTCGCGGCTACCGCGTCGGCGGCGTGTGCATCTTCGGGCGGAACATCACTTCCTCCGCGCAGATCGGCCGGCTGAACGACGAGGTGCGGGCGCTGATGAGCGACTCGGTGCCTCCGTTCATCGCGGTCGACCAGGAGGGCGGCAACGTGGTGCGCGTGTCCGACGGCAACGTGGTGCTGCCGGGGAACATGGTGCTCGGTGCGTCGCGTCAGCCCGAGCTCGCGTACGAAGCGGGTCTCGCGCAGGGCGAAGATCTCCGCCGGCTCGGGTTCAACATGAACCTCGCGCCGGTGCTCGACGTGAATAGCAACCCGCAGAACCCGGTGATCGGCATCCGCGCGTTCGGAGACGACGTGGCCCTGGTCTCCGAGATGGGCGCGCGTTTCGTGGAAGGTCAGCAGGCCGCGAAGATCGTCACCGTCGCCAAGCACTTCCCCGGTCACGGCGCGGTGGATGCGGACTCGCACAAGTCGCTCCCGATCGTCCGCGCACCGCTGCGCCAGGTGCGCCAACAGCTGAAGCCCTTCGAGGCCGCGATGGAGGCGGGGCTCGACGGCTTGATGACCGCTCACATCGCGACGCCCACGCTCACCGGTGATGAGTTGCCGGCCACGCTCTCTCAGCGCGTGCTGGGCGGCGTGCTGCGGGAGGAGCTGCGCTTCAAGGGACTGGTGATCACCGACGAGCTCGAGATGGACGCCATCGATCGCCGCTTCGGAGTGGGTCGCGCGGCCGTGCTCGCGGTGAACGCGGGCGCTGACATGGTGCTCATCCCCTGGCGGCTGGAGAAGAAGGAGGAAGTTCGGGTCGCGCTCCTCGAGGCCGCTCGCAGTGGAGAAATCCCCGTGGGGCGCCTCGATGAAGCGGTGCGCCGCATTCTTCACGTGAAGATCTCGCGTGGTCTCTACGAGCCGCTGCCTCCGCTGGAGACGCGCCTCGCGTCGCTGGGTGAGAAGCGTGAGCTCGCGGGCCGCATCGCGAGCGCGGGCGTGACGTTGCTGCGCAGCAAGCAGGGCCTCTTCCCCCTGCCCACCACCAGGAAGGTGGCGGTGATCTCCACCGAGGCGAGCTTCATCGCGGCGATGGCTCAGCGCTTCCCGCACCTCACCTCGATGCAGGTGGCGGCGATTCCGCCCGCCAGCGCACGCACGGGCCTCAAGCTGCAGGCGCGCGCGCTCGCTGAAGGTGCGGACGTGGTGGTGGTCGCAGTGACCAACTCGCGGCAGCTCGAGCTCGTCACCAACGCCGCGCTCGCGGGGCGGCCGGTGATCACCGTGGTGCTGGGCGCTCCGTATCTGGCGGCGCAGGCGCACGAGTCGAAGGTGGTGCTCGCCACGTACTCGTATCGCGACGCCGCCACCGAGGCCGCGGTCGCCGCGATCGCGGGAGAGAAGGGAACTCCGGGTCGTTTGCCGGTCACGCTTCCACAGCTACCGTTCGGTCACGGGCTCGATCCACTCGGCCACCGCCTCGCCTCGAAAGGGGCTTCGGGCGGAGCGGCAGTGGGTGCTCCCTGAATTTCTCTGAATCGCTGCGCCTCGTCACCGCTTCGCGGCGCCGCGAGAGGGCTCGCGACTAGAGTGCAGTCGTGATCATCGCTTGCGAGCGTTGTGCGACGCACTTCGTGCTCCGGGACGATCTGATTCCGTCCGGAGGCGCGCCCGTACAGTGCTCGCAGTGCGGACATGTCTTCGTCGCGAGGCACGGGGCGCCGGCGCGGGCTCCGGCGTCTGGCCGCAGTGTGATCATCAGGTGCGAGCAATGCGCGACGCACTTCTCGCTCGATGCCCAGCTGATTCCGCCCAGGGGAGCGCTCGTGCAGTGCACGCGTTGCGAGCACACCTTCATGTTCGGCGGCCCTCCGATCCCCGGGGTCGTTCCTGCCGCAGCGCCCAGGCACAACAACGTGATGTTGTTCGGCCTCCGCGCCGAGGCCCCGCCGCCGCCTCCGCCCGCCAATCCCGGCGGCGTGATGGTGTTCGGCCCTGCGCCGCTCGCTCCGACTTCGCGAGGTCCGGCCGCTCCGGGTCCGTTGCCGCGACGTGACGTGATGTGGTTCGGCGGTTCACCGGCCGATCCCAACTCGCCACCAGCCGAGAGCTACCGAAGCGCTCAGGGGCGAATGATGTTCGGTGCGCCACTCCAGGGGACCTCGCACTCGCAGCCGCCGATCTCCGCTC
>CBIHPJ010000482.1:0-7137 GCA_966211295.1 uncultured Myxococcales bacterium | reverse complement strand
TGAAACGAATCGCGAACCAGAGCACGAAGACGATCATGCTCAGGATGAACGCGATGCCCGCGAGGATGAGGAGCAGAATGTTCCCGCTCCCCGCCATGATCGCGCCGAGCACGCCGAGGGCTGTCGCGGGGATCATCAACACCACGCCGACCAGGACGCTCCACATCATGCTCAGGATGAACGCGCCGGTGGTGGTGCCCAGCCGCGAAGCCGCGTGACGGAAGGAGTCGCTCGGGTTCGGCTGGCCCTTCTTGATCAGCCGCGCGTACGAGTAGTGGCTCACTGCCACGCCGGCGACCTGCGAGATGAAGAGCGCTCCGAGGATGGCGAGCATCAACATCGCGAATTTTCCGCCGAGCTGAGCGACCACTTCGGGGCTCGGGTTCTTGAGCGCGGTCGCATCACCGGCGAGTGGAAAGACAACGCGTGTGATCGCCTGAGATCCGGCGACCAGAGTTCCTTCCACGAGTTGGAAGCCCAGCAGCAACCCGAAGAGCGGTTTCCAGTGCACGCGCCAGAAGTTGACCGCGCGGTCGATCAGCTCACCGAGGCCTAAGGGGCGAAGCGTGTTCAAGGCGTGCAGGAAGCTACTCCAGCGCGCGCAGGAGGGCTTCCGCGGCGTGCGCGGGGCGATCGGAGTGCATCACTTCGCCGATCACCGCGACGCGCGAGAAGTGTTTCGCACGTTCAGCGGTGATCCCACCGAGCGCGAAGCAGGGAAGGGAAGTGGTCGCGGCGAACGTCTCGAATCCCTCGACACCAATCGCGGGACGCTCTGGAGCCTTGCTGATCGGATCGAACACCGGACTCACGAGCCAAATGTCTCCCTCTCCCATCGGGAGAGGGTCGGGGTGAGGGCATCCATCTTTCGGATGGACCGAGGAACTCACGAGGCGGTTTGCCATCAGCGGTCGAACATCACGCAGAGTCAACGATCGCTCACCCACGTGAAGATGAGCATCCAGGGCGAGTGCCACGTCGAGGCGTCCGTTGATGAACAGAGGCGCGTCGCCGCAGACGTCTTTCAGCTGAATGGCTTCCTCGTAGAACTGACGATCGGAGACGCCGTGGTGTCGGTGTTGGACCGCGATGCCTGGGCCCGCTTTCAGCGCCTCACGGACGATCTCGGCGCAAGCGTCTCGAGACCAATCGGTGATCAGCAGCAGCTTGAACGGAAGAGGCATGCCCTCACCCCGACCCTCTCCCGATGGGAGAGGGAGACACGTTATTGACCGACCAATCCCGTGAGCGGACTCGAGGCCGACGCATACGCCTTCATCGGAATACGCCCGGCAAGAAACGCCTCGCGACCCGCCTCGACCGCGAGCTTCATCGCCTTCGCCATCCGCACCGGCTCCTTCGCCGCCGCGATCGCGGTGTTCATCAGGATCCCATCGATGCCCAGCTCCATCGCGATCGCCGCATCGCTCGCCGTGCCCACGCCCGCATCGACGATCACCGGCACCTTCACCGTCTCGAGGATCAGCCGAATGTTGTGTGGATTGCGAATGCCCAGGCCCGATCCAATCGGCGACGCGAGCGGCATCACCGCCGCGCACCCGAGGTCCGCCAGCTTGCGCGCCGTGATCACGTCATCGCTCGTGTACGGCAGCACGGTGAAGCCTTCCTTCACCAACACCCGCGCCGCCTTCAGCGTCTCCTCGACATCGGGATACAGCGTCTTCTCGTCACCGAGCACCTCGAGCTTCACCCACTTCGAAAGCCCGAGCTCCTCGGCGAGCCGGCACGTCCGCACCGCATCATCGGCCGTGTAGCAACCCGCCGTGTTCGGCAAGAGCTTCATGCGATTCGAATCGATCCAGTGCAGCAGCGAGTCTTCGCCCTTCGCCTTCAGATCCAGCCGGCGCACCGCGACGGTGACCATCTCCGCGCCCGAGACCTCGTGACACTGCTTCATCACCGCGTGGCTCGGGTACTTGCCCGTGCCCACGATCAGCCGGCTCTGGAAGGTCTTGTCCGCAATGGTGAATGGCTTCATGTCATCCGCCTCCGACGAAAGTGACGATCTCGACCTGGTCTCCGGCCTTCAGGGCCGTGACGCCGTGGCGCGCCTTCACCACGACCTCCGCGTTCACCTCAACAGCGACCCGCGGAGCCTTGATCTCCAGCAACGTGAGGAGCGACGCGACGGTGATTCCGTCGGGGAGCTCTCGTGACTGGCCATTGATGAGGAGTTGCATGTGACGCGGCGGGCACCCTACACGAAGTGGTCATGGCCGAGTCCGTGGACATTGGGGAGCTGCACCGCCGGGTCGCCGTCGCCGATGGTCACGCCGACTCGCTGATGTGGAACCGCGATCTGAACTGCGCTTCAGAGAAGGGCCACGTCGACTTCCCCCGCCTCAAGGAAGCGGGCGTGAAGATCCAGTGCTTCACCGTGGTGACCCGCGGCCTTCCGGTGATCGACGGCTTCTCGCTCTTCGCGATGAAAGAGCGCTGGCCCCGTCACGCGCGCGCCGACGAGTGGAGCCGCTGCACCTTCCAGATCGATCGCATGGCCGCGTTCTGCCGCGAGTCTCAGGGCCAGGCCTCCATCGCGGCCACCGGGGCTCAGCTGGAGAAGAACCTCAGCGAAGGCCGCATCTCCGCGGTGCTCGGCATCGAAGGTGGCCATGCGCTCGGCGGCAAAGTGGAGCGAGTCAAAGAGCTCTACGAGCGCGGAGTGCGCTTCATGTCGCTCAGCCACCTCTCGAACAACGAGCTCGGCGGCACCTCCACGCCGATGTTCGGCAACAAGCCGCTCACCCAGCACGGCCGCGACGTGCTCGACGCGATGGGCGAGACGGGCATGCTGCTCGACGTCGCTCACGCCTCACCCGCGATGCTCCCTGAGCTGCTCGCGCACCCGAAGGCCCGCCCGTTCTGCAGCCACGCAGGAGTGCAGGGCGCGACGCCGATGTGGCGGAACCTCAGCGACGAAACCTGCAAGGCCATCGCGAACAAGGGCGGGGTGGTGGGGATCATCTTCGCCCCGCAGTTCGTCGGCGGCCGCACCTTCCAGCACGTCGCGAAGCACGTCGCCCACGCGGTGCAGGTGATGGGCGAAGACGGAGTGGCCTTCGGGAGCGACTTCGACGGCATGATCCCGCTCCCCAGGGGCATGCGAGATGTCCGGGATCTCCCCAAGCTCACCGCCGCCTTGCTCGAGTCAGGGATGCAGGTGCGCGTGGTGGAGAAGGTGCTGGGGGAGAACTACCGCCGGCTCTTCAACGAGACGTTCTGAGAAGTCGTTTGACTCGATCCGCGGTGGCGCAGATAGTGCCGCCGCCTCGGCCGCCAACGCCCCCATTCTCATGCGCCTCCTTCAGCTCTCCCTCGTCGCCTCGCTGTCCTTCTTCTCCTTCGGCTGCGGTTCTCCCATGAGCGGAGAGACCTGCAACGCGACGGGCTTCCTGTGCGAGTCGGCCGCGAGCGCGCTCGAGTGCCGCGTCGGCAAGTGGGTGTCGCTGCCGTGCAAGGGCGCGAACGGCTGCAAGCGCGAGGGCGACATCGTGAAGTGCGACATGACGGGCAACGCGGAGAACGACGCGTGCGCCTCGTCGGCCGAGGGCAAGGGCCTCTGCACGTCGGACGGCATGGGCACCCTCGAGTGCCGCGACGGCAAGCTGGTGAAGACGAACACCTGCCGCACCTGCTCAGTGAGCGGCGACCTCGTCACCTGCCAGCCCTGAAACTCCCTCGCCCTGCGCAGCGGGGAGAGGGCCGGGGAGAGGGTCGAACTCAGCGAACTGCGAGCACAAAGTGCTCCACGATCGCCGCAAACTCCTCCGGCTTCTCCAGATTGCTCAAGTGCCCCGCGCCCTCGATCACGTCGAGCGTGGATCCCTGCACGAGCTGCTGCATCACCTTCGCCTTCTCGATCGGCGTAATCACGTCATCCGCGCCCACGACGATGGAGCACGGCCCCGAGAAGCGACTCAAGATGTCCTTCCCGTCCACGCGAGCGCCCATTCCACGCGAAGCCGCGGCGACCGCCTGAGCTGACTGCGCGAGCATCATCGCCTCGACGCGCTGCTTGATCGCCGGAGCGACACCCGGAGACATCAGCTTCGGCAACAACCCGCTCACCACGCCAGCGACACCGTTCTTCTCCACATCATCCGCGACGGTCTCACGCCGCGCCTTCCCCGCCTCGTCATCGGCGAGTGACTGCGTGTCGATCAGCAACACCCCTTTCACGCGACCTGGATCCATCCGCGTGAGGGCGATGGCCACGTAGCCACCCATCGACACGCCGCCCACCAGCGCGCTCTCGATCTTCAAAGAATCCAGAAGCGCGAGGCCGTCCTCCGCCATCGCCTCCATCGTCGAGATGCCAGGCGCGAGCCCGCTCTTCCCGAAGCCCCGATGATCCGGCGCGAGAATGCGCACGCCCCTCGGCGGCTTCTCGAGCTGCGGCCAATAACTCTCATTCGAGAAAGGGAAGCCGTGAAAGAGCAACAAGGGCACACCCTCGCCGCGGTCCTCGTAGAAGTACGGCCGTCCACTCAGCGAGAGAGTCGGCATTCAGAACCACTCCTTGTGACGGAACCAGAGGACCATGACGATCGGGATGAGGACGATCGCGCTCATCATGAACGCGAAGTCGTACTGGTTCGTCAGGATGTCGAAGTTCTGCCCGAAGAACCCGACGATGAACGACAGCGGCAGGAAGATCGACGCGAAGATGGTCAGCTGCTTGGTGACCTCGTTGGTGCGGTTGGCCACCTGCGAGAGGTACGCCTCCACCACGTTGCCCACGAGATCGCGCGCGGCCTCGAGCTGCTCGTAGATGCGCACGAGATGATCGTAGACGTCGCGGAAGTAGAGCGCGGTCTTCTCCTGCACCTGCGGAACGCCGCGCCGCGAGAGCAGGCCCACGATGTCGCGCTGAGGTGAGAGCACGCGCCGCACCAGCACCAGCGCGCGCTTCAGCTCGAACGTCTCCTGCAGCATCGAGCGATTCGGGTAGGCCGCGAAGATCCGCTCCTCGAGATCTTCGAGCGCCTCGTTGAAGCAATCGAGCAGGGGGAAGTTGCGGTCCACCAGCGCGTCCGCCAGCAGGTACGTCACGAAGTCGACACCCTTCCCGATGGTGTTCGCAGGATCGGCGTCGAGTCGCTTGTGCGTCTGGTCGATCGCGAGGTGCTGCTTTGCGTGCACCGTGATGAGCCAGTCGCCGCCGATGAAGAAGTGGAGCTCGTGCATCTCGAGGTCGCTCCACTTCTCAGTGGGGGTGGAAAAGCTCTGCAGCACGAGGAACTGATGGTTGCCGTACTCCTCGAGCTTGGGCCGCTGATCGAGGTGCAGGCAATCTTCGATGGCGAGCTTGTGGAGTCCGTAACGTTCGCCGAGCTTCAGCAGCACCTCCTCGGTGGGCTGCAGCACGTCGATCCACTTGGGGCCTGGGTTGGCGAGCAGCGCTTCGTCGCCATCGAGGAGTCGCCCGTTGTCGTACACCCGGACTCGAAGCATCTCTTCTGGCTAGCAGATCTTTTCGCGCCGGTATCGTAATGAGGGCCCGTGGAGCAGCTTCCCCCAAAACTCGAAGCCCTGATCGCAACTGAACCCGATCCAGACTTCGGCGCACGCGTGCACATGGTGAGCCTCGCCGGTGGGCGCGCGATCTCCGCGATGGGTGAGCTCGATCTCATTCAGTACGAAGAGCCCGAGGTCGATGGCTCCGCCGATCTCTCGATGTGGGAGACCGTGGCGCCGATCATCGGCAGCACCATCGCCGAGGTGAACACGCTCTGCTCGCAGATCGAGGCCAGCTTTCCGCCCGGCGAGATCCTCGTGGAGTCGCGGGCGATCGCGGTGAACGAACACTTTCAGTCCGCCGCCCAGGAGCTCCGCTCCGAGGTGATGAACTTCGGCATGCGGGTGCGCGATCCCTCGGTGGTCGGTGATCGCTGGAACCTGATGACGGAGCTGCAGATGTTCCGTTTCAAGTTCCGCGACCGCATCGGGAAGATGGTGTGGGACGTCGCGACCGCGTTCGGCGAGTGCAAGCGGCGCGAGGTCGAGCCCGGCTACGAAGAGGCGCTCGCCGCGACCCTGGTGGTGCGCGCGATGAGCGCCGATCTCCGCCGGCTGATGCGCGTGCGCATTCACAAGGTCAGCGAAGCAGCGCCGACCGAAATGTTCGCGCAGGCGCAGCAGATGGAGAAGGAGCTCAACGCCTTCGGCCGCACCGCCGCGTGGCGTGCCCTCCGCGCGCAGGACAAGAAGACCATCCTCGAGTTCCGCTCGAATCTGAGGAAGCTGATCGCCGAAGGTTCACCTTCGAAGATCGATCTCCTCTCGCTCCTCGAGCCCTTCGTGGAGTTCGTCGACTCCTTCGCCGGAGTCAGCCAGCGCGAGATCCTCGTGCAGCACGACCAGGAGGTCCTCGCTTCCGCCGCCGTGGTGCTCGAGCGCGCGATGAGCCTGGACGGCTACGAAGAGAAGTTGGCCGCGTTCAAAGAGGCCGTCGATCACGCGCAGAAGCTCTACGGCCGCTCGCAAGACTTCGACGTGTTCCTCCGCAACCAGCGCAAGGGGCTCCCGCCGCCCGAGGCGCTCGGTGAGCAGCTGGAGCAGTTCCTCGTGCAGATCGCCGGGCTCTCGCAGTATTGACCGGGCCCTGCGAGGACAAATGCCGCGCCGCGTGTTGATGCCTCTGCTCGAGGCCGATCTCTCCCAAGTCGAAGCGGTCTTCACCGACGTCGACGGCACCCTCACCACGAAGGGCAAGCTGAGCTCGCAGGTGCTCCGCGCCATCGAGTGGCTCAACGCGCACCACGTGAAGGTCGTGCTGGTGAGCGGAAGGCCGGCGGGGTGGGGCGAGGCGTGGGTGCGGCAGTGGCCCGTCGCCGGAGCGATCATGGAGAACGGCGGACTCCACTTCGCGTGGCGCGGTGATCGCCTGGTGAAGTCGTATCCGCAGCCCGAGAAACAGCGCGTGGCCGATCGGAAGAAGCTGCATGCGCACGTGCAGGCGGCGCTCAAGCACGTGCCGGGCGCGCAGCTCTCGAGCGATTCCATCTACACCGAGGTCGATCTCGCCATCGACTACGCGGAAGACGTGGACCTCGGACAGGGCGCCGCGGCGAAGCTCGAGAGCTTCCTCGGCAGGCGCGGCGTGAACGCGGTGCG
>CBIHPJ010000481.1:0-7140 GCA_966211295.1 uncultured Myxococcales bacterium | reverse complement strand
ATCTTCCAGTCCTTCAACCTCGTCTCGGTGCTCACGGTCTTCCAGAACGTGGAGTTCCCGCTCCTGCTGCAGAACAAGCTGGGCGCGAAGGAGCGCAAGGACCGCGTGGAGGGCCTGCTCGAGCAGGTCGGCCTCAAGTCGCACATGAAGCACCGGCCCAACGAGCTCTCGGGTGGTCAGCGTCAGCGCGTGGCGATCGCGCGCGCGCTGGTGACCGATCCGCTCCTCGTGCTCGCTGACGAGCCGACGGCGAACCTCGACTCCGAGACGGGCCAGGCGATTCTCGACCTGATGAAGTCGCTCAATCAGAAGAAGGGCACGACCTTCATCTTCTCGACGCACGATCACCGCGTGATGCGTTACGCGAACGCGGTGGTGCGCATCGCCGACGGCAAGGTGCAGGGCCGCGAGAGCCCGCAAGACGCAGTGGCGCACGAGATGGAGATGCCGATCGCAGCGGCGCAGCAGAAAGAGGTCGCCGCGTCGTGATCGCGCGCGTCGTCCTGCTGGTGCGGATCGCCGTCCGCAACCTGCTGGCGAGCCCGATCAACTTGCTGATCGGCGGGCTGATCATGCTCGGCACGCTGATCTTCGTGCTGCTGGGCGGCATGCTCGATTCGCTCAACCAGGCGATGCAGCGCTCGGTGGTGGGCAGCCTCGCCGGCCACGCGCAGATCTATTCCGCCGCGTCGAAGGACGAGCTCGCGCTCTTCGGGCAGATGGGCAACTTCCCCGACCTGCCGGCGATCAACGACTTCCCGAAGATCCAGGAGACGCTCAGTAAGGTGGAGAACGTGAAGACCGTGGTGCCGATGGGCATCTCGGCCGCGATCATCACCTCGGGCAACATCGTCGACACCACCCTCGAGAAGCTCCGCAACCTCTACAAGGCGCGCGACGGCCAGCGCAGCGACCCCGCGCTGGAAGGCGTGCCGAAGGAAGAGCTCGAGGCGCGCATCGCCAGCGAGACGGCGCACATGCGGCAGATCATCAAGGTGCTCCGCGGCGACGTGGAGAAGGCGATGGCCGACATGATCAGCGCGAAGTCGGTCGAGCCGCGCAACGTCGAGGCGCTCGCGCGCGTGGAGCAGGAGTCGTTCTGGGCCGACTTCGAGAAGGACCCGTATGCGAATCTCGAGTTCCTCGAGAACCGCATCGCGCCGATCGTGACGGACACCTCGCTGGTCTTCCTCCGCTACGTCGGCACCGATCTCGACAAGTTCCAGAAGTCGTTCGACCGCATGCGCATCGTGAAGGGCTCGCCGGTGCCGCAGGGGCAGCGCGGGTTCCTCATCGCGGATCTGATGCACGAAGATCAGATGAAGCTGAAGACCGCGCGCCGGCTCGACAAGCTGAAGGACGCGCGCGCGAACGGCCGACTGATCGCCATCGACGATGAGCTGAAGCGCTTCGTGAAAGAGAACACGCACCAGACGCGCGAGCTGGTGCTGCAGCTCGACGGCATCAAGGCCGCGAAGCTGGTGAAGACGCTCCAGGGCGCGCTCGGCTCGAAGGAGGAGAGCCTCGAGAAGCTGCTCTCTGAGCTGCTGGCCACCACCGACGAGAACTTCGATCAGCGCTACCAGCAGTTCTACGACCTGGTGGTGCCCGAGGTGCAGCTCTACCGCGTGAAGGTGGGCGACATGCTCACCATCAAGGCGTTCACCAAGTCGGGCTACGTGCAGAACGTGAACGTGAAGGTGTACGGCACGTTCGCCTTCACGGGCCTCGAGAAGTCGCCGCTCGCAGGCGCGACGAGCTTGATGGACCTGATGAGCTTCCGCGAGCTGTTCGGCTACCTCACCAGCGACAAGGCCGAGGAGCTGAAGGAGATCCAGAAGTCCACCGGCGCGAAGACGGTGAGCCGCGAGAACGCCGAAGACGAGCTGTTCGGCGATGGAGCCGAGGTGGTGGCGGAGGCGACTCCGGGGCTGATCGATCCCGACGCCGCGCTCGCGGGCACCGGGCGCAAGCTGCGCGAAGAAGATCTGATTCGCCGGGTGTACACGCAGCAGCAGCTCGACGAGGGCGTGGTGCTGCACGCGGCGGTGATGCTGAACGATCCGAGCCGGCTCGACGAGACGCTGGTGCGGATGGAGGCGGCTGCGAAGGACGCGAAGCTCGGGATCCAGGTGGTGAGCTGGCAGAAGGCCTCAGGCCTGCTCGGGCAGATCATCAACGTCTTCCGCGCGCTGCTCTTCGTCGCGGTGGGCATCATCTTCATCGCGGCGATGCTGATCATGTACCTCTCGGTGCTGATGGCGACGCTGCAGCGCACGCAGATGTTCGGCACCATGCGCGCGATCGGCGCTCAGCGAGGAATGATCCTCTCGATGGTGCTGATCGAGTCGCTGGTGCTGGGGCTCATCTTCGGCGGCATCGGGATGATCGCGGGCTCGGGCGTGCTCACCGCGATCGCCACCAAGGGCATCGCGGCGCCGAACGACGTGATGTACTTCTTCTTCTCGGGGCCGCGGTTGATCCCGCAGATCTCCACGTGGCCGCTGGTGGTGGCGCTGGTGATCATCCTGGTGGTGACGGTCGGTTCCACCCTCCTCCCCGCGCTGATGGCGATGCGCGTGAGCCCGCTGCGGGCGATGCAGGCGGACGAATGAACCTCTTCAGCCCCATGATCTGGCTGATCGCGTTCCGCAGCCTGCTCCAGCACCGCGTGCGCACGTTCATTCTCGGCCTCGCGATCGCCGGAGTCACAGCGGTGCTGGTCACCCTCACCGGCGCGTTCGTCGGCATTCGCAGCACGCTGCTCGTCTCGGCCACCACGCTGATGAGCGGGCACGTGAACGTCGCGGGCTTCTACAAGGCGTCGGCCAGCTCCGGCGCGCCGGTGGTGACCAACTACAAGAAGATCCGCGCGATCCTCGATCGCGAGGTGCCCGAGCTCGACTACGTGGTTCAGCGCGGGCGCGGCTGGGCGAAGCTGGTGAGCGAGTCGGGCTCGCAGCAGGCCGGCATCGGCGGCATCGACATCACCGCCGAGCCCGGCTTCCGCAGCGTGGTGCAGGTGAAAGAAGGTTCGCTCGACGAGCTCACCAAGCCGAACGCGATGCTGATCTTCGAGTCGCAGGCGAAGAAGCTGGGCGTGCACGCGGGCGACACCATGACGATCGTGGCGCCCACCTTCCGCGGCACCAGCAACACCATCGACGTGAACGTGGTCGCGATCGCCGCCGACATCGGCATGCTCTCGAGCTGGAACACGTTCATGAACGACCAGGGGCTCCGTCAGCTCTACAACTTGAACGACGAGTCCACCGGCGCGCTGCAGCTGTACTTGAAGGACATCGAGCAGGTGAAGCCGGTGCAGGAGCGCCTGCGCAAGGTGCTCGCCGCCGAGGGGTTCGAGTTGCTCGACCCGGATCCGCGGCCCTACTTCGCGAAGTTCGACTCGGTGAACCGCGAGAACTGGACCGGTCAGAAGCTCGACGTGACGAACTGGGAAGAAGAGACCAGCTTCGTGCAGTGGATCGTCACCGCGCTCACCGCGCTCGCCACCATCGTGATCATCGTGTTGATGGCGATCATCGGGGTGGGGATCATGAACGTGATGTGGATCAGCATTCGCGAGCGCACGCGGGAGATCGGCACGCTCCGCGCGGTCGGCATGCAGCGCACCTCGATCCTCTCGATGTTCGTGGCCGAGGGCACCCTCCTGGGCATGTTGAGCACCACGCTGGGTGGCGCGCTGGGCGTCTTAGGCTCGGTGCTGCTCACCCGCTCGCGCATCGCGTTGCCGCCGAGCTGGCAGTTCGTCTTCTTCTCGGAGCGGCTGGTGATCTCGCCGACTGCATTCTGGGTGCTGGTGTCCGTCGGATTCATCACGGTGCTGATCACGCTGATCTCACTCATTCCCTCTTTCCTCGCCGCGCGGCTCAAGCCGATCACGGCGATGTCTCACGTCGGGTGAAAACCATGCGAACTGCGATCCTGTTGTCGTTGACGCTTTCCCTCACGCTTGCCGCTCCGGCGCTCGCGGCCGATCTGACGAAGGAGGAGATGATCAAGCTCCTCAACGTGATCGACGACCGGCAGCGCAACGGCGGCGACTACAAGGCGCTCGCGTACATGGAGCAGAAGGAGAAGGACAAAGCCGACGTCGTGCGCGAGCTGATGATCTTCCGGCGCGACAGCGACGACAAGCTGATGCTCCTCTTCACCAAGCCGAAGAGCGAAGAGGGCAAGGGCTACCTGCGCCTCGACAAGAACCTGTGGAGCTACGACCCCGGCACCGGCAAGTGGGAGCGCGCCACCGAGCGTGAGCGCATCGGCGGCACCAACTCGCGCCGCAGCGACTTCGACGAGTCGCGCCTCGCCGAGGAGTTCGAGCCCAAGTACGAGGGCGAAGAGAAGCTCGGCAAGTTCGACACCGTGAAGCTCGAGCTGAAAGTGAAGGAGGGGATCGACGTCGCGTATCCCGTGGTGAAGTTGTGGATCGACAAGACCAACAACAACATCCTCAAGCGCCAGGAGTTCGCGCTCTCGGGCCGCCTGATGCGCACGGCGTATTACCCGAAGTGGCAGAAGCTCTTCTCCGAGTCGAAGAAGGCGGAGGTCTGGTTCCCCGGTGAGATGCGGTTCTTCGACGAGGTGGAGAAGTCGAACTCCACGCTGGTGCTGATGAAGACCGTGGACCTCTCGAAGCTCGACGAGAACATGTTCACGAAGGCGTGGCTCGAGTCGAAGAGCCGCTGAAAGTTTTTCGAGATGAACGCCCTCCTCTTCGTCGCCGCGCTGGCGCTGGCCCAGACTCAGGATCGTCCCAACGAGGCGGACATGTTCGGGGGCGACTCGAACGAGACCGCTCCGGGTGACGGCGGCGTGGCTGCGCCTCGCCCGGACGAGAGCCAGATGTTCGGCGACGAGCCGACGCCCACTCCGATCCTCACCACGGCGGATGGCGGCATCGATCGCGACGCGAGTCAGCTCGGCGCGGGGCCGTTGGTGTCGAAGTTCGACAGCGCGGAGGCGGTGACCGATCCGCTCAAGGTGGGCGGCTCACTGCTGATGTTCGGGCAGGCGTTCTTCCAGGAGGGCAAGCCGTTCCTCGAGGGCTCGTTCTCGGCGCCGATGATCCTCGACGTGTATCTCGACGGGCGGCCGAACGATCGGCTGCGCGCGTTCGCGAACGGGCGTCTGCAGTTCGACCCGACCTTCGCGACGACGACGGGCACCACCACCACGAACACCACCCTTCCGGGTGCGACTGGAGCGTTCGTCGGTCTCACTCCGGCCACGCGCACGAATCCGTCGGTGTTTCTCGATCAGCTGTGGCTGCGCTTCGACATCGCGCGGAAGGTGTACTTCACGGTGGGCCGGCAGAAGGTGCGCTGGGGCGTGTCGCGCATCTGGTACCCAACTGACTTCCTGAACTCGCGGCCGCGCGACGCGTTCAACCCGTTCGACGTGCGTCTCGGCGTGAACGCGGTGAAGGTGCACGTGCCGGTGGAGTCGCTGGGCTGGAACTTCTACGCGTATGGCCTGCTCGACTCGGTGAACGTCGATGCGAGCGGGCTCAAGTTGAAGCAGCTCGGCGGAGCGGTGCGCGCGGAGTTCGTGATCGGCCCCGCTGAGATCGGCATCGGTGGCGTGTGGCAGGAAGGGAAGCGGCAGCGGTACGCGGTCGACGTCAGCACGGCGATCGGGCCCATCGACGTCTACGGCGAGGCCGCCTTCCGCGACGGGCAGGACTTCACCCTCTTCTCGTACCCAGACGGGCTGAACGCAGACAACCTGATCGCGAACCTCGGCAACATCATGGTGAAGCCGTCGCCGAAGATCGTGGTGCAGGTCTCGGGGGGTGCGAGCTTCCAGTTCAACTACACCGACAAGAACTTCGCGGTCGTCGCGCTCGAGTATTTCTACAACCCGGTCGGCTACGACACGCCCGTCGGGTACCAGGTGCAGACGTTCGCGCCGCAGGTGCTGGGCGTGACGCTCGACCCGAGCCAGCAGGTGGGGCTGTACCAGGGCAAACACAACGTGGGCCTCACCCTCGCGTCGCCGGGGATTCCTGGAGCGGACTGGATCACGGTGTCGCTCTCGAACGTGGTGATCATCAACGACCCGGCGGCCTTCACTCGCCTCGACGTGATCTTCCGCGTGCTGAACTTCCTCTCGGTGCAGGCGTTCGGCTCGGTGTTCTACGGGCAGGCCGGCGGTCAGCTGCGCTTCAAGCTCTCTGCGCAGGCGATCAACGACATCGCGAACATCTCTGACTTCGCGAACCCGGGCTCGGGCGATCAGGTGCGCTCGACGCTCTCACCGCTGCGGTATCCGCCGCTGGTTCAGGCGGGCCTGCTGCTGCGCCTCGCGATCTAAGGAGCGCTCTCGGAGCGCCTGGTCTTCCACCGGCGGTGGAGCCAGAGCCACTGCTCTGGGTAGCGGCGTACGAAGCTCTCGACGATCGCGGTGAGCGCTCCGGTGTGGGCTTCGAGGGCTTCGTGCCGCGAGGGGCGATCGGGAATCGCCACAGGCCCTTCGACCAACATCTCGAGTCGGCCTTCGCGGCGCACGGCCACCACCACGAAGACGGGCGCGCCTGAGCGGAGCGCGGCCATCGAGACCGCGGGCGTAGTGGAGGCGGGGCGGCCGAAGAAGGGCACCCACACTGCTTCGGGGCTGGGGAGCGCTTGATCGATCAGCTGCACCACTGCCCTGCCCCTCCGCATCGCCTTGAGCATGTTCCGCAGGGCGCCGCGCTGGAGGATGAGCTCGACTCCCGCGCGCTCGCGGCTCTTCACCAGCCACTCGTTGAAGGCGCCGCTCAGCGGACGAACCACCGCGGAGAAGATGTAGCCACGGCGGGCCATCACCTCGGCGAAGAGCTCCCAGCTGCCGAGGTGCGCGGAGGCGATGATCACCGGCTGGTGCGTCTCGAGGAGAACGTCGAGGCCCTTCCAGTCGGCGACCGCGACGGCGCGCGAGATTTCTTCGTCACTCAGGAGATCCGAGGTCACCGACTCGACCATCGCGGTGGCCATCGAGGTGAAGGCGGCGCGGGCGATGCGGTGTTGTTCCGCCGGGGCAAGGGCCGGGTACGCGTGGCGGACGTTGTCGAGGGCGATCGCGCGGCGAATGCCAAGGGACCAGACCGCCCAGCCCACGAAGGGTCCGATGCGGTTG
>CBIHPJ010000480.1:0-7146 GCA_966211295.1 uncultured Myxococcales bacterium | reverse complement strand
ACGTGATGTGGGTGAAGGGTGGCTCGTGCGGAGGTGGACCGAGCGTGGTGTCGGGTGGACTCGCGGGCACCAACGCGGTGATGGCGAAGAAAGACAAGCTCGACAAACCGATCGACGAGTTCCTGGTGAGCGACGTTCCTGAGCTCGAGCTGGTGGGCAAGGGGAAGGCTCCGCCGTCCAAGTGAGCCGTGCTCCCTCTCGCTGCGCCAGCGGGGAGAGGGTCGGGGTGAGGGGCTCACTTTCAGCGACTCGATCGGGCACAGTGCGCGCCATGCGACTCCTCTGGGTGATGGTTGGCGTTGGACTGTTCGGTTGTTTCGATCCAGTCGCCGATCCGATCTGTGATGCAGGCGGCTGCAACGTCGGCGGTGGCACCGCGATCGGCGGCGGCGGTGGAACGCTCGGAGGTGGAGCTGGCGGAGGAATCGCTGGCGGCGCTGGTGGCGGAGTGACCGGCGGTGGAACAGGAGGCGGAGTCACCGGCGGTGGAACGGGAGGCGCAGGAGGCGGAGTCGCTGGCGGTGGAACGGGAGGCGGAGTCACCGGTGGCGGAGCCGGAGCAATCGGCCCCGACATCGAGGTCACGCCCTCACCGACTCTCGACCTCGGCAACATCGGCTACTTCGCAGGTGCGATGCCCGAGTCCTTCGTCGAGAGCACGCTCACCATTCGCAACGTGGGCACGCGGCCTCCGATGCCGGATCCCTCGCGCAACCTGAACCTCGGGGTACCCGACGGAGCAGGCGGCTATCGAGCGCCCTACTGGACCATCACCGCCGTGATTGGGAGCCTGAGCGAGATCTGCGTGGGCGAGTTCGACGCGCAGACGCAGACCTGCCTCGGAACGATTTCCTCGGCCTACGACCCGGCGATCGGACTCGTCGCAGATGGATCGAGCGCGATCTCGGTGCCGGTGCGAATCACGCCGAACGGCCTCGGCACGCGCAGGTTCGAGGTGAGCATCCCATCGAACGATCCCGACGAGCCCGTCACGGTGATCACCGTCATTGCGAACTCCGTCAACTTGCCGCCGTGCGAGGTCGAGGTGCAGCCGGTCGCGCTCGACTTCGGAGCGATGAACAGCGGCTCGAAAGAACTCGCGTTCACCCTGCGGAACCGCCTCACCGGGCCGAACGACAGCTGCATGATTTCCAACCTGGGCGTGGCCGCGCAGACCCTCGGCGTCAGCTTCTCGCTGCCCAATGCGATGACGAGCTTCACCATCGGTCCCGGCGAGCGCCGCCTGTTGCCGGTACGCGCGACGGTCACCGCTCTTCCCTCCAGCACGCCCCTCGTGGTCGACGGTGCGATCCGCTTCAACCTCGCAGACCCGATCAGGCCTCAGGTCCAGATCCCGGTCCGCGCGACGGTCGCGCAGACGTGCCTCGTGATCGGCCCCAGCAGCTCCGACTTCGGCACGGTCGCGACCAACTGTGCTTCGAGCACCCGCACCTTTCAGGTGACGAACCTGTGCGTCACGGACGTGGTGATCAGCGCGACCTCGATGATCAACGCCGAGTTCTCTGCGCCCACCAACATCCCGTCGGGCACGCGTGTGATGCCGGGCGGATCGCCGGTGAGCTTCTCGCTGCGCTATCGCCCCGTGGATGTCGGAGTCGATCGTGGTTCCTTCGTGCTCACCACCAATCGGAACGCTCAAGTTCTCACCTACGTCGTCCCTCTCGCCGGCAATGGCAGCGTCGACGGCGTCAACGTCGACACGTTCTCCACCCCCACGAACCCGAAGGCAGACGTGCTGCTGGTGATCGACGATTCCTGCTCGATGACCGACAGGCAGGACGCGCTCGCGCAGGGAATGAACGCGCTCCTCGCGTACGCCAACGTGAGCTCCGTCGACTTCCACGTCGGCGTGACGAACACGGAGCTGTCGGGACCCACCGCGGCGCAAGCCGGATTGCTCCACGCGACGCAGAACGGACAGAAGATTCTCACGCCGAGCACGCCGAACTTGAGCACTCAGTTCAGCCAACTCGTGAACGTGGGAACCATGGGCTTCCACGAGTCGTGCATGGATCCTGCGACGCGCGCGCTGACACCACCGAACATCAACGATCCCGCGAAGAACGCCGGCTTCCTCCGAGATGACGCGTCACTCGCGGTGATCTGTTTTACGGACGCGCGCGATCAAGCGCCGTTCAGCCCTGCCTTCTATTTGAATCAACTGCTCAACCTCAAAGCGCCGGGACAGTTCACCTACAACGTGATGGGGCCGTTCTGGCCGACCCCGCCCGCGGGTTGCGTGTACGACGATCCGAACGACGGCAGTCATCAGACGATGGCGACTCAGACCGGCGGCGTGATCGAGGACATCTGCTCGCCGAACTGGTCCCTGGCGCTTGGGCGTCTCGGCAAGAGGGCGTTCGGAGACGGCTCGGGCACGTACTTCTTGAAGGTCCGGCCCGATCTTTCGAACACGGTGATCGAGGTGCGCGTGGACGGAGTGCTCGTGCCCTCCGTCGATCCGCAGCGAAATACGCAGGTGTGGAGCTACGACCCAACGAGCAACGCGGTGATCTTCGAGCCGATCTTCGTGCCGCAGCCGGGTCAGATGGTGACGATCACGTACACGGGGAGCTGCTACCCCTGAGACGAGCTCTGACCACCGAGGGGCCTCCACCAAACGCGACGATCTCGGTCAGCTCTTCTGTAGCCTGCGTCCCGTGAAGAACCTGATTCGAAGCGCGGTGGTGTTGCTGGCGTTGAGCGGCTGCGATCCCGAGATCGAGATCTCGGGCACGGTCTACGCGAACGACGGCGGCGTGGCTGCGGGCACGAAGATCGACTTCACCTGCACCGGCACCACGAAGTTCACGATGCCGAGCTCGGTCTCAACGGATCGCAGTGGACGCTTCAGCTTCAAGGGCACTGGGTGTCTGCCCTCGTCGTGCACGATCTCCAGCGGCGCAGGTTTCCGCAAAGTGGAGCAGCCGCTGATGGAGTGGTGCACGAAGAGCGCGCCGAGCTGCCCCGCGGGGAGCTGCATCAACGCCTCGGGAAATCTCACGCTGCCGTGACAGCAGCTCGTGCGCGGGCGAGCAGCTCGACCAGATCGAGCTTCCGCGCCCAGGTGTCGAGATAGGCATCGTTCAGCGCCTTGCCCTGCACGCGGAGCGTGAGTCGAGGCTCGCCCTGAACAGAGCTCGCCATCGATCCACCGAGGAAGTACTCGACTCCGACTGACTCGAGCGCTTTGCCCACCGCCAGAGCGATCTCGAGTGGAGTCACACGCTGGGCCTCGGGCCGTGCAGCCGCACCGATGTCGCTTCGTCGTAGAGGAGCGCGGTCAGCAGCCACCGCACGAGGACCTCGCTCGCATTTGGATTCCGCGCGCGCACGCCCGCCTCCGCGAGTTGCCGGCCCGTCGCCCACAAGCCAGCGAAGAGCGCGGCGCGCTGCGGTTCACTCAAGCGCCGACGCAGCTCGTCCTGCCGAGCCTGCTGCGCGGGAGTGACGTCGAGAGGAAGCACGAGATGACTGAACGCGAGGTCAGCGCTTCGAGATGACGTCGTTGACGATCTTCTCGACTTGCTGCGGCGTCAGCTTGCTTCCCCGCCCGCGCGGGCTGCCACCGACGGTATCCGCGCCTCCCCAGCCGGTGGGATCGACGGGCTTGAAGCCCTCGGCCACGTTGAGCGCCGCGAGCAGCTCACGTACCGGGAACTTCACGACGTACTCAGAGCGACGCCACAGCGTGTAGAGATAATTCTCGCCCACGCGTCCGAAGATCTCGACCGCGGCGCGCACTCCTGACGAGACGAGCTTCTCTCGCGCGGACTGATGATTCACCTCGGCGAGCGTCCACCCATCACCACCACCGAGCCGCGTGAACTCGCCCTCGAGCGGCTGCACTTCGGCGCGGCCGATCACGAATTGATCCAGCCGCAGATGCACGTCGCGAATCACCTCGCGCATCTGCTCCGCCGAGAGCTTCGCGAGCTGCGGCCGCACGCGCACGTACGGCTCGAACACCCAGCGCACCTGGCCGAGAATGTCCCGCTCGTGCGGCATCGGGTACACGCCCGCCGACATGTCGAGCAGATCGACGATCTGACTCACGATGCGCACCAGCGGCTCCGCGGCGCGATCCGGGTTCATCAGGATCCACGTCGACAGACACACGTCCTGATCGCAGTCGTTCACGTAGAGCGTCGCGGTGCGCTCTCCGTTCTTGCGGAAGAGATCGTAGAGGCCGAGCACCACCGCGCGCCGCGCCTGCTCGCATGTCGCCGAGGTGCAGCTGCGATCGACCGCCTCGTGGTGATTGAAGTTCCGGTAGGGCCCCTTCGCTTCGAGATGCAGCCACGGCTCACCGAAGACGTACCCGTCGAGCGCGATCGCGTACGGCTCGTGCGTGGAGAGGAATTGCTCGCGGGTGAGCGCGGGACCCGGACGAACGACGAGTTCGATCGACATGCACCCGACAAAACACATCGCGCTAAGAGTCGGAACCATGCGCAAGGTCGTGTTGGTGGTGGGTGCGGTGCTGCTCTTCGTCGCGCTGTGTTCCGGCGCCCTGCTCTACGGAATGCTGCAGATGCTCCGCGGAGAGAATCCGGTCACCAGGGGCAAACGGTTCCAGACGAAGCTGATCAAGCAGCGCATCGATCCGCCCTCGGAGCAATCGGAGCCCGTGCCCGACGATCTCTACCAGCGCGTCGAGTACGACGGGCCCAACGGAAAGCTCTGGGCGTGGATGAGCCGCCCTCCTGCCGACGAGAAACGTCACCCTGCGATCGTGTGGATCCCCGGTGGTTTTCCTCCAGGAGGACTGCCCGACATCGCGTGGCTCGAGCAGAACCCGCGGAACGATCAATCGGGTGCCCAGTACATGCGCGCGGGCGTGATCACGTTGTATCCGACCACGCGCGGCATGGAGGGCAATCCGGGGGCGCAGGAGGCTTTCCTCGGCGAAGTCTCTGACGTCGTCGCCGCCGTACAGTGGCTTCGCGCCCAGCCGTACGTCGATCCGCAGCAGGTCTACGTCGGAGGCCACAGCACCGGCGGCACCCTCTCGCTCCTCGTCGGCGCGTCCACCGAAGTGGCCGGAGTCGTCTCGTTCGGTCCGATCGACAACGTGTGTGGCTATGGCCCGACGAGCCTCCCATTCGACACGAAGTCAGAGGAGGAGTGCTCGGTGCGCTCGCCCCTCACCTACGCGATGCGATTCCCGCCCTCGGTGATCGTCGAGGGCGAGTGGGGCAATGGACCCGCGGTGCGTTCCCTCGGCCTCTGGCCCTCGAAGAACACGAGCTACGTGGCGATTCCGAACTGCAGTCACTTTCTCTACGTCGGCGCGCTGAACGAGTTCTTCGCGCAGAAGATCGCGAAGCGTGAAGCGCTGACGCTCACAGTGGAGCAGGCGAACGAGCTGCTGGCCGCGAAGTTTCCGCCCACCCCGGTGAAAGCCGCGGGATGGAGCGTGACGATACCGTCCGAGTTCGAAGAGACGCCCGGCGAGGTTCCAGTCGAGCGCGTCTTCAGGAACGAGGCCGCGACGATCGTCGTCTCGCGCGGAGAGCGGGACCCGGTGACCTGTAAGACCACCGGCGCGATCAAAGGTCGCGACAAGGAGTGCTTCCAACGCCAGATCGAGGGGGACGAGTGGCTCTCTCTCACTGCACAGCGAGGTGACACGCTCTACGTCACCGCGATCGGCGCCGCCGACGACGAAGAGTGGCTGATGGCGCAGTTGAATCGCGTGCTCGACACCGCGCAGCCAGTGCCACCCGATCACTGACGTCAAACACAACGGGCCCGCGAGACTGAACTCGCGGGCCCGCGACTGAAGTAACGCCCGGTAAAGAGTTACTCCTCGTACTTGTTGAAGCGCGTGGTCGCGAGCGGCGAGCTCAGGTTCGCCACGTTCGCCACGCGAATTCCCGAGTCGCTGATCGAGTACACGAAGTCGTCCGCCATCACGCTGCGGCGCACGTACGGCTGCCAGTAATAGGTCCAGCCCGAGTACGAATACACCTGGTACAGGTCGCTCATCGAGATCGCGCCCTTCGAGGTGAAGCCGAGCACCGGGTCGACTGAGAACACGCGCAGGTCCGAGGTGAAGGAGTTCCAGTAGTCGGCGCCGTTCACCGAGTTGCTCCAATCAGCGAAGGGAATCGCGAGCAGCTTCTTCGCGGGGAAATAGTTGAACGCCTTGTGCTCGTTCGCCGCTTCGGACCAACCGTACGCGGTGCCCACCAGCTGCGTGTGCGTCTGCACAGGGTGCGCGAGATCGCTCACGTCGAAGATCGCGAGTTGCAGGGCGCGCTCCTGCCAGTTCACCGGCTGACCATTCACAGGCTCAGGCACGTAGGTGCCGATGGTGAGCAGGTGCGTCGCGTCCATCGGGTGGATGTAGGTCGAGAAGCCGGGGATCGTCAGCTCGGCGATCTTCCGCGGGTTGGTCGGATCGCTGAGGTCGAAGGTGAACAGCGGGTCGACCTGGCGGAACGTCACCACGAAGCCCTTGTCACCGATCATCCGGCTCGACTGCACGCGCTCACCCTCGGCGAGATCAGGCGACTGACCGACCACGTCGAGGAAGCCTGAGTTTTCACCGAGCACCGAGAGACGGTTGGTGGTCTGCATGGTGCCCCACCAGTTGCTCGGGTTCTGGGTGTCGGGAACACGCTTCTGAATCGTGGTCACGATGCGGAAGTGACCGCTCGCCGACTCGTCCATCGAGAACTGATCGACGATGTGACCATCGACAGTGCCCGACGCGACGTACACCGCGTCTCCCGGCTGGGTGATGTCGAACTTGTGCACGTAGGTCGTGTCGGTCTGACCGGGCGCCGGCCACCACCACCAGTGACGAGTGGCGACGTAGAGGTTGTTCTGCGACGCGTAGATCTCGCCGGGCTCCGCGAGGATCGAGGTGCGGTGCAGCGAGTCGGTGGAGAGATCGAGTGTGACGGCGCTCACCTGGCCCAGGCGCGTCGGCGCATTCACCCGCGCGAATTGATCACACGCGTGCGGCACGATGGTGGTGCCCGTCGCGGTCTTGATCTTCGCGGCGGGGACCCACTCGGCGAGCGTCTGGCTGCGAATGAGCGTCTCGTTCTGCGCGATGATCCGGTTGTACGCCGTGCGCAGCCGGGCCTTGTCGTTCCACAAGTTCTCTTCCCA
>CBIHPJ010000479.1:0-7149 GCA_966211295.1 uncultured Myxococcales bacterium | reverse complement strand
CCGATCGGGCCCCCCACCGCGAACGTTCCGTCACTCAATGAGCGAATCTTCGACGTGGGCGTCCACCGTACAGAAGTCTCTACGGACGCCGCGCACGTCTCTCTTTCCGCATCGCTGAGTCAGCACGTTACAGAAAGTTCGAAGTGAGGGGCCAGTCGGCGACGAGCAAGAGCCAACGACGATCGCCACCACACCCCTCAAAGCAGAACGACCATCGTCCCAATCGGAACCACGTCGTAGAAGCTGCGAACTTCCTCCGGGTGCATGACGACGCAGCCCCACGAGAGTCCGTAGCCGCCATCCGCTCCATCCCACGGCGCGTTCCAGCCGTGAAAGCCGATGCCACCACCGAGCTTCGTCTTCTGCGGAACCGCCGCACGACGACGCCACTTCCCGGCGATGTCATTCGCCTGCTCGCGCGTGACGAGCCCCGCATCCACGCCACGCTCCGCATCGAACGCGTTCGGATAATTCAGCTTCACCCACGCGCCGCCGAAGTAGTCCGCGAAGTCGCCGGCGAACGGGCCCGTCGAGTGCTCGGTCACGAAGTACAAACCGCGGGGCGTGCGGAGATCTCCGCGCTGCTCCTTCGTTCCCTCTGCCTGGCCGCGACCCACTTCCCACTCGTGCGTCGCCTTCCCATCGACGAAGCGCACCGCGCGATGCCCATCGATGTCGACGATCACCAGCACCGGCTCACGTGACGGCACCATCAATCGCTCACGTCCACGCACGAACGCAGCCGCAGCGAGCCCGTCGATCGCCACCGTCACCTTCTTGCCGCGACCGAGCCGCTGGCCGCTCTTCACCACGTCGCCTTCTTTCACTTCGAGCGACGTGAGCCCTTCGAAGACTGAGCGCGCGGGTCGTGCCTCCGCGTTCTCGTAGAAGCAGTGCTCCACCTCGACGCGTCCGTCCTTCACCACGCGCACGGTTCCGATTGCGGGCGAGCTCGCGCCGCTCGGAATCACGAAGCCGTCAGCGGGAAGGGAGCACGCGTTGAGATAGCCGTCGATGAACGGGGTCGAGTTCAGCGTCACCAACAGCAGTGCGGAAATCATCGGCAAGTGCGCCCCTCACCTCGACCAACAAGAACGTTCCGTGGGGTGACTTCGTTCCTTCATACTCTCAGGCCAATGAAGCCACGCTGGGGAAGAGCCGCGCTCGTGCTGCTGATGATCGGCGGAACAGTCGGCCCCGTGCTCGACGGGCTCCACACCTTCTCAGGAGCGACCTGGTACGCCGCACCGCAATTCCTCAGATCAGTCTGGTGGTGTCCGCCGCTCTTCGCAGGCGCCGCGCTCTCCATCGGACTCGGCCGTCTCTTCACCGAGAAGCTGCTCGACGTTCCGCTCGAAGACCCCGGCGGTCAGAAGGCCGCGCTCTCGATGACTGCGTTCGTGCTGGGGTACGCGGCCTCGGGCTTTCTGCCCGCGCCTGAGGTGGTGAAGGCGCTGCTTCTGTTCGCGCTGTCACTCGTGGTCTTTCTGAAACTCGATCGTTCGCTGCCCGCCGCACTCGGTGCGCTCGGCGCAGGACTTGGTGGATGGATCGTCGAGCACACCCTGGTGGGCGAGGGTCTCTTCTTCCATCGCGAGAAGATCCTCGATGGGATCCCGCTCTGGTTGCCGCCGCTCTACTTCCTCGGCGCGCTCGCCATCGGTCATCTCGCGCGACGACTCGCTTGAGAGCGTTCGAGAGCTGAGAGTCATTGCGCCCCAGCGCAACGTTTGCCGCGTGCGGGGTCGCTGATCTCCGCCTGATCACTCCCCGATGCGCTGGTCACGGGAATGCAGAGCGGTCCCTCCATGCACCGATTGGAGGAAGCCATGGGTCGTCGTTTCATCGCAGCACTCGCGCTCTCGACCGCGATGTCATGCGCTGATCCGTTCGCGTCGCCGGATTCGGGCACGAACGTGCAGGGGGTCGGGGATGATGCGGGGGTGACGTGCGTGGATCTTCAGGGAACGATCTCCACGATCACCAAGGGGGTCTACTGCGTGGTGGGGGACGTGATCGTTCCCACGGGCACCACGCTCGAGATTCCCGCGGGCACCACCTTCATCGTGAAGGGCAAGTACCACTTCGGCCGTGACCCCGCGATTCCGGATCTCGAGCCGCCCGCGATCATGGGAAGTGGCGCCATCAAGGCCATCGGCACCGCGGAAGAACCGATCATCTTCCGGGGAGAAACTCCGGACACCGGCTGGTTCGGCATCGCCCTCTCTCACTCGAACGACGTGATCCAGTTCGAGTACGTGACGATCTCCGACACCAACAAGGACGACCCCAACCAGTTCAGCCGCATCTGGCGGGTGGGCGGCGGGCTCAACTCGTACATGAACGCGAAGGGCACGATCATTCGCCACTGCACGTTCACCAACAACAAGGCGTACTCCGCCGCGGGCGCGATGGAGATCTTCGGCCACGGCCAGTGGCCCGACACCGGGAAGGTGGAGATCACCGACACCGTCTTCGAGAACAACTCGTGCGACTGCACGTTCTACGGCGCCAACGTGAACGACAAGTGCGGCGGTGGTGCGCTGCGCCTGAGCCGAGTGAGCGGCGATGCGGACCTGGTGAAGCTCGAGCGGAACACCTTCCGCGGCAACTCGGCGAAGAGCGGTCCGGTGCCGGGTTACGGCGGCGCGATCGCTGGCGCGCAGTCCGGCGTGATTCTCGGCGCGGGCAACGTCTTCGAGAACAACGAAGCGGCCGGCGGCGACGGAGCGATCTCCTGCAACAACGAGCCGATGCTCGGGCGGGTGATCGACGAGGTCGATCCTTCGGTGACCTTCACCAACAACCGCCCCACCAACGGCTGCGGTCGCTGAGCTGATCAGCCAGCAGAACCTCGCGACGCTCGTGCCCGACCCTGGGGCGCGAGCGTCGTGCGTTTTCATGGAGTCTTTGTCGTGATGCAGGGTCTGCAGTCGCGACCGTGCGTCGCGCTCGCACGATCCACTCGCGGTGATGTTGGCCGACGAGAATCAGGGCCGTGCTGATCAGCGAACGGTGACGGGAATCACCTTCCACGCCTTGTCGACGTCGTATTCCGGAGCCATCGCTCCCAGGGCCCAGCCCGGCGTCGTCACCTCGACGAACGCGTACTTCTTCCCCTGGTAGGAGAACTTCTTTCCAGTCACGGGGAGTCCGACGCCGAGCGCCGCGTGTCCCAGTCCAGAGGCGAGCAGCACCACGGCGTCGACGTTCAGCTGTCGCAAGATCACCACCGCGAGCAGCGCCTTCGAGTCACAGTCTCCCGAGCCATCCGCGACCACGATCACCGGCGGCAGCATGCCGAACGCCGCGGTCTCCTCAGTGGGCAGGCGGTAGGTGATGTTCTGCACGAACGAGACGACGAGCTCCGTCACCTGGCGCGCGTCGAGGTTCTGCTCACGCTGCTTGCGGCGGAAGAGCTCGGTGAGCGGCGCGATGTCGTCTTCGTTGTCACGCACCAGCTCGTCGAACACGCACTGCCATTCACGCTTGAAGCACGCCGACGGCGGCGCCCAGGTGAAGTTGTTCCCCTTGCCTGAGCGGTAGCTGTACCGCTCGGACATGTCGGCGAAGTCGTCCTCGACTTGCGTGTGAACGTCAGGAGAGACGCCGTAGCCGAGCTCCCACTTCGCGAAGGCCTGCCGCCAGGAATAGCGGCGTGCTCCCTCGGGCGAGAAATCGGAGGGCATGACGGCCACGCCCAGTGACGCGCTGTCGGTCGCGGGAACGACGGCCTGCCAGTCGAGTGGATCTTTCGCGCTCTCCACCACCGCGGAGAGGATGCAGCAGCAGAGCAGGAATGATCCGCCGAGCATCACCAGCACGACCTTGAGACAGCCCCCTCCTGACTTCGCCGGTGGAGGCGGAGGGCGATACGGCGCGGGCTGCTGCCCTGGTCCGGCGGCCCATCTCATGCGCTCGCTCCAGTCCCGCTCGCTCGGTTCATGAGCTGGTGGTGCCCACGCCTTCCGGCAACTGCGGGTAGGGGACGAGGCCCGAGAGCACCGCTTCGAGGCCGGGTGCAGCGAGGATCGCGAGCATCACGAGGATCGCGCCGAGCACCAGCGCGGGGCCGATCTTTCCGGCGCGCACCGCGGCGAGCTCATCGATGCCGGGAGTGAGGCGGTTGAAGATGAAGACGCCGATGGCGAGGAGCGCGCTGCCCAGTCCGAGCGCGAGGCCGATGTGCACGCCGCCGAGGAGGAGAACGCGCGGGAGCGTCTTCACGAAGTCTCCGCGGAGGAGAAAGAGATCGATGGTGTCGTAGAGCGCGCCGAGCACCTGGCGGACGAGCAGGCCGAGGGAGACCAGTGCTGAGGCGTGGAGGATTCCGGCGGCGGGGTTTTCTTCGAGAGGCGCGCCCTCGGAGGATTGGAGGACTCGCGAGAGGAGCTTCCATGCGAGCACGACTCCGAGCCCGCCCAGGCCGATGCCGATGAAGAGTTTGACTGCGCCTGCCAACATCAAGCCGACGTTCATGGTGGTGACGGTAGGTCAGCGTGACTCAGAGAGAGACTGAATTCGTGAACGTGTCTCCCTCTCCCATCCGGAGAGGGTTGGGGTGAGGCAGACACCTTGAGGCGGCGCAGGCGTGGACTTTATTTACAGGGCGCCGGCGAAGACGAAATCGTCATCCACGATCGCGCGGCTCCGAGCCTTGAGATCGGCATAGAGCGCCTCACGCTCCTCGAGCGATTGCGCCCACGTGTCTCCGCATGGAGGTCGCTCAATCAAAACCGCGCGTGGAGTGATCGTCTCAGGCTGAGGACCACCGAACGCGTAGACGTCACTCCGCTCCGCGAGCCACGGCAGCAAATTGCCGCTCACGAAGAGGGGGCCAGGAATCGCGCGAACTCGCTCGACCGCCGCTCGCACCGCAGCCGCTCTCTGCGGAACATCGTCACATTCGCTCGATGCAGCCCAGCCTCGTGATCCACTGAGCGATCGAAGCTCGCGCCTGATCAACGACTCGTCATTGATCACCAGGATCACGAACGTCGCGATGATCACGAACCAGGGCACGACGCGTTCCTGCACGACCGCCGCGAATGCGATCACCGCCGCAGCAACCACGACTGCGCCGTAGTGATCACGCCATGCGACCGAGAGAAAACGGATTCCCAGCATCGGCACCAACGCCGCGAAGAGCCAGAGAGGGAAGGGCGCCTTCTTCTTCCACCGCTCCCAACTCAGCCACGCGAGCAGCGGAACGAACGAGACGGCCAAGTCCCCCATCGCCTTCAACGCGTTCACCGAGAAGCGCGTCGAGAGAAACGCACCCACTCCATCCTCGAGTCCCCGGAACGGCTGCGACGCGTACGGCATCACCTCGCCGAGAAT
Organism: uncultured Myxococcales bacterium; assembly: GCA_966211295.1. Taxonomy (GTDB): domain Bacteria; phylum Myxococcota; class Myxococcia; order Myxococcales; family Myxococcaceae; genus Archangium_A. The sequence goes on along the minus strand of CBIHPJ010000479.1, from coordinate 1,809 downwards.
TCGCGGACGCAGCACGATCGCGAACAGTCCCCACACCACCGAGATCGTCACGAACGTCCACGCGATCCTCCGTGGCGCACGCAGGAAGACGAACGGACTCAGCGCCAGACCGACGAACGGGAACTCCTCCTTGCACGCGAGAAGCAGCACGAGCGCGAGGATCGAAATGCGCCACCGCCCGAGCGCGAGCGCCGCGATCAGCCACGCCATCGGCGCCATCGCCCACGCCGTCGGATGAAAGGGAAAGCCCAGCGCCTGCGTGACACCGGGATGAAGCGCCATCAGTGCACCGAACATCCACGAAGCGCGCAGCGACAACTTCCCCTCACGCGCCAGCCACGCGAGCGGCAGCAGCGCCACCACCGCGCACAGCCCCTCGACGAAGAGCCCGACCTGCACCGCGGGAATCACCCGCGCGAACGGAACCACCAAAAAGAGAATGGGATCGAAGTGATCGTTGAAGACGTGAATCTGTCTTCCACTCAGCCACGGGTTCGGTGGATCCAGCGCGAGCCGCGCCAGCGCCTGGCTGTAGATGCCGAGGTCGTAGTTCGAGAATCCGAAGCCGCGCGCGCGCAGCCACGTCGGCAGCGTCACCACCAACACCTGGATCGACGTCCAGAAGCCGAACCAACCCGCGAGTTGTCGAGGCGAAGGCCGGCCCACGTGCTCGCCTTTACTTGATTCTGAGCGGCTTTCCCGGTTTGCAGCGCCGCCCGTGTCAAAGCTGCCTCAAGCCGGTGATGTGTTCGCGCTCGAAGTCTCGAAAGGCCACGACGTGGTGCTCCGCGTGGTTGCCTCGCTGGGAGACACGCGCTGCGTGGTGGTCACGAAGCACTCCGCACCGACGTTGAAGAGCGCGCCGAAGGCGAAGGCTGTCTTCGAGGTGCAACCCCATTCGCACCACCACTGGAACCGGCCGGTGCTGGGCGGTTGGGTGAACGCCCCTCCTCCTCCCGAGGTGCGCCTGCTCGGAAACCTCGCCATGCGCGCCGAGGAACCCGAGCGAGTGTTGCATCCGGAGACGTGGGTGAAGCTCCCGAAGAAGGCACCCGGTATGGCCGAGAAGGTCGTGCCGCTCAGCACGTGGTCCACCATCACCGAGCAGGCGCGCCGCCAGTGGCGCTGGGACCACGAGCGTGAGGCCGTGCTCGCGGAAGACGCGAAGAACGAGCTCGCTCAGCAGGCGAAGTTCAAGGAAGCGATCGAAGCGCAGGCGAAGAAGAACGAGGCGCTCAAGAAGAAGGGCGTGAAGGGACTGGCGAAGACGCGCTTCTTCGCGTCGTGGAAGGGCGAAGTACCCGCGCCGATGATCAAAGACGCCGAGGCGCTCATGCGCGAAGCGGTGATTTCCCTCGAGGGAAGATCAGCAGCGCAGGCCACCCGTCGGCTCACTCTGCTCGTCAAGGCGTTCAACAAGCTCGACGGCCAACACGACAAGACGTTCGACACCATCGAGCGTGAAGACATCATGGACGCGATCAGCACGGTCGCGCTCGCGTGTGGTGTCTCCGACGACGACTTCGAAGAGAAGATCGACGCTGAGCGGGATTTCTAAGTCGAGCACTTCGACGCACACCGGAGCTGACCCGCGAGTTTCAACCGGGGAAGCATGTGGTGTGGGGTTACGAATTCCGAGCGACCAGAACCTCTTCTTCAGTTCTGCAGCGGAAAATTCAGGTCCGCACAGAAGGAGCGTGAACGACCAACTCTGCAGTCGGTGCAAGAAGCCCATCGGCTCCAATGCGCAGGCCTGCGCCGCGTGTGGTCAGCCGCTGAGTTTGCAACTGAGGTTCGGCGACTACGAAG
>CBIHPJ010000478.1:0-7186 GCA_966211295.1 uncultured Myxococcales bacterium | reverse complement strand
AGCAAGCCCGCGTGATGGATCCCGATTCCGTGAAGGAGATGCCGCTTGAGGTCCTTCCCGAAGGGCGTGTCGAACTTGAAGCCGACCAGCGCCTCCTTCAGCTTCGACTTCTCCTCCCTGGTGCAGACGTCGATCGACATCAGGTTCTGCGCCTGCTCCGCCGCTCCGCGCTGGGAAAAGTTCACCAGGTAGATGGGCGCCTTGTTCCCCTCGAGCAGCTTCTGCACCGTCTCGTGCAGCGGGGTCTCGACGTACGAATACTCGAGCGGCACCGGGCGCTGCGCCGAGCGCACCTCGGCCACCTCCTTCTTCGTGATGTCCTTGAGCGAAGAAGCGATCGAGCTGGTGTCCCCAAGCGTCGCCGACATCAGGAGGAACTGCGTCTCCGGCATCGAGATCAGCGGCACCTGCCACGCCACGCCGCGATCCTTGTCGCCGTAGTAGTGGAACTCGTCCATCACCACGCAGTCGGCGAACAGCGTCTGCTCCCGCACCGCGAGGCTCGAGAGGATCTCAGCCGTGCAGCAGATGATCGGTGCCTTGCGGTTGATCGCCGCGTCGCCGGTCATCATTCCCACGTTCTCTGCTCCGAACGCGTCGCACAGCGCGAAGAACTTCTCGTTCACCAGCGCCTTGATCGGGCACGTGTAGAAGCTCGTCTTCCCCTGGGACATCGCGAGGAAGTGGAAGGCGAGGGCGACCAGCGACTTCCCCGAGCCCGTCGGCGTCGCGAGCACCACGTGCTTGTCACCAAGCAGCTCGAGGATCGCTTCTTCCTGCGCGGGGTAGAGAGAAAGGCCAGTCGTCGTTACGTACGAGACGAAGCGGTCGAGCACCGCGTCGGGTGAGAGGCGGGGCTCACCAGCTTTCGGGAGCAGGGATGCGAGGGGAGCACTCAAGGCGCGCGAAGAGACCACGACGTCGGCGCTCCATGAACTTGATACGCTCGCCCGCTTCCAAAGTGCCCCTCACCGAAATTTTCAAAGCGGCCCATCTTGCCCGTTTGCAGATGTGAATCTGTCAACCGCGCGATTTACTTCTACGTCTCAGAAGCGTTTACAGGATTTACCAGTGCTGTGAATTTTACGTTCTGACGCAGCTTGTCATTTGGGAATCGGCTGGCTACTTTGTTTGTCGTTCAGGGTGGTTGGACGGTTTGCTGATTTACGGAGAGGCAGCATGAGCACCTCACAGGGCATCGAGTTTTCGGGACGGACCTCCGAACTGCTCACCGGTTCCACCCGCGAGTTCCTCCTCAATCTGGAGCGCAAGTTCGGGGCACGCCGCCGCGAATTGCTGCAGGCGAGGGGCATGAAGAAGACGTGGGACTTCCTGCCTGAGACCGCCTCGGTGCGCGCCGGTGATTGGCGTGTCGCGCCGGTGCCCGACGTGCTGCTCGATCGCCGCGTCGAGATCACCGGCCCCACCGACGCCAAGATGGTGATCAACGCGCTCAACAGCGGCGCGAACGTCTTCATGGCGGACTTCGAAGACTCGCTCGCTCCCGCCTGGGACAACGTGATCGGCGGCCAGGAGTCGCTCTTCAAGGCGGTCCGCCGCACGCTCACCTTCGATTCTCCTGCTGCCCCCGGAGAAAAGGGGAAGCACTACAAGCTCAACGAGAAGCCCGCGGTGCTCTTCGTGCGTCCGCGTGGCTGGCACCTCCAGGAAGCGCACGTGCGCGTCGATGGCAACCCGATGAGCGGCGGCCTCTTCGACTTCGGCGTGTTCTTCATGAACAACGCGAAGGAGCAGCTCGCGCGCGGCGCCGGTCCCTTCTTCTACCTGCCGAAGATGGAGAGCCACCTCGAGGCGCGCCTCTGGAACGACGTGTTCGTCTTCGCGCAAGAGACGCTCGGCATCCCGCAAGGATCGATCAAGGCCACGGTGCTGATCGAGACGCTCCCCGCCGCGTTCGAGATGGACGAGATCCTCTACGAGCTGCGCCAACACTCGGCGGGTCTCAACTGCGGCCGCTGGGACTACATCTTCAGCTTCATCAAGAAGCAGCCCGACCAGCTCCTTCCCGATCGTTCCCAGCTCACGATGGATAAGGGCTTCCTGCGCGCGTACGCGCAGAAGCTGATCCAGACCTGTCACCGCCGCGGAGCGTTCGCGATGGGCGGCATGGCCGCGCAGATTCCGATCAAGGACGACGCAGCCGCGAACGATGCGGCGCTGGCACGTGTCCGCGCCGACAAGGAACGTGAAGCGCGCGACGGCCACGACGGAACGTGGGTGGCTCACCCGGGACTCGTTCCTGTCGCCAAGGCGATCTTCGACGCGCACGTGAAGGGCAAGAACCAGCTCGACGTGCTCCGTCCCGACGTGAACGTCACCAAAGAGGATCTTCTCCGCGTGCCTGAAGGGACGCGCACAGAAGACGGCCTGCGGCACAACGTGCGCGTGGGCGTTCGGTATCTGGAGGCGTGGTTGCGCGGCCAGGGCTGCGTCCCGCTCTTCAACTTGATGGAAGACGCGGCCACCGCCGAGATCAGCCGCGCGCAGGTCTGGCAGCAGGTCCGGCACAAGATCATCACCGTAGAGAAGCTCGACCAGGTGATTGCAGAAGAGCTCCCCGGCGTGACCGGCGGGAAGTTCCCAGAAGCGAAAGCGCTGTTCCGTTCGTTGTCTTGCGCAGATCAGTTCGAGGAGTTCCTCACCCTGCCGGCGTACCAGCAGCTGCTGGCCTCCGAAGTGCACTCAGTCACAGCCGTCTGAATCCCTCACATTCGTCGGTGAACTCACGGGTCCTCAACCGGGGACCCGAGCGCCACCGTCTTGCCTGAAGCACACCCACACGCGGTTCACCCCCGAAGGAGCAGTCATCATGACGGAATTGGCGAAGCCCACGAATCTCTCCACTGGCGACCTTCACGCTCGGCGCTTTGACGGCATCAAGCGGCCGTACTCGAAGGCTGACGTGGAGAAGCTGCGTGGCTCCATCAAGGTCGAGCACTCGCTCGCTCGCCTTGGCGCGATGCGGCTCTGGGAGCTGCTCCACACGCGCCAGTACGTGAACACCCTCGGAGCGATGACCGGTGGCCAGGCGGTGCAGATGGTGCGCGCTGGTCTCGAGGCGCTCTACATCTCGGGTTGGCAGGTCGCGGCCGACGCGAACACCTCGGGCCAGATGTATCCCGATCAGTCGCTGTACCCGGTCGACTCGGTGCCGAACCTGGTTCGCCGCATCAACTCGGCGCTGCGCCGCGCGGATCAGATCGATCACGCGGAAGGGAAGAAGGAGCGTCACTGGTTGGTGCCGATGATCGCCGACGCCGAGGCCGGCTTTGGTGGTCCGCTCAACGCGTTCGAGCTGATGAAGGCGATGATCGAGGCGGGCGCCGCCGGCGTGCACTTCGAAGATCAGCTCGCCAGCGAGAAGAAGTGCGGCCACATGGGCGGCAAGGTGCTGGTGCCGACGAACCAGTTCATTCGCACCCTGGTCGCGGCGCGCCTCGCGGCTGACGTGTGCGACGTGCCGACGATCGTGGTGGCTCGTACGGATGCGCAGTCGGCCAAGCTGATCACCAGCGACATCGACGAGCGCGATCTCCCGTTCATCGACGGCAAGGAGCGTACGGCTGAGGGCTTCTACAAGCTCAAGGGCAACGGCGACGACTTCGCGATCGCCCGCGGCCTCGCCTACGCGCCGTTCGCCGATCTCGTGTGGTGCGAGACGAGCACGCCCGACCTGAAGCAGGCGCGGCGCTTCGCCGAGGCGATCCACGAGAAGTTTCCGAACAAGATGCTGGCGTACAACTGCTCGCCCTCGTTCAACTGGAAGAAGAACCTCGACGACCAGACCATCGCCACGTTCCAGCGTGAGCTCGGCGCGATGGGCTACAAGTACCAGTTCGTCACCCTGGCCGGCTTCCACTCGCTCAACTACGGCATGTTCGAGCTCGCTTCGCAGTACCGCGAGAGCGGCATGGCGGCGTACAGCCAGATGCAGCAGGCGGAGTTCGAGTGCGAGCAGCACGGCTACACCGCGACGCGCCACCAGCGCGAAGTGGGCACGGGCTACTTCGACCAGGTCGCCGAGGTGATCAGCGGCGGTCTCTCGTCGACCCGCGCGATGGCGGACTCAACCGAGAAGCACCAGTTCTGACCTTCTCCTCCCTCTCCCTGCGCACGCGGGGAGAGGGTCGGGGAGAGGGGCGGCGCGAATTAGTGGGAGGGGAATGGAACTCGAGCGGGCAGCCCGGATATGGGGGCACGCTCGATGCGCGTCTCCGCTCGTCAATTGCTGGCCCTGCTGCTGCTGCTCCTGCAGCCTGCGATCGCCTTCGGTCAGGACGCGGGCCTGGAGTCTGATCCGGACGCGGGTTTCGAGTCGCTCGACGAGGGAACGGAAGCCAACTCCGAGCTGAACGAGGAGCAACCGCTCGCCGACGAGTGCGCCGACCCGGATGCAGGCTTCCGCTACACGAACGATCTCTCAGACGCCGAGCTGGCGCGGCTGTGGAAGGAAGAGCCCACCGAGCTGGGAAGCGTGTCGCTCGGCCGCCCCGAAGAAGGCCGGATGATCAACGCGCTGCCGTTTCCCGACGCAGCCGACGGCGGCGCGTGGACCGTGATCATCCCCGAGTCCTGCTGGACGACGCAGGAGACCGCCGATGCGGTGATCGGCGCGGCCAACGAGCTGCGCTCGCAGTTCCCTGAGGGCCCTCCGGTGCGGGTCGGCCAGGTGAGCGCCAAAGAGGGCGGCTATCTCGCGCCCCACCTCACGCACCAGAACGGGCGCGACGTCGACATCGGCCTCTTCTATCCGGGCCCCGAGCCTTACCGGGTGAAGGAGCGGGAGAAGGTGATGGACGTGGCGATGAACTGGGCCTTCGTGAAGGCGCTGCTCACGAACGGAGACGTCCAGTACATCCTCCTCGACTGGCGCGTGCAGAACGTCCTCTACGCCTACGCGCTCAAGACGGGAGAGAACCGCGCCTGGCTCGACTCACTCTTCAAGGCGGGCAAGGCGTCGGTCTTTCACCACGCCCGCAAGCACCGCGATCACTTTCACGTGCGCTATTGGAATGCGCGCGCCCAGGAACTCGCGCACCGACTGGCGCCGCTGTTGCCAGTTCGACCCGACGAGAACATCGCGTTCCATCGGGTGAAGAAGGGCGACACGCTCGGAGGCATCGCGGTCCGCTACGGCAGCTCGGTGTCGAAGTTGAAGAGGGGCAATCACCTCGAGGGCGCGTTCCTTCGCGTGGGCCAGGTGTTGCGCGTCGCGTTGCGAGGGCCGTGCACCAACTGTCCGGTGCCGCCGCTGGTGAATGTCCCTCCGCGCCGGGTGCCGCCCGCTCGCCCCCAGGGTTGAGCCTCACTTCTTCGCGAGCAACTCGAACTCGACCTCCACGTGCCACTGCGAGGTGAGGGCGCCCGTCGCCGCCCCGCCAACGCTCGTCCCGCCGCCGGTCGAGTACGTCTCCATTCCGCGGTTTCCGGTCGCGGGCTGCACGGTGCGAATCTTCAAGGCGCGCCCGATCGTCGCCCCCACGGGAGCGGCCATCTTCTCCGCGCGAGCGCGCGCGTTCTCCACGGCCTTCACGGGCAGCGACTCCTCCGCGGTGCGCAGCGCCTCGGCGGCGAAATCAATCCGCTGCACCATGCCCTTGGCTTTCGCGATCTCGACCAGCAGCGCGTCGAGCTTCGAAGGCGCGCGCAGGCAGATCACCAAGTCCTTCCGCACGAGGTACTTCTGGCCGCGGATGATCCGGCCCGTGGGGTCGTACTCATCTCGCGCGCTGAAGGAGACGCCTGAAAGCTGCACGTCGTTCGCGGCGATACCGGCGCCGCGCGTGGCGGTCATCACGCCGCTGAGGCGCGAGTCGTTCTCCTTCATCGAAGCTTCGACGCTCGCCACTTCGGGCTGAACGGCGATGAGAACGTCGATCTTGTCGGGTGCGGCGACCACGCGACCGACTCCCGTGACCACGATGGTGGGCGGAGCGTCGGGGGATCTGACCTCAGGCTGCGGAGGCGGAACGTGGGCGAGCGTGACGAGGAGCAGGGTGAGCATGCTCCGTTCGTCGTTCGACTGGTGATTTCGGGGTAGCCCTGAGGGTGGCAGGTGCTGAGGGCTCAGTCCGCGCTCGACCCGAGCAGGCCTCTCACCACGGACTTTTCTTCACTGAGTGGGCGGGGCGATGAGCGAAGGGGTCCAACGCATGATCACAGTTGCTCTGAGCAACAAAGATCACGAGTTCCACCCCTTCGCGGAAAATCACGCGGCATCGCCCGGTGCCTTCGAACCAGAAAGCTCGCGATCGCGGGGCCCGCTCGCGATGAGCGCGGAGTTTGCTCCCCACGCCACCACCGCCGTCAAGGCTTCTCACTCTGCAGTCGTTGGAACGCCTGTCGGAACACGCCACCGTCCTGCGCGCCCTGGATCACGAACTTGTTCCCGACGATGAAAGTCGGCACCGCGCTCACGCCGATCTCCTGCGCCGCAGCGATCCCGTCCTCCATCTTCTGCTTCCACTTCCCGGCCTCGACCTCGGACCGCATCTCCTTCGGATCGAGGCCCGCGACCACGGCCGCGTTCTCCAGCACGGCCCAGTCGTGCAAATCATCGCCGTGCGACCAGTAGCGCTCGATCAGGTGATGATGGAACGGATCGATCTTCCCCTTCGAGCGCGCGTACTCCGTGCACTCGTGCGCGCGCCGGCTGTTCGGCACCTGCAGCCGGTGCTTGATGGTGACGCCCAACTTCTTCGCGCGAACGGTGAGCGGATTGTTCGGATCGTTGATGAACGACTTGATGCGATCCGGCAGCTCCCAGCCCTCTTCAGGCGCCTCGGGCCGCAGCAGATACGGCATCCACTGCACCTCGAACTCGAACTCCTTCTCGAGTGACCGGAGCTCGGTGAGGCCGATGAAGCACCAGGGACAGACGTAATCAGACCAGACGGTGACGGAGAGCTTCGACATGGGGGCTCTTCGCTTAACGACAAGCACCCACACTTGCTCAGGAAATAGGGGCGCTCACATTTCCCATGCAGTGCCTTTGACCGGGGGATAGCGTCCCGCGCCCTATGGCCAAGGCCCGCTCGAAGAAAAAGGCGAAGTCCGGCAGCAAGGCGAAGAAGACCACCGCGGCGAAGAACACCACCGCGGCGAAGAACACCACCGCGGCGAAGAAGAAGGTCGCGCTGAAGGCGAAGTCGGCGAAGAAGGCCGC